>WQZX01000102.1 GCA_009780515.1 Nocardioidaceae bacterium | reverse complement strand
GGCTCTGGCCGCGCGGCGTGCGCAAGGACGCGGCCGTCCTCGACGAGTGGATGAAGGACGTCGCGCCGTCGCCGGACCTGCGCACCTGGTTCGGTCACCGGCCGGAGCGGTTCGCGGAGTTCGTCGAGCGCTACCGGGCCGAGCTGGCCGGGTCGTCCGCGCTCGCCGTGCTGCGCGAGCGCTGCGCCGAGCACGGCGTCGTGACGCTCGTCCACGCGGCGAAGGACCCCGAGCACAACCACGTCCGGGTGCTGGCCGAGGAGCTGGACGGATAGACACCGCCGGACATGCGTGGAGGGCCCGCCGCGGGCCCTCCACTTCCAAGGTATAGCGGAGAGGGGGGCTTGCGGCAAGGCCCCCTCGAGGCGTCAGAATCCCCGCTCCGGCGTGCCGCGGAGGGCCGCGCGCCACCAGCCCCGAGGGAGCTGATCCACCCGTGGCCGAGGCCAGCGCGTTCGACCTGCCCGCCCGGCGATCGGCCAAGGCCGACCCGGAGCTGATCGTCGCCGACGAGGAGCACTTCGCGGCGATCGCGACCTCGCTCGCCGAGACGGCCGCCGACCTCGAGCGGCGCCTGTCCGACATGCGGCGGGAGGCGGGCGGGTCGGGCCAGGAGGCCATGGACCGCGACCTCGAGGTGCACCGGCTGACCGCGAGGCTGCGCACTCTGCGCCGCTTCGACCTCGACCTGTGCCTCGGCCGGGTCGTGCCGGAGCAAGGCGATCCGGTGTACGTCGGCCGGCTCGGCCTGACCGCGCGCGACGGCCGCCGGCTCCTGGTCGACTGGCGCTCGCCGGCGGCCGAGCCGTTCTTCGGGGCGACCCACGCCGACCCGATGGGCCTGGTCAGCCGGCGCCGCTACCGCTGGACGGGCGGTCGGATCACCGACTACTGGGACGAGGTCTTCACCGCCGAAGCGCTCGCCCATCCGGGGGCCGCGCTGGACGACCAGTCGGCGTTCATCGCCAGCCTCGGCAGCAGCCGCTCGGCCCGCATGCGCGACGTGCTCGGCACGATCCAGGCCGACCAGGACGCCATCATCCGCGCGGGCTCGCGCGGCGCCCTCGTCGTCGACGGCGGCCCGGGCACGGGCAAGACGGTCGTGGCGCTGCACCGCACGGCGTACCTCCTGTACGCCGACCCGCGGCTCGGCCACCGGCGCGGCGGCGTGCTCTTCGTCGGCCCGCACCAGCCCTACCTGGCGTACGTCGCCGACGTGCTGCCCAGCCTGGGCGAGGAGGGCGTCCAGACCTGCACGCTGCGCGACCTCGTGCCCGGTGCCGCGGACCTCCCCGAGGAGACCGATCCCGAGGTGGCCCGGCTGAAGGCACGTGCCGCGATGGTCGACGCGATCGAGCCGGCCGTCCGGCTGTACGAGGAGCGGCCCGCGCAGCTCGTGGACGTCGAGACGCCGTGGGGCGACGTACGGCTGGTGCCGGCGGACTGGGAGGAGGCGTTCGAGGCCGCCGACCCGGACGCGCCGCACAACGAGGCGCGCGACGAGATCTGGGACGGGCTGGTCGCGGTGATCGGCCGCAGGCTGGCCGAGGAGGACCCCGAGCTCGACGTCGACCACGACGCGCTGCGCCGGGCGCTCGCGCGCAACGACGACCTGGCCGCCGAGCTGGACAAGGCCTGGACGCTGATCGACCCGTACGACCTCGTGGCCGACCTGTGGGAGGTGCCGGCGTACCTCCGGATGTGCGCGCCGTGGCTGACGCCCGAGCAGCGCGCGCTGCTCCGCCGCGACGACCCGCGGGCCTGGACCGTGTCCGACCTGCCGCTGCTGGACGCGGCCCGGCGGCGGCTCGGCGACCCGGACGCCTCGCGCCGGCGGCAGCGTCGTGAGGCCGCGATCGCCGCGCAGGCGGAGGACCGGGCCCAGGTCGTCGAGCACCTCGTCGCCTCGGACGACTCGGAGATGATGGTGATGTCGATGCTGAAGGTCGCCGATCTCGAGGGCGCCCTGGTCGATCGCGACGTCGTCGACCGCGACGACCCCGACCTGCTGGCCGGTCCCTTCGCGCACGTCGTCGTGGACGAGGCGCAGGAGCTCACCGACGCCGAGTGGCGGACGGTGCTGAGCCGCTGCCCGTCGCGCAGCCTGACCGTTGTCGGCGACCGTGCCCAGGCCCGCCACGGCTTCACGGAGTCCTGGCAGGAGCGGCTGGCGCGCGTCGGCCTGAGCCGGGTCGAGGTGGCCTCGCTGACCATCAACTACCGAACGCCCGCGGAGGTCATGACCGCCGCCGAGCCGGTGATCCGCGCGGTGCTGCCCGACGCCAACGTGCCCACCTCGGTCCGCAGCACGGGCGTCCCCGTGAGGCAGGCCGGCGCGGCCGAGCTCGGCGACGTGGTCGCCGGATGGCTGGCCGGCCGCGACGAGGGCGTCGCGTGCGTGATCACCGTCGACCCCGCCTCGCCCGAGATCGCCGACCTGGCACGGCACCGCGACCGGGTGAGCGTGCTGACGCCCGAGCTGGCGAAGGGGCTGGAGTTCGACCTCGTCGTGCTCGTCGACCCCGATCGGTTCGGCACCGGCATCGAGGGCGGGGTCGACAGGTACGTCGCGATGACCCGGGCGACCCAGGAGCTTGTGGTGGTCGATGGACATAACCACGGTTAGGGATACGATCCGTGGCAGTCATCACACCGACGCCCGGTGCAGCTCCCGCACCAGATCGGAGTCTCGGATGCGCAAGCGCGACGAGGACCGCCCCGCCATCACCACGAACGACCCGTCGGTCGCCGCCTCGCCGCCGTCGCTCGGCCGACGCCGCTTCGTCGGCTACCTCGTCGCGGCACCGACGCTGGCGGTCGCCGTACGGCTGGGGCTCGACGAGACGGTCGACAAGCAGCCGGCGAGCGCCGCGGTGCCGTCCGTGGGTGGCCCGGCGGAGATCTTCGACCTGAGCGACATGCTGACCGCGGCCGGCATGCCGACCGCGAACCTGATCAGCCTCGAGCTGCGCACCGACGGCACCGTCGGCTTCGAGCTGCCGCGCGCCGAGGTCGGCCAGGGCATCACGACCTCGACCGCGATGATCATCGCCGACGAGCTCGACATAGCCGTGGACAAGGTCGAGGTCACGCTCGCCCCGGCCCGACCCGAGCTGATCTTCAACCAGCTCACCGGTGGCTCGAACACCACGCACTCGACGTACACCCCGATCCGGACGGCCGCAGCCATCGCCCGCGGCCGCCTGCTCGAGGCCGCCGCCCTCCAGCTGGGCAACGTGCCGCTGAGCGCGCTCGACACCGTCGAGGGATTCGTCGTCGGCCCGAACGGCGCCAAGATCGCGTACGGCGACCTGGCCAAGGCCGCCGCGAGCACCGAGACCAAGCAGGTCCAGGCCACGCTCAAGCCCACCTCGCAGCAGAGCGTCATCGGCACCGCCCAGAACCGCGTCGACGCGCGCGACGCGGTGACGGGCAAGAAGGTCTTCGCGATGGACCTCGACATCCCGGGCGCGCTGCCCACGATGGTCTGCCGGCCGCCGACGCTCAACGGCACCGTCTCGGCGGTCGGCAACCGGCCGGCCGTGCTCGCCATGCCCGGTGTCACCCACGTCGAGACGATCGCGAGCGGCGTCGCCGTGCGGGCGCAGACCTTCGGTCAGTGCATCGACGCGGTGCGAGCGTTGGACGTCACCTGGGGCCCCGGCACCGCCGAGGGCAAGTCCGACGCCGACATCCTGGCCGAGGTCCGCAAGGCCCAGCTGCCGATGCTGGTGCCGAAGGTGCCGCTGCTGACCAAGACCCTCGACACCGACTTCACGTTCTGGTTCGCCAGCAACTCCCCGCTGGAGACCAACTCGGCGGTGGCCGACGTACGCGCCGACAGCGCGGAGATCTGGGGCAGCCTGAAGTCCCCGATCACCGCGCAGGAGGAGATCGCGTCCAAGCTCGGGATGCCGGTCTCGAAGGTCAAGGTCAACGTCGTGACCGGAGGTGGCTCGTTCGGCCGCAAGCTCTTCTTCGACGCCGCGCTCGACGCCGCCGAGGCCTCGCAGAAGATGGGCGCGCCCGTCCGGCTGATGTGGCATCGAGCCGACGACTTCCGCCAGGGCCGGGCCCACCCGATGGCGACCTCGCGCGTCCGGGCGACCGTGCTCGGCAAGGAGGTGCTGACCTGGGAGCAGCGCCACACCAGCGTCAAGACCGACTGGGGCCACGGCCTCGGCGAGATCATCACCGCGACGGCAGCCAAGCTCCCGGTCGGCGACATCGGCTTCTCCGAGACCGTCTTCGCGCTGAGCCAGGCGACGCACTACAACTTCGGCGTCACCACCCAGCTGCTCAGCGAGGTCGACGGCGGCTTCAACACCGGCAGCATGCGCAACATCTACTCGCCGAACGCCGCCGTCGCGCGTGAGCTCACGGTCGACCAGCTCGCCGCGATGATGAAGATGGACCCGCTCGCGTTCCGCAAGAGCTTCGCCTACAACAAGCGCTCGGCGGCGGTGCTCGACAAGGTCGCCGAGGTGGGCGACTGGGGTCGGTCGATGCCGGCCGGCACCGCGCAGGGCATCGCGATCCACAACGAGTACCACGGTGTCTCCGCCTGCCTGGTCGAGATCGACTGCACCCCGGCGACGGTCAACCGCCAGGTCCGCGACGGCGTCACCGGCCCTCGCGTCACCAAGGTCGTCTTCGCCGTCGACGTCGGCCTCCCGATCAACCCCAAGGGCCTCGAGGCCCAGATGATGGGCGGGATCATGGACGGCATCGCGATCACGCTGACCTCGTCGCTGCACCTCAAGGACGGCTACTTCCTCGAGGGCAGCTGGGACAACTACGCGTACACGCGCGAGTGGAACGTCCCCGCCGACGTCCAGGTCGTGGTGATGCCGGCGACCAGCGAGAGTCCAGGCGGCGCCGGCGAGCTCGGCGTCCCGGCCAGTGCCGCGGCGGTCGCCACGGCGTACGCCCGGGCGACGGGGAAGGTCCCGACCGAGTTCCCGATCAACCACAGCGCGCCGCTGTTCTTCGACCCGATGCCGACCGTCCCGCCGATCCCGCAGTCGCCCACCGACGGCCTGACCAACTACTGATCGGAGAGCCCGATGCCTCAGCAAACCTTCACGGTCAACGGCAAGCAGGTCACCGTCGACGCACCCGACGACGTGCGCCTGCTGTGGGTCCTGCGCGACATCCTCGGCATCCGCGGGCCGAAGTACGGCTGCGGGCTCAACGTCTGCAAGGCCTGCACCAGCCACATCAACGGCAAGGCGTTCAACCCCTGCTCGGTGCCGGTCGGCGACATCACGGCCGACGACGAGATCACCACGATCGAGGGGCTGCCGGCCACGGTCGGCGCCGACCTCCACCCGATGCAGCAGGCCTGGCTCGACCACGACGTCGCGCAGTGCGGCTACTGCCAGCCCGGCCAGATCATGGCGGCCGTCGACCTGGTCAACCGCGTCCGTGCCGAGGGCCGAGACATCACCGACGCCGACCTCGACACGCTCCGCAACATCTGCCGCTGCGGCACCTACCCCCGGCTCCGCGAGGCCATCAAGGACGGCGCGCAGAGCATGTAGCCCTCACCGGGGCCGGTCGACGTCCTCGCCGGTGGCGAGGTCGCCGCACTCGACCTGTGCGGCGCCGTGGGCGCGGAGGTAGGCGTTCGCGCCGGAGTCGCCCGCGAGGTCGGCCCGCAGCGGCCCGAGGTGGGCCGGGCCGATCACGACCGGGTGGCCCGGGCGGCCGTCGTACGTCGCGCGAGCCAGGACGGCGGGGTCCTCGGTGTCGACCGCCCCGAGCACCCGTCGTACGACGGCGGCGGTGACGTCGGGCAGGTCGACGAGCATCACCACGGCGGGCCGGTCCGGCTCGAGGGACTCGAGGGCGCCGGCGAGGGAGTCGCTCAGCCCCTCCGTCGCCAGGGGTACGGCGCTCACGCCTGCCAGCCCGGGATCGTCGCTGCCGGCCGGCAGCGTGGCGAGCACCGAGCCGCAGCCGCCGTCGAGCAGGACCCGGCAGGTGCGCTCCAGCCAGGTCTCGCCCGAGTCCGTGCGCACGAACGCCTTCGGGCCGCCGTACCGCCGACCGCGGCCGGCGGCCAGCACCACCCCGACGGGAGCCATCAGGCGTGGGCCAGCGACAGCTTGACCGCGAAGCCGAGGAAGACCGTGGCGACGGTGGAGGTGCCGGCCGCGGACAGCGCGCGGCGGCGGCGGAAGACCTCGGCGAGCCGGACCCCGCTGAAGATCAGCGTCGAGAGGTACGCCGCGCTGGCGATCTCGAGGAGCGTGCCGAGGAACAGGAACGACAGCACCGGCCGCGGGTAGCTCGGGTCGACGAACTGCACGAAGAACGCGATGAAGAACAGGATCGCCTTCGGGTTGAGCAGGCTGATGCCGAGCGCGCGGCGGTACGGGCGCTCGAGCTCCTCGACGCTCACCCCGGCCGCGGCGGCGAGCACCGTGTCGCGGCGGGTTCGCCAGGTCTTCCACGCGGCCCGGAGCATCGTGAACGCCAGCCAGCCGAGGTAGCCCGCGCCGACGAACTTCACCACGTCGAAGGCGACCGCGTTCGCCTTCAGCAGCGACGCGACGCCGGCCGCCGAGAGCGCCATCAGGATCGCGTCGCCGGTCCAGACACCGGCCGCGGCGGCGTACGCCTTGCGGGGGCCGCGGCGCGCGGCGACGGAGAGGACGTACAGCGAGTTCGGGCCCGGCAGCAGGATGATCAGCACCAGACCGAGGAGGTACGTCGACAGGTCGGTGATGCCCAGCACCCGTTGATTCTCGCACCGTCGGGGTCGGGAGGCCTACTCCTTTCGGGCGGCTTCCGGGCAGGACTAGCGTGGGTCCTCCCCACCCATCGAAGGAGATGCCATGACCGACACGGCCGGCGGCCCGTCGCTCCCCCAGGAGCGACGCCTCGTGACCGAGATCCCGGGCCCGCGATCGCTCGAGCTCGCCGCGCGCAAGAACGCCGCCGTGAGCCGCGCGGTCGGCACCACGCTGCCGGCGTACGCCGTGGCGGCGGGCGGCGGTGTGCTGGTCGACGTCGACGGCAACTCGCTGATCGACCTCGGCTCCGGCATCGCCGTGGCGACGGTCGGCAACAGCGCGCCGAAGGTCGTCGAGCGGGTGCAGGAGCAGGTCGCGGCGTTCACGCACACCTGCTTCATGATCAACCCGTACGAGGGCTATGTGGAGGTCGCCGAGGCGCTCAACCGGCTGACCCCCGGCGACCACGAGAAGCGCTCCGCGCTGTTCAACTCCGGTGCCGAGGCGGTCGAGAACGCCGTCAAGATCGCGCGGTCGCACACCGGCAAGCAGGCGGTCGTGGCGTTCGACCACGCCTACCACGGCCGCACCAACCTGACCATGGCGCTGACCGCGAAGTCGATGCCCTACAAGTCCGGCTTCGGCCCGTTCGCCGGCGAGGTCTACCGCGCGCCGATGTCCTACCCGTTCCGCGACGGCGGGCTCGACGGCCCGACGGCCGCGAAGCGCGCGATCGAGGTCATCGAGAAGCAGGTCGGCGCGGCCAACCTGGCCGCCGTCGTGATCGAGCCGATCCAGGGCGAGGGCGGCTTCGTCGTACCGGCCCCGGGGTTCCTGCCCGCGCTGGTCGAGTGGTGTCGCGCGAACGACGTCGTGTTCATCGCCGACGAGGTGCAGAGCGGGTTCGCCCGCACCGGGGATCTGTTCGCTTGCGAGCACGAGGGCGTCGTACCCGACCTCATCGTGACGGCCAAGGGCATCGCGGGCGGCCTGCCGCTCTCGGCCGTGACGGGCCGCGCCGAGATCATGGACGCGCCGCACG
Organism: Nocardioidaceae bacterium; assembly: GCA_009780515.1. GTDB lineage: Bacteria > Actinomycetota > Actinomycetes > Propionibacteriales > Nocardioidaceae > Nocardioides. The sequence continues at coordinate 2,015 of WQZX01000102.1, read as the reverse complement.
GCGGCGGCCTCGGCGGCACGTACGGCGGCAACCCGCTCGCCTGCGCGGCCGCGCTCGGCGTCCTCGAGACCATCGAGTCCGAGGGGCTCGTCGACCGGGCGCGCTCGATCGGCAAGACCATGCTCGACCGGCTCGGGGCCGTCCAGGCGAACGACCCGCGCCTCGGCGACCTCCGTGGCCGCGGGGCGATGATCGCGGTGGAGCTCGTCAAGCCGGGTACCACCGAACCGGACGCCGCGCTGACCGCGCAGGTCGCCGCGGCCGCCCACCGGCAGGGCCTGATCGTGCTGACCTGCGGGACGTTCGGCAACGTGCTGCGCTTCCTGCCGCCGCTGTCCATCCCCGACCACCTACTGACCGAGGCGCTCGACCTGCTCGAGCGGATCTTCGAGGAGACGAAATGACCGAGGACTTCGGACCTGCCATCGCCAGCGTCGACACCGGCCTGCGCATCAACGGCCGGTCGGTGACGACCGACGCCACCATCGACGTGCACGACCCGGCCAGCCGGAGGACGGTCGCGCAGGTCGCCGACGGGGGCCCGGACCATGCCCGCGCCGCCGTCGACGCCGCTGCCGCCGCCTTCCGGGCCTGGGCGGACACGACGCCGCGCGAGCGCGGCGAGGTGCTGCGCAAGACCTACGAGCTGATGGTCGCCGACACCGACCGGCTCGCCGCGCTGATGAGCGCCGAGAACGGCAAGAGCCTCGCCGACGCCAAGGCCGAGGTCGCGTACGCCGCCGAGTTCTTCCGCTGGTTCGGCGAGGAGGCCGTGCGCAGCGACGGCGACTACTCGGTCGCGCCGGCGTCCGGCGCGCGCACCTTCGTGACCCACCAGCCCGTCGGCGTCGCCGCGCTCGTGACGCCCTGGAACTTCCCGGCCGCGATGGCCACCCGCAAGATCGCGCCGGCGCTGGCAGCCGGCTGCGCCGTCGTGCTCAAGCCGGCCAGCGAGACCCCGCTGACCGCGCTCGCCGTCGCCGACCTGATGAAGGAGGCCGGCTGCCCCGACGGCGTCGTCAACGTGGTGACCAGCTCCGACTCCGGCTCCCTGGTCTCGGCCTGGCTCGAGGACGAGCGGGTGCGGATGATCTCCTTCACCGGCTCGACCCCGGTCGGCCGCAACCTGCTGAAGCAGGCCGCCGAGCGGGTGGTCAACGCCGGCATGGAGCTGGGCGGCAACGCCCCCTTCATCGTCACCGCCGACGCTGACCTCGACGAGGCGGTCAAGGGCGCGATGATCGCGAAGTTCCGCAACGGCGGACAGGCCTGCACCGCCGCCAACCGGTTCTACGTCCACGCCGACGTCGCCGACGACTTCGTCGCCCGCTTCGGCAAGGCCGTCGAGGCGCTCTCCGTCGGCCCGGCCGCCGACGGCAGCGACGTCGGCCCGATGATCACCGAGAAGGCCGCCAAGGGCATTCGCGCGATCCTCGACACCGCGGTCGCCGCGGGCGCCACCATCGCCCACCAGGCCGGCGCGCCCGAGGGCTGGTACGTCGCCCCGACGATCCTCACCGACGTCGCCCCCGACGCCGAGATCCTGACCGGTGAGATCTTCGGACCCGTCGCCCCGATCGTCACGTGGACCGACACCGAGGACATGCTGCGCCAGGTCAACGACACCGAGTTCGGGCTGGCGGCGTACCTCTACGCCGGGCGGCTCCAGGACGGCCTCAAGCTCGCCGAGCGGATCGAGGCCGGCATGGTGGGCGTCAACCGCGGCCTCGTCTCCGACCCGTCCGCCCCCTTCGGTGGCGTCAAGCAGTCCGGCATCGGCCGCGAGGGTGCCCGCGACGGCATCCGGGAGTTCCAGGAGACGCGGTACTTCTCCGTCGACCTCTGACTCCTCCGCTGCGCGCCACCGTCGTCGGTGGCGCGCAGCCCGTCGGTCGGGCAGCCTGAGTCGTTGGCCGGTGGGACCTTCTTGCGCGGCGCTTGGGTTGCGATCGACAGCAGCTACGGGACGAGGGGGTCTTCGGTCGGGCGCCGTCGCCGGCCGGCGGGTGGTCGAG
>WQZX01000101.1 GCA_009780515.1 Nocardioidaceae bacterium | reverse complement strand
GCCGGCTGGTGGGGCGCCGGTCGTACGGCGACCTGGGCCGATGCCGTGGGCCTGGTCCGCCGGCTCGCCGACGAGCTGGGCGTGCGCACCGAGACCGTCCGGGGCACGCGAGCGCCCTGGCACCCCGGTCGCTGTGCCGAGCTGCGCGCCGGCGATGAGGTCCTGGGCCACGCCGGCGAGCTGCACCCCGTCGTCTGCCGCGAGCTCGGCCTGCCCGCGCGCACCGCCGCGCTGGAGATCGACCTCGACCTGCTGATGGCAGCGGCTCCCGCCGTACGTCCCGGTCCGGTGTTCTCGACCATGCCGGTGGCCAAGGAGGACGTCGCGCTGCTCGTCGACGCCGAGGTGACGGTCGCCGCCGTCGAGGCTGCGCTGCGCGAGGGTGCGGGCGAGCTGCTGGAGTCGATCCGGCTCTTCGACGTCTTCACCGGCGAGCAGCTGGGCGAGGGCAAGAAGTCATTGGCCTTCGCGCTGCGGTTCCGCTCCCCGGATGCGACGCTGACCGAGAAGCAGACCGGGGCGGCCCGTGACGCGGCCGTCGCGCGTGCCGCCGAGCTCACCGGAGCCGTCCAGCGCTAGCTTGCGGTCCGGCCGTGCGGCGCGGCTCATGGAATCCAGCACCTGGGGTACTGGTCGTCGCCGGCCGCAGCACGGAACCGTTTCACATGAATATGCATGACGCGCTATAGTTATGCATATGAGCAAGGTGAAGGTGGCCGTTGCCGGAGCGAGCGGGTACGCCGGGGGTGAGGTGCTGAGACTCCTCCTCGGTCATCCCGAGGTCGAGATCGGGGCGGTGACGGCCGGCAGCAACGCCGGCGAGCGGCTCGGTGCGCTGCAGCCCCACCTGGTGCCGCTGGCCGACCGGGTGCTCGAGGAGACGACCGTCGAGGTGCTCTCCGGGCACGACGTGGTCTTCCTCGGCCTTCCCCACGGGCAGTCGGGCGCGATCGCGGCCCAGCTGGCCGACGACGTCGTCGTGATCGACTGCGGTGCCGACTTCCGGCTCGAGGACGCGGGGGAGTGGGAGCGGTTCTACGGCTCCGACCACGCCGGCACCTGGCCCTACGGCCTGCCCGAGCTGCCCGGTCTGCGTGACCGCCTCGCCGGCACGAAGCGGGTCGCGGTCCCCGGCTGCTACCCGACCATCTCGTCGCTGACGATGGCGCCCGCGATCGAGGCCGGTCTCGTCGAGCCCGACGTCGTGGTCGTCGCCGCGTCCGGCACCAGCGGCGCGGGCAAGGCGGCCAAGCCGCACCTCCTCGGCAGCGAGGTCATGGGCAGCGCGTCGGCGTACGGCGTCGGCGGCGTCCACCGCCACACGCCCGAGATCACCCAGAACCTCGGCCGGCTCACCGACGCCGACCTCAAGGTCAGCTTCACACCGCTGCTGGTCCCGATGAGCCGTGGCATCCTCGCCACCTGCAGCGCACCGGTGCGCGACGGCGTCACCGCCGAGCAGGCGCACGAGGCCTACACCGAGGCGTACGACGCCGAGCCGTTCATCCACGTCCTGCCACCCGGTCAGTGGCCCCAGACCCAGAGCGTCCTCGGCTCGAACGCGGTGCACATCCAGGTGACCGTCGACGAGACCGCGGGTCGGCTCGTGGCGGTCGGCACGATCGACAACCTCGCGAAGGGCACCGGTGGCGCCGCCGTCCAGTGCATGAACCTCGCGCTCGGGCTGCCCGAGACGACGGGCCTGACCACGGTGGGGGTGGCCCCGTGAGCGCCACCTTCTCGCTGGCCCGCTACCCCGAGACCCTGGCCGTCGTACGCCTCGCGCCGGGGGCGGAGGTTCCTGAGTGGGCCGAGTCGTCCTCGCTGTTCTCGATCACCGCGACCGCCGCGGAGACGTCGCTGATCTGCGCGGGCCGCAACGTCCCGAGGAAGATCCCGCACCAGAAGCCGTTCACGGCCTTCTGCGTGACCGACGAGCTGGCCTTCGACCAGGTCGGCGTGCTGGTGACGCTGCTGGGCCCGTTGGCCGAGGCGGGGATCCCGATCATGACCGTGTCGACCTACGACACCGACTGGATCCTCGTGCCGACCGCCGAGGCCGACCGGGCCGAGGAGGCGTGGCGACGAACGGGTCACCAGGTCGCCCCCGCCGTCCCGTCCCACCTCTCCTGACGCAAAGGTTCCCCAACGTGAGCATCACTCATCCCGCCGGCTTCCTCGCGGCCGGCGAGCACATCGGCATCAAGGCCAACGGCAACAAGGACCTCGCCCTGGTCGTCAACCAGGGCCCGCGCTTCGACTCGGCCAGCGTCTTCACCAGCAACCGGTGCAAGGCGAACCCGGTCCTGTGGAGCGAGGAGGCTGTCAAGGACGGCGTCGTCAAGGCCGTCGTCCTCAACTCCGGCGGCGCCAACTGCTACACCGGCGCCGACGGCTTCGTGACCACGCACCGGGTGGCCGAGGAGGTCGCCTCCACGCTCGGCATCGGCGCGATCGACGTCGTGGTCTGCTCCACCGGCCTGATCGGTCTCAAGAACGACCGCGACGTGCTGCTCGCGGGCGTGCACACCGTGCACGACAAGCTGTCCGGCGACGGCGGCGACGACGCCGCGCACGCCATCATGACCACCGACTCGGTCAGCAAGCAGGTCGTCGTCGAGCGCACCACCGACCAGGGCAGCTGGTCCATCGGTGGCATGGCCAAGGGCGCGGGCATGCTCGCCCCGGCTCTTGCGACGATGCTGGTCGTCATCACCACCGACGCCGTCGTACCCGCCGACGAGCTGGACGCGGCGCTGCGCGCCTCGACGCGGGTGAGCTTCGACCGGCTCGACTCCGACGGCTGCCAGTCGACCAACGACACCGTCACGGTCATGGCGTCGGGGGCCTCGGGCGTCACGCCGACGGCCGAGGAGCTCACCGAGGCGCTGACCGAGGTCTGCACCTCGCTGGCCAAGCAGCTGCTCGCCGACGCCGAGGGCGCCGACCACGAGATCTCGATCAGGACCGTCAACGCGGCGAGCGAGGACGACGCCGTCGAGGTCGGCCGCAGCGTCGCGCGCAGCAACCTGTTCAAGGCCGCCGTCTTCGGCAAGGACCCCAACTGGGGCCGCGTCCTCGCCTCGATCGGCACGACGAGCGCCGCCTTCGACCCGGCCGACCTCGACGTGGCGATGAACGACGTGTGGGTGTGCAGGAACTCGGGCCCGTCCGAGGATCCCACCGGCGTGGACCTCGAGCCGCGTCAAGTCACGGTGACCATCGACCTCAAGTCCGGCGACGCCGAGGCCACGGTCTGGACCAACGACCTGACCCACGCCTACGTCCACGAGAACAGCGCCTACTCCTCCTGAATCTCCTGAACGGAGCGCAGACATGAGCATCCAGATCGAGACCGAGCCCCACGACCCGGGCAAGCCCGACCCGGCGAAGGCACGCACCCTCGCCGCGGCCCTCCCGTGGCTCAAGCGCTACCACGGCAAGATCGTGGTGGTGAAGTACGGCGGCAACGCCATGACCGACGACGACCTGAAGCGCGCGTTCGCCGAGGACATCGCCTTCTTGAGGTTCGCCGGGTTCAAGCCGGTCGTCGTGCACGGCGGCGGTCCGCAGATCTCGCAGATGCTGGACCGGCTCGGGATCCAGTCGGAGTTCCGCGGCGGCCTGCGCGTCACCACGCCCGAGGCGATGGACGTCGTACGCATGGTGCTCGTGGGGCAGGTCCAGCGCGAGCTGGTCGGCCTCATCAACGACCACGGTCCGCTCGCGGTCGGTCTCTCCGGAGAGGACGCCGGGCTGTTCACCGCCGAGCCGGCGACCGTCACCGTCGACGGCGAGGAGGTCGACCTGGGCCTGGTCGGCGAGGTCGTCGACGTACGTCCCGAGGCCGTGCTCGACATCATCGAGGCCGGTCGCGTGCCGGTCGTGTCCAGCGTCGCGCCCGACACCAGCGGCGCCGTGCACAACGTCAACGCCGACTCGGCGGCGGCCGCGCTCGCCGTCGCACTCGGCGCGGAGAAGCTGCTCGTCCTCACCGATGTCGAGGGCCTCTACCTCGACTGGCCCGACCCGGAGGAGGTCATCGGCGAGATCAGCCCCGAGTCGCTCGAGGGGATCCTGCCGTCGCTGGCGAGCGGGATGATCCCGAAGATGGGCGCCTGCCTCGAGGCGGTCCAGGGCGGGGTGCCGGCCGCCACGGTCGTCGACGGTCGCGAGCCGCACGCCGTGCTGCTGGAGCTGTTCACCAAGGAGGGCGTCGGCACCCAGGTGCTTCCCGGCGTCACCACGAAGACCCGCAAGGCCAGGGAGGTCGGCCAGTGAGCGAGACCAACACGCAGGACGCGTGGCTCGAGCGCTACTCCGGCGCGCTGATGAACACGTTCGGCCGTCCCAAGCTCGTCCTCGACAGCGGTCAGGGCTGCCGGGTCCGCGACGTCGACGGCAACGAGTACGTCGACTTCCTGGGCGGCATCGCCGTCAACACGCTCGGCCACGCCCATCCGGCTCTCGTCGGCGCGGTGAGCGGTCAGCTGCAGAGGCTCGGCCACATCTCGAACTTCTTCGCCAGCGTGCCGCAGGTCGAGCTCGCCGAGCGGCTGCTAGCGCTGACTGCGCCCGGCGCCGACGGCCGCGTCTTCTTCTGCAACTCCGGTGCCGAGGCCAACGAGGCCGCGTTCAAGATGACCCGCCTCACCGGCCGCACGCGCATCGTGGCCATGGAGGACGCGTTCCACGGCCGCACCATGGGCAGCCTGGCGCTGACCTCGAAGGCGGCCTACCGCGAGCCCTTCGAGCCGCTCCCCGGCGACGTCACCTGGGTCCCGTACGGCGACGCCGACGCACTCGCCGCTGCCGTCGACGACGAGACCGCGGCCGTCGTGATCGAGCCGCTCCAGGGCGAGGCGGGCGTCAACGTGGCCGAGACGGCGTTCCTGGTCGCCGCCCGCAGGATCACGGCCGAGCACGGCGCGCTGCTGTGGTTCGACGAGGTCCAGAGCGGCATGGGCCGCACCGGCCACTGGCTCGCGAGCCACCCGTCCGAGGTGGTGCCCGACATCGTCACGCTCGCGAAGGGGCTCGCCGGCGGCGTACCCATCGGAGCCTGCATCGGCTACGGCCCCGCGGCGTCGCTGCTGCAGCCCGGCAACCACGGCACCACCTTCGGTGGCAACCCGGTCGCGGCGGCCGCCGCGCTCGCGGTCATCGACACCATCGAGTCCGACGGCCTGCTGGCGCACGCGGTCGAGATGGGCGAGCGTCTCCGCGCGGGGGTGGCGGCCGACAGCAGGGTCGTCGAGGTCCGCGGGTGCGGCGTGCTCGTCGGTCTGACCCTGGCCGGCGTCGAGGCGCCGGCGGTCGTCGCCGCGGCGCAGGACGCCGGCTGGATCATCAACGCCACCGGCCCCGACCGGATCCGCTTCGCGCCGCCGCTGGTGGTGGAGGCTGCCGACATCGACGGCTTCGTGGCCGCCTGGCCGGGCATCCTCGACGCCGCCTCGGAGGAGCGGCCATGAGGCACTTCCTGCGCGACGACGACGTCTCGCCCCAGGAGCAGGCGGAGCTCCTCGCGCTCGCCGCCGCGATGAAGGCCACGCCGTACGACGCCAAGCCGCTGGCCGGCCCGCACACCGTCGCGATGATCTTCGACAAGCCGACGCTGCGGTCGCAGACGTCGTTCGCGGCCGGCACGGCCGAGCTCGGCGGCAACCCGCTGGTCGTCGACGGCGGCCTGGCCGGCATCGGCCGACGTGAGTCGGTCGCCGACGTCGCGCGGGTGCTCGGCGGGCAGGCGTCGATGATCGTCTGGCGCACGTTCGCGCAGGCGGCCGTCGAGGAGATGGCCGCGATGTCCGGCGTTCCCGTCATCAACGCGCTCACCGACGAGTTCCACCCCTGCCAGCTGCTCGCCGATCTCCTGACGATCCAGGAGCACAAGGGCGAGCTCGCCGGGCTGACCGTCGCCTTCCTGGGCGACGCTGCCTGCAACATGGGCAACTCGTGGGCCCTCGCCGGCACCATGGCGGCGATGCACGTCGTGTTCGGGTGCCCCGAGGGCTACGCGCCCGACGCCGGGGTGCTGGTGCAGGCCGAGGCGATGCCCGGTGGCTCGGTCCACGTGACCGACGACCCGGTGGCCGCCGTGGCGGGTGCCGACGTCGTGGTCACCGACACCTGGGTGTCGATGGGCAAGGAGGACGAGGCCGCCGACCGGCGCGTCCTCTTCAGCCCGTACGCCGTGACCTCCGAGCTCATGGCCCACGCCAAGCCGGACGCGATCGCGCTGCACTGCCTGCCGGCGTACCGCGAGAACGAGATCTCCGCCGAGGTCATCGACGGTCCCCAGAGCGTCGTGTGGGACGAGGCCGAGAACCGCCGGCACGTCCAGAAGGCCGTGATGGCCTGGCTGTACGAGCGGCGGGGGGTGGAGCCGGATGAGTGAGCATGCGCTGACGCCGCTGACCAAGAGCGCCCGGCAGCAGATGATCGTCGAGATCCTCGTCGGCCAGGAGGTGCACTCCCAGTCGCAGCTCGCGGGCCTGCTCGCCGAGCGCGGCGTGCGGGCGACCCAGGGCACGCTGAGCCGTGACCTCGTCGAGCTCGACGCGATCAAGGTCCGGGCCGCCTCCAGCGCCCTGGTGTACGCCGTCCCGGCCGAGGGCGGCGACCGCAACCCGGTCGCGGGGGAGACCGCGGCGACCTCGCACCGGCTGTCCCGCCTGGCGAGCGAGCTGCTGGTCAGTGCGGAGGGAAGCGCGAACCTCGTCATCCTCCGCACCCCACCGGGTGCCGCCCAGTACCTCGCCAGCACCGTCGACAAGGCCGACCTGGCCGACGTGCTCGGCACCATCGCCGGCGACGACACCGTCCTGGTCATCGGCCGCGACCCCGCCGGCGGCGCCGCCCTGGCGAAGAAGTTCACCGCACTTGCAGAAGGAAGCGAGTAAGCAATTGTCCAAGGTCCTCACCTCCCTCCCGGCCGGCGAGCGCGTCGGCATCGCCTTCTCCGGCGGCCTGGACACCTCGGTGGCCGTCGCGTGGATGCGTGAGAAGGGCGCGATCCCGTGCACCTACACCGCCGACATCGGCCAGTACGACGAGCCCGACATCTCCGGCGTGCCCGGCCGCGCCAAGCAGTACGGCGCCGAGATCGCCCGCGCGCTGGACATCCGTCGCGAGCTGGTCGAGGAGGGCCTCGCCGCGATGGCGTGCGGAGCGTTCCACATCCGCTCCGGCGGCCGCACCTACTTCAACACCACGCCGCTCGGCCGCGCGGTCACCGGCACGATGCTGGTCCGCGCGATGCACGAGGACGGCGTCGACATCTGGGGCGACGGCTCGACGTTCAAGGGCAACGACATCGAGCGGTTCTACCGCTACGGCCTCATGGCCAACCCGGACCTCCGCATCTACAAGCCCTGGCTCGACGCCGACTTCGTCAGTGAGCTCGGCGGTCGCGACGAGATGAGCCAGTGGCTGGTCGAGCACGGCCTGCCCTACCGCGACTCCAAGGAGAAGGCCTACTCCACCGACGCCAACATCTGGGGCGCCACCCACGAGGCCAAGAGCCTCGAGCACCTCGACGTCTCCCTCGAGACGGTCGAGCCGATCATGGGCGTGAAGTTCTGGGACCCGTCGGTCGAGATCGCGACCGAGGACGTCTCGGTCATGTTCGAGGCCGGCCGTCCGGTCGCCATCAACGGCACGTCGTACGACGACCCGGTCGCGCTGGTCATGGAGGCCAACAGGATCGGCGGCCGTCACGGCCTCGGCATGTCGGACCAGATCGAGAACCGCATCATCGAGGCCAAGTCGCGCGGCATCTACGAGGCGCCCGGCATGGCGCTGTTGTGGGCGTCGTACGAGCGGCTGGTCAACGCGGTGCACAACGAGGACACCGTCGCGATGTACCACAACGAGGGCCGTCGCCTCGGCCGCCTGATGTACGAGGGACGCTGGCTCGACCCGCAGGCGCTGATGGTGCGCGAGTCGATCCAGCGCTGGATCGCCTCGCTGGTGACCGGGACCGTCACGCTCCGGCTCCGGCGCGGCGAGGACTACACGATCCTCGCGACCGAGGGCGACAACTTCTCCTACCACCCGGACAAGCTCTCGATGGAGCGCGTCGAGAACGCCGCCTTCGGGCCCACCGACCGGATCGGCCAGCTCACGATGCGCAACCTCGACATCGCCGACTCGCGCTCCAAGCTCGAGATGTACGCCGCCCAGCCGATGGACCAGGGAACGCTGGTCGTCGAGAACGGCACCCTCTTCGGCGAGCTGCCGGCCGGCGGCGCGGAGAGGATCGCCATCGACCCGAGCCTCACCGGCGAGGAGGAGGCCGCGCTCGAGGAGGCCGCCATGGAGTTCGGGACCGACTGATGGCGACGGGCTCTGCGTCGTACGACGCCGGCGCGATCCACCGGGTCGCGGCTCGCGTGCTGCCGGTCTCGCCGGCCGGGAGGGTCCTGCTGCTGCAGGGCCAGGATCCCGGGCGGCCGGGCCAGCTCCACTGGGTCAGCATCGGCGGCGCCGTCGAGCCGGGGGAGACCCTGGCGGAGGCGGGCGTGCGCGAGATGCGCGAGGAGACGGGCATCGTCGTGGACACCGACGCGCTCGTCGGTCCGCTCTTCCGTGCGACGCACCCCTTCTGGTGGGACGGCCAGCGCTACGTCAGCGACAACCACTTCTTCGCGATGGCCCTGCGTGACGACGTCGAGGTCAGCTTCGACGAGCTCGAGGCGGGCGAGGTCGGCAACATCCTCGGCGCCCGTTGGTGGACCGCCGACGAGCTCCGCGCGGACGGCACCGCGGTCGCCCCCGACCTTCCCGACACACTTCAACTGGCGATCGACGCCGTGACCGCTGGAGGCAACGCATGACCGAGCGCGTCAACGAGAGCGCCGGCACGACCCAGGGCGGCAAGCTCTGGGGCGGCCGCTTCGCAGGTGGACCTTCGCCCGAGCTCGAGGCGCTGTCGCTCTCGACCCACTTCGACTGGCGCCTCGCGCTGTACGACATCGCGGGGTCCCACGCCCACGCGAAGGCCCTCGGTGCCGCCGGGCTCCTCACCCCCGAGGAGGAGGCCGAGCTCCACCGCGGCCTCGACGTCCTGGCCGACCGCTACCGTGCCGGCGAGCTGCTGCCCGACCCGTCGGACGAGGACGTCCACGGTGCGCTCGAGCGGCTGCTGATCGACGAGGTCGGCACGGACGTCGGCGGCAAGATCCGCGCCGGGCGCTCGCGCAACGACCAGATCGCGACGCTGTTCCGCAGCTACCTGCTCGACCACGCGCGGGTCGTCAGCGGCCTGCTGCTCGACCTGATCGAGGCGCTCGCCGCGCAGGCGGAACGACACCTGGGGGAGCGGCCGGCGATCATGCCGGGACGCACCCACCTCCAGCACGCGCAGCCGGTCCTGCTGTCCCACCACCTGCTCGCCCACGCCTGGGCGTTGTCGCGCGACGTCGCCCGGCTCGCCGACTGGCGGGCGCGCGTCGAGTCGGACTCGCCGTACGGCTCGGGGGCGCTGGCGGGCCAGAGCCTCGGCCTCGACCCCGAGCTGGTGGCACGCGAGCTCGGCTTCACCGGGTCGACCGCCAACTCGATCGACGGGACGGCGTCGCGCGACTTCGTCGCGGAGTTCGCCTACGTCAACGCCCAGATCGGGGTGGACATCAGCAGGATCGCCGAGGAGGTCATCCTCTGGGCGACCAAGGAGTTCGCCTTCGTCACGCTGCACGACTCGTGGTCGACCGGGTCGAGCATCATGCCGCAGAAGAAGAACCCCGACATCTCCGAGCTGGCCCGCGGCAAGGCCGGCCGTCTGGTCGGCAACCTCACCGGGCTGCTCACCACCCTGAAGGCACTTCCGCTCGCGTACAACCGCGACCTGCAGGAGGACAAGGAGCCGGTGTTCGACTCCGTCGACACCCTCGAGGTGCTGCTGCCGGCCTTCACCGGTCAGGTCGCGACGCTGGTGTTCAACGTGGAGCGGATGGCCGAGCTCGCGCCCCAGGGCTTCTCGCTCGCGACCGACATCGCGGAGTGGCTGGTCCGCCAGGGCGTGCCGTTCCGGATCGCCCACGAGCTCGCCGGCGCCTGCGTGCGTCGCTGCGAGGAGCGGGGGGTCGAGCTCGACGAGCTGAGCGACGAGGAGTTCGCCGAGATCTCGCCGTACCTCACGCCGGACGTCCGCAGCGTGCTCACCGTGGAGGGCTCGGTCGCCTCCAGGGACGGTCGTGGCGGCACCGCGCCGGTGCGTGTGGCCGAGCAGCTCGACACCCTCCGCACGCTCGTCGGCGAGGCCCGGCCGGCGCTCGTGCACGCGTAGTAACCCCCTCCGTACGCCCGAAGGCACCCCCGATTTGTACGCCGGGATGCCATGCCGTAATGTTCTCGATGTCGCAGCGAGCGGCCGAACCCCCCGAGTCTTCGAGGGGTTCTCGCATGCTGGCGGCCGACTGCCGGAGGGCAGGGTCACCGCAAGTTGACCGAGTACTGCAACGTGGGTAACGTTGTGCAGGTTGCCCCGCGAACGGGCGCCGGGTCACCGGCGAGACACGCGGGCGCGTCTGATGTTTGAGAACTCAACAGTGTGTCATGCATTTTGATTGTGTGAATGTTTGTGTGGGTGGCCTCTTTGTGGGGTTGCCTGTGTATGTTTCGGCAATTGATTGATTCTGATGGACAG
>WQZX01000100.1 GCA_009780515.1 Nocardioidaceae bacterium | reverse complement strand
TTCGACGCCGGCGACGAGCTCGCCCGTCGGGCACTGGCCGAGGTGAGCGCGCTGACGCCGGCCGACGAGCGCGAGCAGGTGGCGAAGGACGCCTTCCTCGAGCGCGTCGGCCTGCAGGTCGAGGCCGCGGACGCTCGGCTCGAGCGCAGCCAGATGTCGGTGATCAGCAGCGCGGCCCACGCCATGCGCGAGGTCTTCGACATCATGCCGACCGAGACCGACGACCATTGGCGGGCGGTCGGCGACCGGCTGTCCGGCGTGCCGGAGGCGCTGGAGGGCTACCGCACGACGCTGACCGAGGAGGCCGCGGCGGGCCGGGTGTCCGCCCAGCGCCAGTACTCCGAGATCGCGGCGCAGCTGCGCGGCTGGACCGGCCAGGAGGGCAAGGCCGGCGACTACTTCAAGGGCGTCGTGGCGGCGGCCCCCGACGGCCTGCGCGAGGGCCTCCACAAGGCGGCGGCAGCAGCCTCGTCGGCGTACGCCGAGCTGGGCCGGTTCATCGAGAGCGACCTGCTCCCCCGCGGCCGCGAGCGCGACGGCGTCGGCCGCGAGCACTACGCCCTCGCGTCGCGGGAGTTCCTGGGCGCGCGGATCGACCTCGAGGAGACCTACGCCTGGGGCTGGGAGGAGCTCAAGCGGATCGAGGACGACATGACGGCCACCGCGGGCCGCATCGTCGACGGCGGCAGCATCGACGACGCCGTCGCGGCGCTCGACGCCGATCCGGCGCGCGACCTCGGCAGCCGTGAGGCGTTCCAGGACTGGATGCAGGGCCGCGCCGACGAGATCGTCGCCGCCTTCGACGGCGTCCACTTCGACATCGCCGACCCGATCAGGACGATCGCCTGCCGCGTCGCGCCGATCAACGACGGCGGCGCCTGGTACATCCCGCCCACCGAGGACTTCTCCCGCCCCGGCACGATGTGGTTCTCCTTCACCGACGACCAGGAGCTGTTCTCCACCTGGCGCGAGACCTCGACGGTCTTCCACGAGGGCGTCCCCGGCCACCACCTCCAGTGCGCGCAGGCCGTCCACCGCGCCGACCTGCTCAACCGTTGGCAGCGCCTGCTCTGCTGGGTCAGCGGCCACGGCGAGGGCTGGGCCCTGTACGCCGAGCGGCTGATGGACGAGCTCGGCTTCTTCGCCGACCCCGGCGACCGGCTCGGCTTCCTGGACAACCAGGCGATGCGGGCGGCCCGCGTGGTCGTCGACATCGGGGTCCACCTCGGCCTGACCATCCCCGCCGACAACCCGTTCGGCTGGCGGGGCGGCGAGGTGTGGGACGCCGACCGCGTGCTGGAGTTCATGCGCGCGCACACCCGGATGGACGACGGCCAGGTGCGCTTCGAGGTCAACCGCTACCTCGGCTGGCCGGGCCAGGCGCCGTCGTACAAGGTGGGCGAGCGGATCTGGCTGGAGGCCCGGGCCGACGCGAAGGCCCGCCACGGCGACTCCTTCGACCTGAAGGCGTTCCACACCGCGGCCCTCGATCTCGGCTCGATCGGCCTCGACCCGCTGAAGGCTGCGCTCGCCCGGCTGTGAGCCGCGATCAGTCGCGGTGGCGCCCGCGGTAGCGCCGGGCCGACCTGCGCCGCCGCCAGCGCACGACCAGCTCGACGACGCCGCCGAGCGCGACGAGCCCGGCGACCACGAGCCCGATGGTGCCCCAGGGCAGCCCGCTCGGCGGCGTGAAGGCGCTCTCCGGACGGCTCGCCGCACGGTGCGGCGGCGGCTTGGCCAGCGATCCGTCGACGAGCCGCGAGTCCGCCCGCGGCGGGTGCACGCCGTGCACGTCCCGGTAGATCGGGGCCGGGCTGTCGCTCGGCATCACCTGCAGGGTGAGGCGGACCGGCAGCGCCGCGGCGTGGCTCGTCGGCTGGTAGCTCAGCGCGACGTAGTGGATGCCGGCGAGGTCGGCTCCGTTGACGCCGGGGTCGACGGACTCGCGGTTGACGTAGGAGATCGTCTGGGTCATCACCCCGGTGCGGTAGGCCCGCCGGTCACGGGTGGGGCCGATCGACGGGTCGGCGCCGAGGTCACCGGTGTCGGCGGTGTCCAGCACCGGACCGAGCACGTCGAGGGTGAGACCTGGCTCGTTCGGATCGGCGGAGGCCGGCAGCTCGGTGTCGATCTGCGCGCGAAGGCTGTCGCCCCAGCCCATCGGGACCGCCAGGAAGTCGTCGTCCCCGGGCCTCAGGCTCAGGGCGTAGGTGCCGTCACCCACCACGGGCGCGCGGTCGATCGTGCGCGCGGGGCGGGCGGGCTTCGGCGCCTCCGGCGTCATGTCGCCCCAGGTGGACGGTGTGGGCGTCGTGAGGAGCGAGATGCTGGAGTCGTCCACCGGCGGCTCCTCGTAGACCCACAGCTGCAGCTGACGGTGCGCGTCGGCCATGTCGCTCGGCGGGTGGATCTGGACATACAGCGTGCGGCTGCTGGTGCACGGGTTGCGCGACGAGGACGACCAGGTCGAGGTGGCGGCGTACAGGACGGGCGCGGGCTCGTGCAGCGTCGGGCGGAACGCGACCGCGCTGCCGCAGTCACCGCCGCCCGGCCGGGTGCCGACCTCGAGGTCGAAGCCCTCGCCGATCGAGTGGCCGTGGCCGGTCATCGTGGCGCCGACGTGGAGCGTCGTGCCCGGCGCCGTCCTCCGCAGCCGCAGGTACGTCGAGCTGTTGCCCGGCATGCGCGTCACGTAGCGGCCCGAGCCGAGCAGCGGCGCCTGCCGCGGCGATGCGGAGGCCGTCACCGGCCTGCCGAGCGGCCGGTCGTGCCGGGGAGCCGCCGACGACGGCGGTACGGCGCCCGCGAGCGCGGCCGTCAGCGCCCCCACGAGGAGTACGACGCGGGCGACCGCTGCGGTGCGGCGGGCCGGCTTCAGCCGCGCGCCGTCCACAGGGCCGTCCAGTCATGTCCCAGCCGCCGCACGAGGTCGCGCAGCAGAGGGAGGCTCACCCCCACGACGTTGTGGTGGTCCCCCTCGACGCGCGTGACGAAGCCACCACCGAGACCGTCCACGGTGAAGGCTCCCGCCACGCGCAGCGGCTCGCCGGTCGCGACGTACGCCGCGATCTCGGCGTCGGTCACGTCCGCGAAGTGCACCGTCGTCTCGGCCGACGCGGAGAGCGTCGTACCGGTGCCGGTGTCGGTCAGGCAGTGGCCGGTGTGCAGCACACCCGACCGGCCGCGCATGGCCTGCCAGCGCGCGGTGGCGTCGGCGGCGTCGCGCGGCTTGCCGAGGACGGCGCCGTCGAGCTCGAGCACGGAGTCGCACCCGAGCACGAGCGCGGCCTCCGGCACGGCGTCGCGCCCCACCACGGCGGCGCACTTTAGCTCTGCCAGGCGCAGCGCGAGCTCGACCGGCGGAAGGCCGTCGGCCTGGCTCTCGTCGACCCCCGAGACGATGACCGCGGGGTCGAGACCCGCGCTGCGCAGGGTCGCGAGGCGGGCAGGCGACTGCGACGCCAGGACGAACGGGGGCACGGCCAGCACGCTACTCGACGGCTACTCGACCGGCAGGCCGAGGCCGCGCGCGATGAGCATCCGCTGGACCTCCGAGGTGCCCTCGCCGATCTCGAGGATCTTGGCGTCGCGGTAGAAGCGGGCGACGGGGTACTCCTCCATGAAGCCGTAGCCGCCGAACACCTGGGTGGCGATCCGGGTGGCGTCCATAGCCGCCTCGGACGTGTAGAGCTTGGCGACCGACGCGGCCTGCTTGAAGTCCTTGACCGACGGTCCGGATCCGCCGAGCATCGCGTCCTTCATGGCGGCGGCGCGGTAGGTCAGCATCCGCGAGGCGTGCAGCTTGACCTCGAGGTCGGCGACCTGGAAGGCCACGCCCTGCTTGCGCCCGATCGGCCCGCCCATCGTCTGCCGGTCGAGGGCGTACTCGACGCACAGCTCGACGCAGGCCTGGATCAGGCCGACGGCCAGCGCGGCGATCGCGACGCGGCCGTCGTCGAGGGTGGCGAGGAACTGCGCGTAGCCGCGGCCTCGCTCGCCGAGCAGGTTGCCCGCCGGCACCCGGCAGTCCTCGAAGGTCAGCGGATGGGTGTCGGAGATGTGCCAGCCGAGCTTGTCGTACGCCGGCTCCGCGGTGAAGCCGGGCGTGCCCGAGGGGATCACGATCGTGGAGATCTCCGGGCTGCCGTTGTCGCGCAGGCCGGTGCGCGCGGTCACGGTCACCAGCTTGGTGATCTCGGAGCCGGAGTTGGTGATGAACTGCTTGGCGCCGTCGACGATCCACTCGCCGGTCGAGGAGTCGGTCTCGGCGCGCGTCTTGGTGGCGCCCGCATCGGATCCGGCCCCCGGCTCGGTCAGGCCGAAGCCGGCGAGCATGCGGCCGCTCACCAGATCGGGCAGCCACTCCTGCTTCTGCGCCTCGGTGCCGTAGGTCAGGATCGGGTTGATGCCCAGCCCGACGCCGGCCTCGAGGGTGATGCCGAAGGACTGGTCGACGCGGCCGAGCTCCTCGATGGCCAGGCAGAGCGAGGTGAACGGGCCGTCCTCGGGGTCGAGCCCGGCGCCGCCGTACTCCTCGGGCGCGGTGAGCCCGAAGAGCCCGAGCTCGCCCATCGCCTGGACGACCTCGGTCGGGAAGTGGTGGGCCTTGTCCCAGGCCGCCACGTGCGGCGCGATCCGGTCCTCCGCGAAGCCGCGGACGGTACGCCGGAACTCCTCGTGCTCACGCGACAGCTCAAAGCTCATGCGCCGCAGACTAGCGCGGGTGGTTAACGATTGTTAACCCCTGGCGGCCGCCGGAACCGCGGCCGATGCCCCGGCGTACCCTCGGGTCCATGTTCAAGATCATGCTCGCGCTGCACCTCCTCGCCGCGATCTTCGCGATCGGCCCGCTGGTCGGTGCCGCCACGACCGCCTCGCGCGGCCTCCGCACGGCCGACGGCTCGGCGACCGCGAGCGCGGCGCGCACACTGACGATCTACGGCTACGCCTCGATCGTCGTGGTCTTCTTCGGCTTCGGCCTGATGTCGGCCAAGGACCCGCACACCCACAAGGTCGCCGGCGACATGGGCGACGTGTGGATCTGGCTGTCCATCGTGATCTGGCTGGTCACCCTCGGCCTGCTCTTCGGCGTCGTCGTCCCCGCCCTGAAGCAGGCGACCAACGCGATCACCGGCGGCTCGGCCGCCGGCTCCCTGGGCTCGGCGACCGGCAAGGTCGCGGCCTGCGGCGGCGTCATCGCCCTGCTGTACGCCGTCATCGTCTTCCTGATGGTCTACCGGCCCGGCTCCTGAGCCGGGACAGCCAACTGTCAGCACCCGAAGGGGTCGGTCGATCCGAGGCCGGCCCCTTCGTCGTACCTGCCTGCTCCTACCTGCCCACATAGGGGTCCGCGGGCGAGCAGGATGCCGAGGCGCCCTAGACTGCCCAGCGGCTCGAGTCAGCCGAACCGACGAGGAGAGTTGCGTGCCCGAGATCAAGCCGTTGCAGAAGGTTCTCATCGCCAACCGTGGCGAGATCGCGGTTCGCGTGATCCGCGCGTGCAAGGACGCCGGTATCGGCTCCGTCGCGGTGTACGCCGAGCCCGACCGCGACGCCCTGCACGTCCGACTGGCCGACGAGGCGTACTCCCTCGACGGCTCGACGCCCGGTGACTCCTACCTGGTGATCGAGAAGATCGTCGACGTCGCGAAGCGCTCCGGCGCCGACTCCGTCCACCCCGGCTACGGCTTCCTCGCCGAGAACGCCGACTTCGCCCAGGCCGTCCTCGACGCCGGCCTGATCTGGATCGGCCCCTCGCCACAGGCCATCGAGGCCCTCGGCGACAAGGCGAAGGCCAAGCACATCGCCGACAAGGCGAACGCGCCGCTGGCCCCCGGCACCAAGGACCCGGTCAAGGACGCCGACGAGGTCGTCGCCTTCGCCAAGGACAACGGCCTGCCGGTCGCCATCAAGGCGGTCTTCGGCGGCGGCGGGCGTGGCCTCAAGGTCGCCCGCACCATCGAGGAGATCCCGGACGCCTACGAGTCGGCCGTCCGCGAGGCGGTCTCCGCCTTCGGCCGCGGCGAGTGCCTGGTCGAGAAGTTCCTCGACAAGCCGCGCCACGTCGAGACCCAGTGCCTGGCCGACAAGCACGGCAACGTCGTGGTGGTATCCACCCGCGACTGCTCGCTGCAGCGCCGGAACCAGAAGCTGGTCGAGGAGGCGCCCGCGCCGTTCCTGTCCGACGAGCAGATGAGCGAGCTGTACGAGTCGTCCAAGCGCATCCTGCGCGAGGCGGGCTACTACGGCGCCGGCACGTGTGAGTTCCTGGTCGCCCAGGACGGCACCATCTCCTTCCTCGAGGTCAACACCCGCCTCCAGGTCGAGCACTGCGTCTCCGAGGAGGTCACCGGCCTGGACCTGGTCCGCGAGATGTTCCGCATCGCCGCCGGCGAGGAGCTCGGGTACGACGACCCGGAGATCCGCGGCCACTCGATCGAGTTCCGCATCAACGCCGAGGACGGCGGCGCGAACTTCATGCCCGCCCCCGGCACGCTGACCGAGTGGGCTCCCCCGCAGGGCCCCGGCATCCGCGTCGACGGCGGCTACGAGAACGGCGAGACCATCCCGGGCTCGTTCGACTCCCTCATCGCCAAGCTGATCGTCACCGGCCGCGACCGCACCCAGGCGCTGGAGCGCTCGCGCCGCGCGCTCGACGAGTTCCGTGTCGACGGCATGCCCACGGTCATCCCGTTCCACCGCTCGGTCGTCTCCGACCCGGCGTACGTCGGCGCCTCGAACCCGTCGGGCGAGGGCTCCTTCGACGTCTACACCCAGTGGATCGAGACCGACTACGACAACCAGATCAAGCCCTTCTCCGGCACCGCCGGCGAGGCGGACGAGGACGGCGAGCGCCAGAAGGTCGTGGTCGAGGTCGGCGGCAAGCGCGTCGAGGTCGTCCTGCCCGCCGGCGTCGGTGCCCTCGGCGGCGGTGCCACCGCGGCCGGTCCGAAGAAGCCCGCCCGCAAGGCCGGCAAGAAGGCCGGCGCCGCGGCCTCCGGCGACTCGGTCACCAGCCCCATGCAGGGCACCATCGTCAAGGTCGTCGTCGAGGAGGGCCAGGAGGTCGCCGAGGGCGACGCCGTGGTCGTCATCGAGGCGATGAAGATGGAGCAGCCCCTCAAGGCCCACAAGGCGGGTGTCGTCACCGGCCTCAAGGCCGAGGTCGGCGCCACCGTCGCCAACGGCGAGGTCATCTGCGAGGTCAAGGACGCCTGAGGTCTGGCGGCCCCGGGCCTGGCGGCCCTGAGTCCGGCGGCCCTGGGGTCGTGTGCCTGGGACATCGGAATTCCGATGTCTCAGGCACACAACCCGACGACGCCGACCGAGGCCCCATCGCGGACACCGAGTCGTGTGCCCCAGGCATCGAAATACCGCTGCCTCAGGCACACGACCCCGGCTGGGCCGATAACCCGTCAGCCGTCAGCCGGCGAGGCCCAGCACGCCCGCCAGCGCGGCGAGGTGGTGCTCGAAGAGCGCCTCGGGGTCCCCGAGCCGGTCGGGGCCGTACTGCCCGAAGACCTCGAAGCCGACCGCGCCGAACAGGCTGGACCAGACCGTCACCCCGCGCACCAGCACGGCGTCGGGCAGGTCGATCTCGAACTGGCTGCGGATCCCGTCGAGGCCGGTCGCGAGCGGCTTGCCGATCCGCCCGACCTGGGGCAGGTCGAGCTCACCGACGGCGTGGGCGGCCGCGGCGATCTCCAGCATCAGGCGGGGCACCCGCGTGCCCGGGGCCGTGGTCTGCTCGCCCGGCGCCGCGTAGCCGGGCACCGGCCCGCCGAACAGCAGCGCGTACGTCGCCGGCTCGGTCAGGGCCCACGACCGGACCGCCCTGCCCAGAGCGAAGAACCTCTCCCGGTGGCGCCGGGCCGGGACGGCGGCGACCGCCGCGTCGACGGCGTCGCCGAGCTCGTCGTACCCCTGGACGAGGAGGAGGGTCAGCAGCTCGTCGCGGCTCCTGACGTACCGGTAGACCGCCGACGACACGACGCCGAGGTCGCGCGCGACGGCCCGCAACGACAGCGCGGCAGCGCCGTGGAGCGCGAGGTGCTCGCGGCCGATGCGGGTGATCTCGTCCATGGTCCGCGCCCGGGCGCGGTCACGCGGGGTGGTCATGACGGCATCTTACAGAGCATCGCCCGAAAAAGTGAGCACCGCTCTTGCATTTCCTTCGGAGCGGTGACACTCTCATCCCGAGAGCACTGCTCTCTTTCCGCCCGGACCCCGAGGAGAAGCCCATGTCCGTCCACGTCGTCACCGGCGCCGGCCCCGTCGGCACCACCGTCGCCCTTCAGCTCGCCGAGGCCGGCGAGCACGTCCGCGTCCTCACCCGCTCGGGCAGCGGACCCGAGCACCCGCTCGTCGAGCGCCGCCGCGTCGACGTGTCCCGGTCCGATCGACTCGGCGCCGCGCTCGCCGGCGCTGTGACCGTCCACCACTGCATCCACGCGTCGGCGTACGCCGCGGCGGCCTGGCGCGCCGAGCTGCCGGCGGCCGAGAGGACCGTGCTCGAGGCGGCCGGTCGCGTGGGAGCGGTCGTCGTCTTCCCCGAGAGCCTGTACTCCTACGGCCGCGTCACCGGCCCGATGACCGAGGAGACGCCGCGGGACGCGGACTTCGGCAAGCCCGCGATCCGGGCCGAGCTGCTCGGTGCCCGGGCGGCATCGCCGACACCGACCGTGAGCGTCGCCGCCTCCGACTTCTTCGGGCCCCACGTCCGCGGCGCCCACGGCGGCGAGCGGCTGATCCCGACGGTGCTCGCCGGTCGCACCATGCGCGTGCTCGGCAGCGCCGACCAGCCGCATTCCTGGACCTACGTCCCCGATCTCGCCGCCGCGATGATCCGGGCCGCGGCAACTCCCGCGCTGCACGACACCTTCCTGCTCGCGCCGACCGCTCCCCCGCTGACCCAGCGCGAGCTCGTCGCGGCCGTGGCGAAGGCGGGCGGCGTCCCGGTCCCGAAGGTCGGCGTCATCCCCGCCGGCCTGCTCCGCGCGATCGGCACGGTCCACGGCGCCACCCGCGAGATCGCCGAGATGTCCTACCAGTTCACCGCGGCGTTCGTGCTCGACTCATCACGCAGCGAGCGGCTGCTCGGGCTGGCTCCGACACCCGTCGACGACGCGATGAGGGCCACCGTCTCCTGGTGGGCAGAGCAGGCCTGACACCGCCGGGGTCAAATCGCGACCGACCTCGGCATCGGCCGGTGCTCGGGCAGCCGCCCGTCGAACCGTACGGCGCACGCCCGGCCGGCCGCCTTCGCCTGGTAGAGCGCGACGTCGGCCCGTGTGACCACGGCGCCCAGGTCGGTGGACCCGTCGACCGGCGCGACGCCGAAGCTCGCGGTCGGGGGCGCGACGGCCTGCGCGGTCGCCGGCGGAGTGGTGGCCAGCCGAACCGCGATCTCCTCGACGATGTGGTCGGCCAGCCGGTCGTCGTACAGCAGGACGGCGAACTCGTCGCCCCCGAGCCGCCCGACCAGACCGTCGCCGC
This sequence comes from Nocardioidaceae bacterium, assembly GCA_009780515.1. Lineage (GTDB taxonomy): Bacteria > Actinomycetota > Actinomycetes > Propionibacteriales > Nocardioidaceae > Nocardioides. Next base: position 1,248 of record WQZX01000100.1, on the reverse strand, counting down.
CGACGGTGAGCCGGCACACCTCGGCGAACGCGAGCAGCGCCCGGTCGCCGGCGTCGTGGCCGAACGTGTCGTTGAGCTCCTTGAAGTTGTCCAGGTCGGCGACCACGACCGCACCGTGGGCGCCGGTCGTCCCGGCATCGATCTCGACCTGGGCGCGCCGCAGGAACTCCGTCCGGTTCAGCAGCCCGGTCATGCCGTCGGTGTTCGCGCGCTCGCGCAGCTCCGAGGCCTGCTGCTCGTGGCTCAGCGCCGACATGCTGAAAGTGACGACCACGAGCAGGATGAGCGTCAGCATCGTCGTGACCTGCGGCCCGAAGCCCGCCACGAAGACCCGCGACTGCGAGCCGAGGGCGATGAACACCGCGGTCCGTACGACGTAGTACACCGCGATGACGGTCGAGACCCCCATGATCGACCGCAGCGAGAAGAGGTACGACGCCCGCACGACCACGCGACGGCGCTCGGCCCGCAGCGCCCCCGCCAGCTCGTACGCCGACAGCCCGATCATCACCGTCATCGCCAGCAGGTAGAAGGCGCCGCCGGCCCAGACGTCGTGCGCCGGGTCGTCGATCGCGGACAGCAGCCAGACCACCAGCGGCGGCGCGAGCAGCTGCCAGCACGGCACCCGGCGGTCGCGCAGCGAGCCGGCACCCGCCCAGACGAACGCCATCGCGAGCACACCGACGAGGTTGCCGAGCGGGTTGGCGACGGCCTGCAGCGGCGTGCCGTCGAGCACCCACAGGAGCGCGGCCACCATGAAGCTGGCGAGCGAGAGGCACCACCACCGGCTGTACGCCGACCGGGTCGACCGATAGGTCACGCCGTAGAACAGGACCAGCACGCAGCCCGAGATCACCGCGAAGGTGATGCGCAAGGTCATGACGTCCACGGTCGTCAGGCTAGGACCGCGTCACCACAGGTCGAGAAGGATCGCGCAACACCACGCGAAGTCCGACCGAAGGGGCAGGCGCAGATGGTCCTTCCGGGTCATCCCGCGGCCCGGACCGACGTGATCAGGCCAGGTGGAACCAGGTGGAGCGCAGCCCCAGCGCGATCCGGAAGGCGTCGCCCGAGACCGTCACGGTCTTCTTCGACCCGACCACCCGCATCGTGATCACCCGGCCGCCCCACGAGCCGTGGCCGTCGCGCTTGACGAAGGCCAGCCTCTGGAAGGCGCCGATGCTCGGGTATGCCTTGTCGATCGCGGTGGCCCTGATGGTCACGTGCCAGTCGCGGTAGGGGTTGCCC
>WQZX01000099.1 GCA_009780515.1 Nocardioidaceae bacterium | reverse complement strand
GTGCCAGGGCGCTCGCGTGCCCCGGACGGTCTCGGTGCGCACGCCCAGCTCGTCGGCGAGCCGGCGGACCAGGCCCACGGCATCGGCCCAGGTCGCCGTACGACCGGCGCCCCACCAGCCGGCCCGCTCCGCCTCGCCGGCGAGCACGACGGCGAGGTGCTGGGGCTGGCGTGGGAGGGCGTCGAGGAGCGCCGCGAGCTGCGCGTCGTCGGGCCTGCCCTCGACGCCGTAGATCGGTGCGGCGGTGTCGCCCTGCGGGAACGCGACGGTGCCGGTCTCGAAGAGCGCCACTCCGGAAGCTCCGCGGCCGAGGTTGCGCGCGGACGCCTTGAGCACGCCGGGCAGCAGCGTCGTGGTGTACGACGGCTCCTCGGAGCTGATCGGGTTGGCGAGCGCCACCGTGTCGCGGCGCGGGTCGTCGGCGGGCAGCCCGAGCTGATCGAAGGTCGCCGGCCCGACGAACGGGAAGCTGACGACCTCCACGCAGCCGGCACCGGCGAGCGCGCGGCCGATGCGGCGGCGCAGCTGCTGCTCACGGGTCAGACCGCGACCGGTGGCCCGGCGCGGCAGCACCGACGGGACCTGGTCGTAGCCGACGATCCGGACGACCTCCTCGACGAGGTCGTAGGGGTCGCCCAGGTCGGGCCGCCAGGTGGGCGGCACGACGGCGAGCATGCCGTCGGTCTCCTCGACGGTCGCGCCGACCGCGCGGAGGTGCTTCACGACCTCCTCGGCGGAGACCTCGATGCCGCTGAGTCGCGCGGGGAGGTCCGCGGCCACGGTGATCACTGACGGCGCCGGCGGCTCACCGACGTGGGTGAAGCCGGCGTCGGCGGTCGCCCCGCCGTGCTGGACCAGCAGCTCGACGACCCGGTCGGCGGCCGCTCCACAGATCCGCGGGTCGACACCGCGCTCGAAGCGCTTGGATGCGTCCGACCCGAGCTTGTGACGCTTCTGGGCGCGGAAGATCGTGGTCGGGTCGAAGTGCGCGGCCTCCACGACGATGTCGGTGGTGGTCGACGAGATCTCGCTGTCGGCCCCTCCCATGACACCGGCCAGGCCGATCGGCCCGTTGTCGTCGGTGATCAGGAGGTCCTCGGGGTGCAGCGTGCGCTCGACGTCGTCGAGCGTGGTGAGTCGCTCCCCCGCCTGCGCGCGGCGCACCCGGATCGGACCGGCCAGCCTGGCCTTGTCGTAGCAGTGGTTCGGCTGGCCCAGCTCGAGCATGACGTAGTTGGAGACGTCGACCGCGAGGGAGATGGAGCGCATGCCGGCCTGCTCGACGCGCTTCTTGATGAAGTCGGGCGTCGGGGCCGAGGGGTCGAAGCCGCTGACCGTGCGCGTGGCGAAGACCGGGCAGGCGGCCGCGTCGTCGACCACGACCGGGTAGGCGCTGCCGTCGGCGGCCGGCAGGGAGCGGTCGGCCGGGTCGGTGAACGGAGCCTCGAAGCCGAGCGCCGCCTCGCGGGCGATGCCGCGCAGGCTCAGGGCGTAGGCGCGGTCGGGGTTGATCTCGAACTCGATGACCTCCTCGTCGAGGCCGAGCAGCTCGAAGACGTCCTGGCCCGGCTCGCCCGCGTCGGCGGGCAGCACCACGATGCCGTCGTGGTCGTCGCCGAGGCCGAGCTCGCGGGCGGAGCAGATCATGCCGGCGCTGACGTGGCCGTAGGTCTTGCGAGCGGAGATCTCGAAGCCGCCGGGCAGGACTCCGCCCGGGAGCACGACGACCACGAGGTCGCCGGGCCCGAAGTTGTGCGCGCCGCACACGATGCCCTGGGGCTCACCGGTGCCGTTGGCGTCGCCGACGTCGACGGTGCACCAGTTGATCGTCTTGCCGTTCTTCTGCGGCTCCTTGTCCTGGGTCAGGACGCGGCCGATGACCAGCGGGCCGGTGATGTCGGCCCGCTCGATCGCCTCGAGCTTGAGGCCGAGGGCGGTCAGCCGGTCGGTGAGGGCCTCGGTCGTGACCGAGCCGGGCAGGTCGACGTACTCCTTGATCCAGGAGATCGGGGCCTTCACAGATCACTCCCAAACGCAGTGGTGAACCGGACGTCGCCCTCGAACAGGGTGCGCAGGTCCTCCAGGCCGTGACGGAACATCAGGGTGCGGTCGATGCCCATGCCGAAGGCGAAGCCGCTGTAGCGCTCGCTGTCGACGCCGCACGCGCGGAGCACGCGCGGGTTGACGATGCCGCAGCCGCCCCACTCGATCCAGCCCTCGCCGCGGCAGGTGCGGCAGGTGTCGCCGTCCTCGTCGACCTGGCTGCCCCGGCAGACGAAGCAGACGAGGTCCACCTCGGCGCTCGGCTCGGTGAACGGGAAGTACGACGGACGGAAGCGCGTCGTGATGCCCTCGCCGAACATCTGCGTGGCGAAGTGGTCGAGCGTGCCCTTGAGGTGGGCCATCGAGATGCCCTCGTCGATCGCCAGGCCCTCGACCTGGTGGAACATCGGGCTGTGGGTGGCGTCGTACTCGTCGGTGCGGAAGACGCGACCGGGGCAGACGACGTAGATCGGGGGCCTGCGGGTCAGCATGGTGCGCGCCTGGACCGGGCTGGTGTGCGTGCGCAGGACCAGGTGGCGGTCGGCGGGCTCGGTCCAGAACGTGTCCTGCATGGTGCGGGCGGGGTGGTCCGGACCCAGGTTGAGCGCGTCGAAGTTGAGCCACTCGGCCTCGATGACCGGGCCCTCGGCGACCTCCCAGCCCATCGCGACGAAGATGTCGGCGATCAGCTCGGCGCCGGTGGTGAGCGGGTGGCGCGCGCCCTCGGGGCGACGGTCGGTCGGCAGCGTGACGTCGACGGTCTCCTCGACGAGCATCCGCTCCTCGTGCTCGGCCTCGAGCACGACCTGCCGCTCGGCGAGCGCCTTGCTCACGGCACCGCGTGCCTGGCCGACGCGCTGACCTGCCTCCTTGCGGGCCTGCGGCGGGAGCGCTCCGATCTCCCTGTTCGCGAGCGCGAGCGGTGAGCGGTCGCCCGCGTGGGCGCTGCGGACCGCCTTGAGCTGCTCGAGGTCGGCGGCCGCCTCGATCGCGGCGATCGCCGCGTCTCGGGCCGCGTCGATCTCGCCCTGCTGGAGAGAGCTGACCTCGACCGGGTCGTAGTCGGTGTTGGGGCCGGACATCGCTGCCTTTCTGCACGGCTGGACTCGAGGGGAGTCTAGTGGGGCCGCACCGGCCGTAAGGTTGAGGGACCACGGACTCCGAAGACTCCGCGTCACCACTCCACCAGGAGGTACGACGAGTGAACAGCCAGTCCCTGACCAGCCTGGCGAAGGATCAGCTCGCGGCAGCGCGGTCCTCGTCCAGCGGGCGCTCCGCCATCACGATCCACGGCGGCCGGGAGCACGACATGCGCCAGACGCTCATCGCGCTCGCCGGCGGCTCGGCCCTCCACGAGCACGACTCCCCCGGTGAGTCCAGCCTCCAGGTCCTCGAGGGCGACGTACGCCTCGTCGCCGGCGAGGAGTCCTGGGACGGCGGGCCCGGCGACTACCTCGTCGTCCCGCCCCAGCGGCACTCGCTGGAGGCCGTGAGCGACGCGGTCGTGCTGCTCACCGTCGCGACCCGCGCCTGAGGATCGCGCTCAGGGCGGGAAGCCGTCGGCGATCGCCCGCATCCGCCGAAGGTACGCCGGCCAGTCGATGTCGTCAGGCAGGTTGTCGCCCTGGGACCGCAGCCCGGCGCTCCCGTCCACCTGCTCGCGCAGGATGTCGGCATGGCCGGCGTGACGGTCGAGGTCGGACAGCGTGTGCACGAGGATCTGCTGCAGGGTGACCGGCCGGTCGCCCCAGTGCCGGACCGAGCCCTTCGCGTCGAGCGCGTTCGCCTCGATCGTGGCGTCGGCGAACTCCCCCACCCGGCGGTAGAAGGACGTCAGCTCCGTCAACGGGACGTCGGCCGGCAGGACCCAGTCGGCCTGCAGGTCCTCCTCGAACCGCTCTTCGGAGATGAAGCACCGGTGGTCCGGGTCGGGCCAGTCACGGCCGAACGTCGGACCGAAGTAGACGGCCTCGACGTTCGCACAGTGGAGCACGATCCCCGCGAGGCTGGTGCCGGTCGGGGTCCGCGGCAGCCGGGCGTCGCGCTCGCCCACGCCGTCGAGCTTGGCCAGCAGCGCGGCCCTCGCCCGCTGGAGGTAGCGGTGGAGCACCGCCTTGGGGTCGTTGTCGTCCATCGGGCCAGCCTTCCGGGATCACGCCTGCTCGGCGGGGTCGGCCAGCGGCCAGCGCAGCGTGAAGCGGCTCCCGCCACCGGGGGCGTCGTCGATGATCGCCAGTCCGTTGTGCGCCTTCATCAGTCCGTGGACGATGTACAGCCCGAGCCCTGAGCCGCCGCTGCCCGAGGTCCAGAACTTCGTGAAGACGCGGTTTCGCAGCTCCGCGGGGATGCCCTCGCCCTCGTCGGTCACCACGGTCTCGGCGTACCCGGGATCGTCGGCGGCCAGCCCGACACGGACGCAGACCCGGCCGTCGCCGTGACGCACGGCGTTCTCGACCACGTTGGTGAGGACCTGCACCACCTTGTCGGGGTCGGCGTCGATCATCGGCCGCTCGACGACGTCGAGCACGATCTCCCGGGCGGTGGACACGGCCATCGAGGCGTGCACGCGCTCGGCCTTCAGCGCGAGGTCCGTCGGCCGCCGGTGCAGGGTCAGCCGGCCGGTGTCGATCCGGGCGACGTCGAGCAGCTCGGCGATCAACCTGCTGAGCCGGTCGGCGTCGACGCTGACCGTCGTCAGCATCAGCCGCTTCTGCTCGTCGGTGAGCTTGTCCCAGCGGTTGAGGAGGGCGTGCACGAAGCCCTTCACCCCGGTCAGCGGAGAGCGCAGCTCGTGGGCGACGGTCGCGACGAGGTCGGAGCGCTCCCGGTCGAGGCGTGCACGACCGCGGCCGGAGCGCAGGCTGACCGCCACGCTCTCGATCGGGCCGCGTCGCTCGCTGCGGTTCAGGCGTACGGCGACCAGCACCTCGGTGCCGTCGGGCAGCAGCCAGCTCTGCTCGCCGACGCCGGTGCGGATCGCCAGGCCGGCGTACAGATCGATGGCGTCGGCCCACCTGCAGCCGTCGTGGTCGGTCAGCGCGAGCACGTCGCCGAGCTTCTCGCCCACGACCGCGCCGGTGTCGACATCGAGCATCGACGCTGCCGCGCGGTTGACCAGCACGACCCGGCCCTCGGCGTCCGCGATGACCGCGCCGTCGGGCAGCAGGTCGATCGCCTCGGGAGCCATGGTCCGAGGCTAGTACCAACCGGCGACGCAGGGAGCATGTGTCAGTGCGAGCGCTGGGCGCGGGCGCTGGCGTAGAGGCAGACCGCGGCGGCCGTCGACAGGTTCAGCGACTCGGCCCGGCCGTAGATCGGGATGCTGATCGTGCGGTCGACGGCTGCGACCAGCCCGTCGGGCAGGCCCCACGCCTCGTTGCCGAAGAGCCAGGCCGTCGGCACGGAGAGCTCTGCCTCGAACAGCGGCTCGCCCTGCATGTCGGCCGCGAGGACGTCGAGGCCGGCCGACCGGGCCCAGGCGACCGCCTGGAGCGGGTCGCGCTCGACGGCGATCGGCAGGTGGAAGGCCGAGCCGACCGAGGCGCGGATCGTCTTGGGGTTGTAGAGGTCGACGGCGTCTCCGGCCAGGACCACCGCGTCGGCACCCGCCGCGTCGGCGCAGCGCAGGACCGTGCCGGCGTTGCCGGGGTCGCGCACGTCGGCGCAGATGGCCACCAGGCGCGGGGTCGGGACGTGGTCGACCAGCTCGGCCAGCGGGACGTCGAGGAACCGGCAGACCGCGACGATCCCCGCCGGGCTCACGCTGTCCGACAGCGCGGACATCGCCCGGTCGTCGACCAGTGTCACGGCAGCGTCGCCGAGGAGGTCGGCGTACCGCTCGGAGGCCGCGAGGGTGGCGAAGACCTCGACCACGCGGGACGGGCGCTCGAGAGCGCCCTGGACGGCCTTCGGGCCGTCAGCGAGGAAGAGCCGCCGCTCGGATCGCTCCGAGCGGCGGCTCAGCCTCCGGGCCTCCTTGACCCGCGAGCTGCTCGCGGTCAGCGGCACCGGGATGTTGCTCAAGTGAGGAGCAGACTCAGGCGGAGGCCGGCGCGTTGACGTCCTCGGGCAGCGCGGCCCGGGCGGTCTCGACGAGCGCGTTGAACGCGGCGGTGTCGTTGACGGCCAGGTCGGCCAGGATCTTGCGGTCCACCTCGACGCCGGCCAGGTTCAGGCCCTGGATGAAGCGGTTGTACGTCATGCCCTGCGCACGCGCGGCGGCGTTGATGCGCTGGATCCACAGGCGACGGAAGTTGCCCTTGTTCTTCTTCCGGTCGTTGTAGCTGTAGACCAGCGAGTGGGTGACCTGCTCCTTGGCCTTGCGGTACAGGCGCGAACGCTGGCCGCGGTAGCCGCTCGCGCGGTCGAGGGTGGTACGACGCTTCTTGGCGGCGTTGACTGCGCGCTTGACGCGTGCCATCTCTATCTCCTACTTGCTCGGGTGTTGTCGCGTGGGGAGCTCAGGCTCAGAGGCCGAGCATCTTCTTCGCGCGGGGGACGTCGTTCTTCGCAACCACGACGTCGCCGGTGAGGCGACGGGTGACCTTGGAGGCCTTCTTCTCGAGGTTGTGGCGCTTGCCGGCCTTCTCCCGCAGGATCTTGCCGCTGCCGGTCACCTTGAAGCGCTTCTTCGCACCCGAGTGGGTCTTGTTCTTCGGCATCTCGTTGCTCTCTAACTCTCTGCTTACAGGTCGATGTCGGGGTCGAGCGCCTCGTTGGCGCGCTTGGCCTTCTTCGGCGTGGGCTGCGCCGCGCGACGCTGGGCCAGCTCCGCCTGCTCGGCGGCGACCTCGTCGGCCTTCTCGGCGGCGGCCTGGTCCTTCGCGGCCTTCACCTCGGCCATCGCGGCGGCCTTCTTCTTGTTCGGGCCCAGCACCATCGTCATGTTCCGGCCGTCCTGCTTGGGGCTGGACTCGACGAAGCCGAGCTCCTCGACGTCCTCGGCGAGCTTCTGCAGGAGCCGGAAGCCCAGCTCCGGGCGGTGCTGCTCGCGCCCGCGGAACATGATCGTGATCTTGACCTTGTCCCCGGCGTTGAGGAACCGCACGACGTGACCCTTCTTGGTCTCGTAGTCGTGCTTGTCGATCTTCGGCCGGAGCTTCATCTCCTTGATGATGACGTTGGTCTGGTTCCGTCGAGACTCACGGGCCTTCTGGGCGTTCTCGTACTTGAACTTCCCGTAGTCCATGAGCTTGCAGACGGGCGGCTTGCCCATCGGCGCGATCTCGACGAGGTCGAGGTCGGCCTCCTGGGCCAGCTTGAGGGCCTGGTCGGTCGACACGATGCCGACCGTCTCCCCGTTGGGGCCCACGAGGCGGACCTCGGGAACCCGGATCCGCTCGTTGATGCGCAGCTCGGTGCTGATGTGTCCTCCAAGTTCGTTCGGTCGGGTGCCGTCCACGAAAAAGGAAGAAGGCTCCCGCTGCTGCAAGCGGAAGCCAGTCAACGACACCGGCCCTCTCGGAGCTCACCGAGGCCGTGCCCTTGGACCGGACCCGACGACCTGTGGTGCATGCGGTCGGTGCGGGTGGGAGACGATGTGTTGCCGGGTCTCCGCTTGTGGATCCGTCACTTCATTCTCATGGGGTGACGAATCGGTCAACACCGATGCTATCCGGTTTCTTCCCCGGCCGCCGAATCGAGGGAGCCGTCGGGCGGGGTGCCGAGCCAGCCCCAGGAGCCGTCCTCGAGGCGCACCGGCCGCCAGCCGGACGCCAGCCGGTGGAGGTCCTCGCCCTCGACGACGAACGTCGCCGGGCCGGCGAGGTCGACCACGAGGGCCGATGCGCCCTCCTGCACGGCGGTCGCGGCGGCCAGGTGGGCCGCCACCGGGACCGGACGGGCATCGGGGTCCCAGCCGGTGAGGCTGGCGGTCGAGGTGAAGGCGAGCAGCGCCATCCGGCCGTCGGCGCCGGTCAGCAGCACGGCCGCCATGTCGCTGCTCTTGTCCCGCTCCAGGCCGTCCTCGCCGACCTCGCTCTCCCCCAGGACCGCGACGACGGGCACGAGCAGGCGAGCGGCGGCGAGCGCCTGCAGGACACCCGGGTAGCCGTCCGGGTGGGTCGGCTCGGCGGCGTACCGCTGGAGGGCGGCGAGGAGGCCGGGGTCGGCGGCCCCGGTGTCGTCGACGTACTCCGACCCCTGCAGGCGCCGCTGGTTCGGGTGCTCCTCGCTCACCGCGCCATCGTCCCATCCGGGCGGCAGCGTGGAAGCATGAGGATCGTGCAGGCCACCGACGCAACGCTCCGCAACGACCTCGCCGGACGGCTCAGCGCGGCCGTCGAGGCGGTCGGTCCGGTCTCGACGCCGGCGTTCGTGGTCGACCTCGACGCGTTCGACGCCAACGCCGCCGACCTCGTACGGCGGGCGGGCGGCACGCCCATCCGGGTGGCGTCGAAGTCACTGCGGGTGCCCGCGCTGGTTCGGCGCGCGCTCGACCGCCCAGGCTTCGCCGGCGTGCTGGGCTACACGCTCGCGGAGGCGCTGTGGCTGGTCGCGGAGGGCGGCTGCGACGACGTCGTGGTGGCCTACCCCACCGTCGACCGGACCGCGCTGACTTCACTGCTGTCCACGCCCGACGCGGCCGCGCGGGTCACGATCATGGTCGACGACGTGGCCCACCTCGACCTCGTCGACCGGGTGCGCAGGACGTGCGGGGCGGGCGAGGTCACGGTGCGCGTGGCGATCGACGTCGACGCGGGCCTGCGGGTCGCCGGCCAGCAGATCGGCCCCCGCCGCTCGCCCCTGTACGCCGCCGATGCGGTCGTCGCGCTGGCACGGAACGTGCTGGCACGGCCGGGCTTCGCGTTGGTCGGCGTCATGACCTACGAGGGCCAGGTCGCCGGTGTTCCGGACGCGGTGCCGGGTCAGCGCGGACGCTCGGCGATCGTGCGGCGGATCAAGCGGCGCTCGATCACCCAGCTGGTCGAGCGTCGCGCGGCGATCGCAGAGGCGCTGTCCGGCCTGGTCGACCTCGACTTCTGGAACGCCGGCGGCTCGGGCTCGCTGGAGTCCTCCTCGGCCGACCCGGTCGTCACCGAGGTGACCGCCGGGTCGGGTCTGCTGGTGCCGGGGCTGTTCGACCACTACCGGGCGTTCACTCCTCGGCCCGCGGCGTACTTCGGGCTGCCGGTGACGCGCGTGCCCGGGCCGGGTGTCGTCACCGTCCACGGCGGCGGCCTGATCGCGTCCGGACCCGCCGGCGCCGACCGGGTGCCGCTCCCCTGGGCCCCGGCCGGGTTGCGGCTCACCGGGATGGAGGGTGCCGGCGAGGTGCAGACACCGCTGGTCGGCGACGGCACCACCGGGCTTCGCGTCGGCGACCTGGTGTGGTTCCGGCACGCCAAGTCGGGCGAGCCGTTCGAGCACGCGCGGACCGTCCACCTCGTGTCGGGCGACGCCGTGGTCGAGTCGGTGCCGTCGTACCGGGGGCTCGGGCTGGCGTTCTGATCGCCGGGTGGTGCGCCGCTAGGGTCGACAAGTGTGATCGCGCCGAGTGGGGACCAGTACCGGATCGAGGCCGACGGGTACGTCGCCGTGGTCACCGAGAGCGGTGGGGCGCTCCGCGACCTGACGTACGACGGGCGCCACCTGATCGACGGGTTCGGCGAGGACGCGATGTCCTCAGGCGGGCGCGGGCAGGTGCTGATGCCGTGGCCGAACCGCATCCGCGACGGGCGCTACACGTTCGACGGCAGGGAGCAGCAGCTGGCGCTGACAGAGCCGAAGCGCGGCAACGCCTCGCACGGGCTCGTCCGCTGGGCGGCGTGGTCCGTGGTTGCCCGGGAGCAGGACCGGGTCGAGCTCGGCTACCGGCTGCCCGCGCAGACCGGCTATCCGTGGACCCTCGACCTGCGCATCTCCTACGCGGTGGGCGCGGACGGACTGGTCGTGACCCAGTCGGCGACGAACCTGAGCGACGAGCGCGCGCCGTACGCGTCGGGTGCGCACCCCTACCTCGTGGCCGACGCGAGCGGCGGCTGCGACGGCTGGCGCATGACACTGCCGGCCGCGACCCGGCTGCTCACCGACGACGAGCGGCTGCTGCCGGCCGGACGCGAGGACGTCGGCGGGACGGACTTCGACTTCCGCACGCCGCGCACTCTCGGCGCGACGGTGCTCGACCACGCGTTCACCGACCTGGGCCCCGACCGCGGGGTGCGTCTCGACGGGGAGTCCGGCGGCGTCGAGCTGTGGGTCGACGAGCAGCACCGGTGGGTGCAGGTCTACACCGCCGACGACACGGCGACACCGCGTCGCAGCGTGGCCGTCGAGCCGATGACCGCTCCCCCGGACGCGTTCAACTCCGAGGACGACCTGGTGACGCTGGAGCCGGGTCGGACCTTCGGCGCCAGCTGGGGGATCCGGGGTGTGGCCGGGGACTCCCGCGCCCTCACCGCTCCGGCGTCGACCGGAGGGCCAGATAGGTCTTGAGCTCGCGTACGGCGTACCGCGCCTTCTCGCCGTCGGACTGGTGGATGCCCATCGCCGAGCAGGTGGTGCCGTCGGACAGGTCGAGGGTCGGCCAGGGAGCGCCCTTGGGCAGTCGCACCGCCACGACCTGCGCCCACGCGAACTGCCGCTTGCGGTAGCCGTTGACGATGACGAGGCCGTCGTCGGTGGCGGTGATCCGCGACCGGGCGAGCGCGTAGAGAAGCGCATCGCCGAGGAGGACGAAGCCCAGAACGGTCAGACGCTCGAGCGGACCGATCGCGTCCTTGGTCTGCTGCGGGAACGTGAACCACATGATCAGGAACATCGCGAGCAGCGCGATGCCGAACGCGATCGCGGCGTAGCGCGGCCCGATCGGGCGCCACGTCCGCGG
>WQZX01000098.1 GCA_009780515.1 Nocardioidaceae bacterium | reverse complement strand
TACGCACTCCGGCGGCGTTGCCGATGCTCGAAAGACGTCCAGTCTGCCAGCGCATCGGCGCCTTGCCGGCGCACGCACATCGCGACGCTCGCGACGGCCCCGGCTTTACCAACGCGGCCTAGGACGCCCGTCGCCGCCCGGTGTAGGTTGGAAGCATCCACCTCAGACGCAGGGTGAGACTTGGCCCGGGCGCTCCGGGCACCTGCGTCGGAACCCCCAGGAGAGCTGATGCCGTTCTGCACCAACTGTGGCCGGCAGAATCCCGACGACGCGCGATTCTGCTCCCAGTGCGGCACGCGGCTGGTCGCCCCCGACGGGGCCGCCGCCCTGCCGACCGACGTCACCGCGACCATCCAGTTCGGTGGTGACAAGGCCGACAAGGTCGAGACCTCCGACCGGCAGCTGAGCCCGGTCGACGCGGCCGCGGTCGACGCCCTGCCGGTCGGCCACGCTCTCCTGGTGGTCCAGAAGGGGCCGGGCGCGGGCAGCCGGTTCCTGCTCGACCAGGCGTCGGTCACGGCCGGCCGCCACCCGCAGAGCGCGATCTTCCTCGACGACGTGACCGTCTCGCGCTCGCACGCGGTCTTCAGCCGCACCCGGAGCGGGTTCACCGTCGAGGACAAGGGCAGCCTCAACGGCACCTACGTCAACCGCGACCGCATCGAGAAGGTCGACCTCAACGACGGCGACGAGGTCCAGATCGGCAAGTACCGTCTGGTCTACTTCGCGGGCCACGAGGACGCCTGAGCAGATGGCAGCACCTCAGCCGCGGCGGGGGCCGGAGCCGCTGCTCAACATCGGGCAGGTGCTCGACCGACTCCGTGAGGACTTCCCGTCGGTCTCCATCCCGAAGATCCGCTTCCTCGAGGACAAGGGCCTGATCAAGCCCGAGCGGACGCCCGCGGGCTACCGGAAGTTCTCCGAGGCCGACGTCGAGCGGCTGGTCTACGTGCTGCGCATGCAGCGCGACCACTACCTGCCGCTGAAGGTCATCGGCGAGCACCTCGACGCGATCGACCGCGGGCTGGAGCCGCCGCCGATCGACTCGGTCGTCCCGACGGTCCCCAAGAACACGCTCGGCGTCGACGGGCTGCCGCCGGCGGAGTCGTTCCGTCGTACCGACGGGTTGCGGCTGTCCCGCAAGGAGCTGCTCAAGATCGCCGAGATCTCCGAGGGGACGCTGGCCGAGCTGGAGACCTTCGGCCTCCTCACGGCCATGCCGACCGGCCACTTCGACTCCGACGCGCTGGTCATCGCGACGACCGCCCGCGAGCTCGGCGAGTTCGGCCTCGAGCCGCGTCACCTCCGGGCCTTCCGCGCCGCCGCCGACCGCGAGGTCGGCCTGGTCCAGCAGGTCACCGCCCCCGTACGACGCTCCCGCGACGCCGCCGCCGCCGCCCGGGCCGACGACACGGCCAGTGAGCTCGCAGCCCTCTCCGTCCGGCTGCACGCGACCCTCGTGAAGGCCGGCCTCCGCCGCTCCTGATCACTGCCGTTTGGTACCAAACGGCAGTTTCCGGGGCCGTTCGAGTGCCGTTTGGTACCAAACGGCAGCCCTCCGCGCTCCCGGGTGTCCCGGTCCGCGGCCGCGAGTAGGCTGGTGATGTGCGCGAGGTCGATGTCATGGGAGTCCGGGTGGAGATGCCCTCCAACCAGCCGATCGTCCTGCTCCGCGAGGTGGTGGGCGACCGCTACCTGCCGATCTGGATCGGGGCCGTCGAGGCCACCGCGATCGCCTTCGCCCAGCAGGGCGTCGTACCTCCGCGGCCGTTGACGCACGACCTGATGAAGGACGTCCTGTCGGCGACCGGCAACGAGCTCAGCGAGGTCCGGATCACCGACGTCCGCGACGGCGTCTTCTACGCGACCCTGGTGTTCGCCTCGGGCGTCGAGGTCAGCGCGCGGCCGTCGGACTCCATCGCCCTGGCCCTGCGCACCGGTACCACCATCGTGTGCGCCGACGACGTCCTCGACGAGGCCGGCCTGGCCGTGCCGGCGGAGGAGGACGAGGAGGTCGAGAAGTTCCGCGAGTTCCTCGACCACGTCTCGCCGGAGGACTTCGATGCGAGTGAATGAGGTCGGGCGTCGGGTACGAGCGATCGAGCGGCCGCGGAGCGGCCTGCGAGTCGGTGAGGGGTACGGCGTACGGATCGACCCTCAAACTCAACTTGAGGGTGAGAGTTTCGCGACACGCCCGCCAACGTCTTTGACCGGGTTCCGGCCGCGGCCGTACCGTCATGTGTCGCCCCGACTCAGCCCATGGAGGACCGAGTGAACGAGCAGCAGCCGGACAAAGCCCTGGAGTCCGCAGCCACCGCCGTGGCCGAGGAGCAGGGTCTCCTCTTCACCGATGACGTCTCGCCGCTGCCCAGCGACCTCGGATATCGCGGTCCGACGGCCTGCAACGCCGCCGGCATCACCTACCGCCAGCTCGACTACTGGGCCCGCACCGGCCTGATCGAGCCGAGCGTGCGCGGGGCCAAGGGCTCGGGCTCGCAGCGCCTCTACAGCTTCCGCGACATCCTGATCCTCAAGGTCACCAAGCGGCTCCTCGACGCCGGCGTCTCGCTGCAGCAGGTCCGCACCGCCGTCAGTCACCTGCACGAGCGCGGCACCGACGACCTGACGCAGGTCACGCTGATGAGCGACGGTGCCTCGGTCTACGAGTGCACCAGCAACGACGAGGTCATCGACCTCCTCCAGGGTGGACAGGGCGTCTTCGGCATCGCGATCGGCGGCGTCTGGCGCGAGATCGAGGGCACCCTCGCCGAGCTGCCGAGCGAGCGGGCCAGCGACACCGTTGCCGCCGCTCCGTCCGAGGGCGACGAGCTCGCAGCCCGCCGCGCCGCCCGCAACGCGGGCTGAGGGGTCTCGACCAGGCTGCGGGCTCAGCCGAGCCGGGGACACGACATCGTCAGCGCCGACCGCACGAGCGGGCGGCGCTGATAGTCTTTCGGCGCTGTTGATCCCGCACGGGAGAGTCAGGGCGGCGACCCTGCGCCGAAGGGGCAATTCCTCCCCGGAACCTCTCAGGCACCCGGACCGTGCGGACCAGGCGACTCTGGAGGCACGGCCGACAGAGGGGGAGGCTCACACGTCCCGAACCCTGGAGCCTTCCGCCTCATGAGCGTGCCCTTCCTCAACCGTCATCTCGGCCCCGACGACCAGCAGGTCGCCACCATGCTCGACCGGATCGGCTACGAGTCGCTCGACGCCCTCATGGAGGCGGCCGTCCCCAAGGGGATCCTCGACGAGTCGCCGCTGGACCTCCCGGAGGCCGTCAGCGAGGAGCAGGCCGCGGCCGAGCTGCGCACGCTCGCCGCGACCAACCGGCCGGGTGAGGCGATGATCGGCCTGGGCTACCACTCGACGGTGACGCCGGCCGTCATCCGGCGCAACGTCCTCGAGGACCCGAGCTGGTACACCGCGTACACGCCGTACCAGCCCGAGATCTCGCAGGGCCGCCTCGAGGCGCTGATCAACTTCCAGACCATGGTCGCCGACCTGACCGGGATGGCGCTCGCCGGCTCCTCACTGCTCGACGAGGGCACCGCCGCCGCCGAGGCGCTCGGCCTGGTGCACCGCGTGCTGCGCAAGGCCGAGGGTCCGTTCGTCATCGACGCCGACGCGCTGCCGCAGACGATCGACGTCGTGCGCACCCGCGCGGCGGGCCTCGGCATCGAGGTCGCCGTCGCCGACCTCACCGACGGGCTGCCGGAGGGACCGGTGTCCGGCGTGCTGGTGCAGTACCCCGGCGCGTCCGGCCGGATCCTCGACCCCCGTCCGCTCATCGAGGCGGCGCACGAGCGGGGCGGTCTGGCCGTCGTCGCCGCCGACCCGCTGGCGCTGACGCTGCTCGAGTCGCCCGGCGAGCTCGGTGCCGACGTGGTCGTCGGCTCGACCCAGCGGTTCGGCGTGCCGCTGTTCTACGGCGGTCCGCACGCCGGGTTCATGGCCGTCCGCGAGGGCCTCGAACGACAGCTGCCCGGCCGACTGGTCGGCGTCTCGCTGGACGCGGAGGGGCGTCCGGCGTACCGGCTGGCGCTGCAGACCCGCGAGCAGCACATCCGTCGTGACAAGGCGACGTCCAACATCTGCACCGCCCAGGTGCTGCTCGCCGTCACGGCCGGGATGTACGCCGTCTACCACGGCCCGGACGGGCTGCGGGCGATCGCCGGCGACATCCACAAGCTCGCGGCGCGCGCGGCGACATCGTTCGAGAACGCGGGCTACGAGCTCGTCTCGGACATGTTCTTCGACACCATCGGGATCCGGGTGCCCGGTCGCGCCGCCGAGGTCGTCGCCGCGGCACGCGCCGAGGGCCTCCAGCTGCGGCTGGTGGACGCGGACATGGTGGGCGTCTCCTTCGGGGAGACCTCCGACGTGGCGACCCTGGGTGCGCTGCACGCGGCCTTCGGCATCACGCCGCAGCGGGTCGACCCCATGGGCGCGCTGCCGGCCGAGCTGGCCCGCCAGACCGACTTCATGACCCACGACGTCTTCCACAGCCACCGCAGCGAGACCGCCATGCTGCGCTACCTGCACCGGCTGTCCTCGCGCGACTACGCCCTGGACCGCGGCATGATCCCGCTCGGCTCGTGCACGATGAAGCTCAACGCGACGACCGAGATGGAGCCGATCTCGCTGCCCGGCTTCGCCGGCCTGCACCCGTTCGTGCCGGCGGCCGACGCCGCCGGCTACGAGCAGCTCATCGACCAGCTCGAGCAGTGGCTGGCCGAGGCGACCGGCTACGACCGCGTCTCGATCCAGCCCAATGCCGGCGCGCAGGGCGAGCTCGCCGGGATGCTCGCCATCCGCGGCTACCACGTCGCCCGCGGCCAGGCGGAGCGCGACGTCTGCCTGATCCCGAGCTCCGCGCACGGCACCAACCCCGCCTCGGCCGTCATGGCCGGCATGAAGGTCGTCGTGGTCAAGGCCGACGACGACGGGACGGTCGACCTCGCCGACCTGCGCGCGAAGTGCGAGCAGCACGCCGACACCCTGGCTGCGATCATGGTGACGTACCCGTCGACGCACGGCGTCTACGAGGAGACGATCACCGAGCTCTGCGAGATCGTGCACGAGCACGGCGGACAGGTCTACATCGACGGCGCGAACTTCAACGCCCTGCTCGGCTACGCCAAGCCGGGTCGGTTCGGCGGCGACGTCTCCCACCTGAACCTGCACAAGACGTTCTGCATCCCGCACGGCGGCGGTGGCCCCGGGGTGGGGCCGGTGGCGGTGCGCGAGCACCTGGCGCCGTACCTCCCGACGCACGTGCTGCACCCCGACCCCGAGCGCCGTGAGGGCACGGGCGCGATCAGCGCTGCGCCGTACGGCTCGGCGGGGATCCTGCCGATCTCGTGGGCCTACATCCGGATGATGGGGGCCGAGGGCCTGACCAGGGCGACCGCGGTCGCCGTCCTGTCGGCCAACTACGTCGCCGCGCGGCTCGGCGAGCACTTCCCGGTGCTCTATCGCGGCGAGTCGGATCTCGTCGCGCACGAGTGCATCCTCGACGTCCGCGAGATCACCAAGCGGACCGGCGTGACCGTGGACGACGTCGCCAAGCGGCTCATCGACTACGGCTTCCACGCGCCGACGATGTCGTTCCCCGTCGCCGGCACCCTCATGGTCGAGCCCACCGAGTCCGAGGACCTGCGCGAGCTCGACCGCTTCTGCGACGCGATGATCGCGATCAAGGGCGAGATCGACAAGGTGGCGTCGGCGGAGTGGGCGGCGGAGGCGTCCCCGCTGCGCAACGCGCCGCATACCGCCCGCGCGCTCGTCGGCGACTGGGACCGCGCCTACTCCCGCGAGGTCGGCGTCTTCCCGGCCGGGATGGCCGAGGCCGCCGACAAGTACTGGCCGCCGGTCGCCCGCATCGACCAGGCGTACGGCGACCGCAACCTCGTCTGCGCCTGCCCGCCGCTGGACGCGTACGCCGAATGACCCGGCTGCTCGACACCACGGCGGCCGCCGCCCTGCGCGCCGTCGCCACCGCACAGGCCGAGGGCCGGCTTCCGTCGGTCTCCGCGGGTGTGGTCCGCGCCGGGGAGCTGGCATGGTCGGGAGGCCGCGGTCGCCACGTGCGCCGCGGCAGCGACGCCCGCCCGGACGCCGACACGCAGTACAAGATCGGCTCGGTCACCAAGACGATGACGGCCGCGCTGGTCATGCTCGCCCGCGAGCGCGGGCAGCTCCGTCTCGGTGACCCGGTCGGACGGTTCTGCCCCTCCGCGCCGTACGCCGACGCCACCCTCCGCTCGCTCCTCAGCCACTCCGCCGGCATCACCGCGGAGCCGTACGGCTCCTGGTGGGAGCGCAGCGAGGGCAGCGACCTGGCCGCACTCGCGACGGCCCATGCCGAGGCGGCGACCGTGCTGGAGCCGGGCACCCGCTTGCACTACTCCAACCTCGGCTACGGCCTGCTCGGTGCCGTGGTCGAGTCGGTCTGGGGCACGACCTGGTCCGACGCCCTCGAGAGCGAGATCCTGCGTCCGCTCGGCATGGGCCGCACGACCTACCAGTGGGCCGAGCCGTACGCCGCGGGCTTCGCCGTCGACGCGCTCACGGGTGAGGCGATGCCGGAGCCGCTGCCCGACACCGGCGCGATGGCCCCGGCCGGGCAGCTGTGGAGCACGGTCGGCGACCTCGCCACGTGGCTGACGGCGCTCGCCGACCCGGACCGCTCGGTGCTGTCCAGGTCCTCGCTGGACGCGATGACGACACCGCAGTCGGGGGAGCCGTCGGGCGACCAGGTCTGGGGCCTGGGGCTGGCGATCGACTGGAGCGAGGGACGCAAGCTCGTCGGCCACGGCGGCTCGATGCCCGGGTTCACCTGCGGCGTGCTGGTCGAGCCCGACTCGGGTGTGGGTGCGGTGGTGCTGAGCAACGCCGGCTACGGTCTCGGCGGCCTCGCGGGCGACCTGCTCGACCTGGTGCTGGAGGCGGAGCCGCCGGTCCCCGACGAGTGGGTCCCGACTCCGGGTCCGGTCGCGCCGGAGGTCCTGGACATCCTCGGCACCTGGCACTGGGGCCACGCGCCCACGGTGCTGCGCTGGGACGGCTCGCGTCTCCAGGCCGCGCCGCCCGCGGGCCCCGGCAGGCGGATGAGCTTCGCCCCGCAGCCCGACGGGACCTGGCTCGGCGAGAGCGGCTACCTCACCGGCGAGACGCTGACCGTGCACCGCCGTGACGACGGCAGCGTCGGGCACATCGAGTGCGCAACGTTCATCTGGACGCGTGCGCCGTACGACCCGACGGCGCCGATCCCCGGCGGGGTGTCGCAGCAGCCCTGAGCCGGCACCCGGCATGATGGCGACGTGCACGAGAACACGTTCCAGTTCGCCTGGTTCCAGAGGTCGGATGACGGGTTCGACCCGCTGCCACTGGCCCAGGGGCGCTGGCGCAAGGACCAGATGCACGGCGTCGCGGTCAGCGGTCTCCTCGCGCGCGCGCTCGAGGAGGCGGCCGCCCACCGGGCGGACATGGTGCCGGCGCGCTACCACGTCGACCTGTTCCGCCCCGCGCGGATGACGACCACGACCACCGGCGTGACCGTCGTACGGGAGGGGCCGCGGCTGCTCCTGCTGGACGCGGCCGTCGAGCAGGACGGCGAGACCGTAGCGCGCGCGAGCGCGACCTTCCTGGCACCCTCCGCGGACGCACCGAGCGCGGTCTGGGGCTCCGCCGACCATGCGACGCCGCCACCCGATGACGTCGCGCCGACGACCGGTGAGCCGCACGTGCCCTTCTTCAGCAGCGACGCTCCGTGGTCGAACGACTTCGGCGACCACCAGAACACCGGGCGTCACCAGACCTGGCAGACGGCCGTGCCGATCGTCCTCGGCGAGCCGTGTACGCCGTTCCAGGCCGTCGCCTCGATCGCCGACGCGACCAGCATGGTGACCAACTGGGGGAGCGGGGGAGTGGAGCACATCAACACCGACATCGACCTGGCGCTCTCGCGGCTGCCCGACGGCACCTCGCTGGGCCTGCGCGCCCTCGACCACGTCGCGGCGGACGGCGTCGCGGTCGGGACCGCCGAGGTCTTCGACCGCACCGGCACCATCGGTACGGCGACCATCACCGCGCTCGCGAACACCCGCCGCACCGTCGACCTGTCGGCCGGCCCCGGCACCCGCGGAGCTGTCTGAGCGCGCTGAGCAGGTTGAGCGGGCTCAGCCCGCGTCGCGGTCCTCGTCGACGACCTCGACATCGATGTAGCCGGCGTCGAAGTCGAACGAGAGCTCGTCGCGGTCTGCATCGGCGATGGCCTCGAAGTCGCCGGCGGTCAGCGCGCGAGGCGTGTCCTCGAGCTCCTGCGGGGCGGGGATCGACGCGATCGGGTCGGCCGCGTTGAGCTTGCGTGCCGCGGGCAGGACCGACCGCTCGAGCGAGCCGGTGAACGCGTTGAAGTCCTTCACGCTGCGCTGGATCGAGCGACCCAGCTTGTCGACGTGCTCGGAGAGCCTGAGGATGCGGCGGTAGAGGACCTGACCGAGCTCGAAGAGCTGCTGCGCGTCCTCGGTGAGCGCCTCCTGCTTCCACGTGAACGCGACGGTCTTGAGCAGGCCCCACAGGTTGGTGGGTGTCGCGAGCACGATGCCCTGGCGGAAGGCGTGCTCCATCAGCGACGGGTCGACGTCGAGAGCCGAGTTGAGCAGCTGCTCGTTGGGGATGAAGGCGACGGTGAACTCCGGGCTCACCTCGAGACCGGTCCAGTAGCCCTTGCGGGCCAGCACGTCGACGTGGCCGCGCACCTTGCGGGCGTGGTCCTCGAGCAGGCGCTGGCGCGTCTCCGGCTCGATGCCCGTGCGCTGGGCGTCCATGAACGCGTTGTAGGGCACCTTCGCGTCGATCGCCATCTGCTTGCTGCCGGGCAGGTTGATGACCATGTCCGGCCGGCGGTCGCCGGAGTCGGCGACGACCGAGCTCTGCAGGTCGAAGTCGACCCGGTTGAGCAGGCCGGCGGTCTCGACGAGGGTGCGGAGCTGGGTCTCGCCCCAGGCGCCGCGGACGGCGTTGTTCTTGAGCACCGACGACAGGGTGTCGGCGGCCTTGCGCGACTCCTCGACGGAGAGCTGGGTGTGCCGGATCTGCTCGGCGAGCTCGACGTGCTGCTTGACGCGGGCCTTCTCCAGATCGTCGACCTTGCCCTGCATCGAGCGCAGGTGCTCGACGATCGGGGTGAGCGTCTTGAGCACCTGGCTCTGGCCCGACTCGGCCTTCTCGCGGTCGCTCTGGGCACGACGGTTGTCCTCGACGTACTGACGGTGCTGGTCGCGGGCCTCGGCGAGGCCGCGCTGGAGCTGCTCGAGGGTGGCGTGGGCGCTCGCGAGCTCGGCCTGTACGGCGCTGCGCGCGTCGGCCTCCTGCTCGCGGACCCGCGCGACCGCGGCGTCCTGCTGCACGCGGCTCAGCTCCTGGGCGGCGCTCGCGGACTGGCGCAGGGACACCGCGTCGGCCTGCGCCTCGACCAGCTCGGTGCGGGTGCGGGCGAGCTCGTCGCGCAGCGGCGCGGCCGCGGACTCGCCCCGCTGCCGCATCGCCAGCGCACCGAGCACAGCGCCGACGACGAGACCGAGGACGAGCACCACAGCGACCATGGATCCATCCAAACAGGAAGCCCCGACACATTGCCCGACCCACGCCGACGTACGGCGGCCCGGCCGGCTGTGGGACCCTGTGCGTCATGCGTCCCTGGACCGCGGTCCCGCCCCAGTCCGGGCGGCGCTTCGTGATCACCGGCGCCAACTCCGGCGTGGGCCTGGCGACGGCGCGGATCCTCGGCTCCCGCGGGGCCGAGGTCGTCCTGGCCTGCCGCGATCCGGACAAGGCGGCGGCCGCCGCGCGGACCGTCCCCGGCCACGACAAGGGCCGGGTCGAGGTCCGGCAGGTCGATCTCGCCGACCTCGACTCCGTGCGTCGGTTCGCCGACGGCCTGGTGGCCGAGACCGGCCCGTTCGACGTCCTGGTCGACAACGCCGGTGTCCTCGGGGCGCCGTACCGGCTGACGAGCGCGGGCGTGGAGCGGCACTTCGCGGTCAACCACCTGGGCCACTTCCTGCTGACCTCGCTGCTGCTGCCGAGCATCCGCGACCGGGTCGTCGTGACCGGCTCGCGCGAGCACCGCCGCGGCGACCTCGACCTCGACGACCTCGCGTGGGAGCGCCGCCCCTACAAGGTCTTCGGTGCGTACGCCGCCAGCAAGCTCGCCTGCCTGCTGTTCCTGACCGAGCTCGACCGCCGCCTGCGCACGGAGGGATCGCCGGTGCGGGTCGTCGGGGCCCATCCCGGCGCGACGGTCAGCGGGATCACCGGCGGCACGGGCAATCCGTTCGTGACGGCCGTCGGCGCGTTCGGGCAGCGCCTGGTGAGCATGCCGACATGGCGCGGAGCGCTGAACACCGTGTACGCCGCGACCATGGACGTGCCCGGTGGCGGCTACATCGGGCCGCACGGCCGCACCGAGCTGTACGGCTGGCCGGCGCCGTCCCAGCGGTCGGCGCACTCGCAGGACCCCGTGCTGGCGCGAGCGCTCTGGGAGCGCTCCGAGGAGCTCGTGGCTACGAAAGCCGCGCCGACCGGATCGTGATCCGAGTCCTCGGGGTGCCGTCGGTGTCGGCTGTACCGACCTGGGGGATGACACCCGCCTTCGCGGCCCGTGCGATCTCCCGGACGGTGCCGGCGTCGGCCTTGCCGAAGACGGTGTACTGCGCCTTGAGGTGGGTGCGGCCGTACACGATGAAGAACTGGGAGCCGCCGGTGTTCGCGCGGCTCTCGTTGGCCATCGCGAGGGTGCCGACGGCGTACTTCTCGTGGCCGGTGATCTCGTCCGGGATCGTGTAGCCCGGCCCGCCGCGG
>WQZX01000097.1 GCA_009780515.1 Nocardioidaceae bacterium | reverse complement strand
GCACGAGCGTGGTCAGGCAGGCGGCGTGGGTCGCCAGCGGGACGGGGGCGACGTACCGCCCGACCTCGACGAGCACCCGGGCGAGGGTGATCAGGTCGAGCTCGGTCCAGTCGAAGGCGTCGCCGAGCGTGGCCCACAGTGAGCGGTCGAACCGGTCGCCCGCGGCCTCGACCTGCTTGAGGCGCTCGTTGGTGGTCTTGTCCTCGAGGATCGAGGCCGCCAGCTCGGCAGCCTCGTCCTGCTCAGGGGTGAAGAGGAAGTCCATCGTGTCCTCCGGTCAGGCTCGTTTGGCGGCGGGCAGGCCGAGGCCGACGTACCCGATGATGTCGCGCTGGATCTCGTTGGTGCCGCCGCCGAAGGTCATCACCAGCGACGAGCGGTGCATGCGCTCGAGGCGGCCGGCGAGGACCGCTCCGGGCGACGAGGCGGTGACCCCCGCATGGGGGCCGACGATCTCCATCAGCGATCGGTAGACCTCGGTCGCGAGCTCGGACCCGTAGATCTTGGTGGCCGAGGCATCGGCGGGCGAGAGGGCGACGCCGTGGTCGGCGTCGGCCGCGAGCTTCCAGTTGATCAGCGAGAGCGCCTCGACGCGGGCGTGTGCACGGCCGAGCGCGATCTGCACCCACTCCCGCTCGATCTCGCCGGTCTCGCGCGCCCAGTCCTCGACCAGCGTGAGCGAGTGCACGAGCGGCGCGGCCGACGTCAGCGCGACGCGCTCGTGGTTGAGCTGGTTGGTCATCAGCGCCCAGCCGCCGCCACGCTCGGAGACGAGGTTCGAGGCGGGCACGCGTACGTCGGAGTAGTACGTCGCGCTCGTGCCGACGCCCGCGACGGTGTGGACGGGCGTGTAGGAGACGCCCGGCGCGTCGGCCGGCACCAGGATCATCGACAGGCCCTTGTGGCGGGGCCGGTCGGGCTCGGTGCGACAGGCGAGCCAGATCCAGTCGGCGTACTGGATGAGCGAGGTCCACATCTTCTGGCCGTTGATGACCCACTCGTTGCTCGACTCGTCGAGGGTCGCCTTGGTCTGCAGCGATGCGAGGTCGGTTCCGGAGCCGGGCTCGGAGTAGCCGATCGAGAAGTGCAGCTCGCCTGCGAGGATCTTCGGCAGGAAGAACTCCCTCTGCTCCTCGGTGCCGAAGCGCATGATCGTCGGCCCCACCGTGTTGAGCGTCAGGTAGGGGATCGGTACGCCGGCGACGGCCGCCACGTCGGTGAAGATCAGCTGCTCGACCATGGAGCGGGCCTGTCCGCCGTACTCCTCGGGCCAGCCGATGCCCAGCCAGCCGTCCTTGCCGATCTGGCGGATGACGTCCTTGTAGACGCCGGCCTCGCCGAACTCGCCGGTCGCCGAGGCGAGACCCGCCCGGATCTCCGGCGTGACGAGGTCGGCGAAGTAGCCACGGAGCTCTTCGCGCAGGGCGATCTGCTGCGCGTCCAGGTTGATGTGCACGTTTGTCACTGTAGCCGCAAAACTGTAACGTGTTCTACATGAGCGACACCCGCATGCTGGACCACGGATCCACGCCGCTGCGCTACGCCCGGGGGTGGCACTGCCTTGGTCTCGCCGCCGACTTCTCCGACGGCAAGCCGCACGCGATCCACGGCTTCGGCACCAAGCTGGTCGTCTGGGCCGACAGCTCGGGCGAGCTCAACGTCCTCGACGGTTTCTGTCGTCACATGGGCGGCGACCTGACCCAGGGCGAGGTCAAGGGCGACGAGGTCGCGTGCCCGTTCCACGACTGGCAGTGGGGCGGCGACGGCCGCTGCAAGCAGATCCCGTACGCCCGCCGGGTGCCGATGCGCGCGCGCACGAAGCGCTACGAGACCGCCGTGGTCAACGGGCAGCTGATGATCTGGAACGACCCGGAGGGCTCGGCCGCGGACCGCGACATCCTGCCGCCTGAGCTGCCCGGCGTGCTGACCGACGAGTACACACCATGGTCGTGGCACGTGAAGGAGATCAACGGCTCCCACTGCCGCGAGCTGATCGACAACGTCGCCGACATGGCGCATTTCTACTACGTGCACTTCGCCTTCCCGACGAGCTTCCGCAACATCTTCGAGGGCCACACGGCGACCCAGTTCATGGAGTCGAAGGGCCGTCCGGACAAGTCCGAGGGCGGCTACAGCGGCGAGGACTCGACGCTGCGCTCCGAGGCGACGTACTACGGACCGGCGTACATGATCAACTGGCTCGAGGTCGACTACAAGGGCTTCGTCACCGAGGTCATCCTCATCAACTGCCACATCCCGACCGGCCCCGACAGCTTCACGCTGCAGTACGCCATCAGCGTCAAGAAGCCCGAGGGCATCGACGACAAGACCGTCGACTACATCGCCGACGCGTACACGAAGTCCTTCGGCGACGGCTTCCTGCAGGACGTCGCCATCTGGGAGAACAAGGTGGCGGTGCAGAACCCGCTGCTCTGCGAGGAGGACGGGCCGGTCTACCAGCTGCGTCGCTGGTACGAGCAGTTCTACGTCGACGTGGCCGACGTCAGGCCGGAGATGACCGACCGCTTCGAGTTCGAGGTCGACACCACGAGGGCCAACGAGTACTGGCACGCCGAGGTCGCGGAGAACCTCGCCAAGCGCGCGGCGGAGGACCCGGCCGCGCCGGCAGAGGTCTGATGGCCTCGTTCGAGCCGCGCGATCCGGCAACCCTCGAGGAGCAGCGCCGCTACCTGCGGGACGGGCTGGTCGACGTCGCGTGCGATGCGTGCGCGGCTCGGGTCGGTGTGCGCAAGAACAGCGAGCAGCACACCTCGATCCAGTGGACTTTACAATCAGTGGCATTGTGTAAAGTGTTCGCAGCCCGGGACCAGACGCCCGGGCGACGGGACGTGCACCGCTCGTGCCCGAACATGATGGCGAGCGTCGACGCCGCCGTACGGGACGGAGACGTCTCCGTCGGTGCGGTCGACGGCTACTGAGAGGAACTCCGTGGACATCGAGTCCTTCGTGCTCGACGTCGTGGACGTGGTCGAGGAGACCGCCGACGCGAAGTCGATCAGCTTCGCCGTGCCCGCCGGCGCGGCGGAGAAGTTCGAGTACAAGCCGGGGCAGTTCCTGACCCTGGCCGTGCCCAGCGACCGGACCGGCGTCGCGGCGCGCTGCTACTCGCTGTCCAGCAGCCCGCACGACGACGGCCCGCTGACGGTCACCGTCAAGCGCACGGCCGACGGCTATGCCTCGAACTGGATCTACGACAACCTCAAGATCGGCGACACCATGCGGGTGCTGCCGCCGTCGGGCATCTTCACGCCGGCCTCGCTCGACGCCG
Organism: Nocardioidaceae bacterium; assembly: GCA_009780515.1. GTDB lineage: Bacteria > Actinomycetota > Actinomycetes > Propionibacteriales > Nocardioidaceae > Nocardioides. The sequence goes on along the minus strand of WQZX01000097.1, from coordinate 7,852 downwards.
ACCTGCTGCTCTTCGCGGGCGGGTCGGGCGTCACGCCGGTCATGTCGATCATCCGCACCGCCCTCGCCGAGGGCAGCGGCCGGATCGTGGTGCTCTACGCCAACCGGGACGAGTGGTCGGTGATCTTCGCGCGGGAGATGCGCGAGCTTGCCGCGGCGTACCCCGAGCGGCTGCAGATCACGCACTGGCTGGAGTCGGTCCAGGGCATCCCGTCGCAGGAGCAGATCGCGGCGTTCATGCGGCCCTATCTGTCGTACGACGTCTTCGCCTGCGGCCCCGCGCCGTTCATGAAGGCGGTCATCGACGTCGCGAAGGAGGCGGGGCTGCCGCGCAGCCAGCGCCACCAGGAGAAGTTCGTGTCGCTGGGTGGGAACCCGTTCGGGGTCTCGACAGGCTCGACCACCGACTCTTCGGTCATCCAGGCCCAGGAGGAGGTGGCCGCCGCCGACAGCGACGACGACAGCGCGGCCGACGACGTCTTCAAGGACCTGCCCGTCGGGCCGGTGAAGGTCGAGGTCGAGCTGGACGGCGAGGAGCTGGTGTACGACGACTGGGACCCGCGCACCAAGCTGCTGGAGTTCCTGGAGAGCAAGGGCGTCAAGGCGCCGTACTCCTGCCGCGAGGGGGAGTGCTCGGCGTGCGCCGTACGCCTGCTCGAGGGCGAGGTCGCCATGGAGAAGAACGACGTCCTGGACGACGAGGACCTCGCCGACGGCATCCGGCTGGGCTGCCAGTCGCACCCGGTGACCAGCACGGTCAAGGTCACCTACAGCTGATCGCGGCTCCCGCCCCGGGTCAGGTGAGGGACGCCGCCAGACGCGTCGCCGTCATGTGCGCGATCGACTCGATGGAGATCATCGGGTTGACGCCCGAGGCGGTCGGGAAGCAGGAGCCGTCGGCGACGTACAGGCCTGGAAGCTCCCACGTCTGGCCGTCGGGGTCGACCGCCGAGACCTCCGGCGAGCCGCCCATCCTGGCCGAGCCCATGATGTGCAGCGCGGCGAGGGCCACGCGGCCGGGTACGGCGCCCTCGCGCCTGCAGTCGGCCTCGAAGGTCTCGATCGAGCCCTGCTTGCCGGGTCGGTAGGAGACGGTGCGGAGGTGCGGCGAGTAGACGGTGTGCGCGCCCGCTGCCTCGGCGATCCGCCCCGCCCCGACGAAGCCCTGCATCAGGTGCTCGGTGTCGGCCGGGGAGACGCGGTAGCGCACGACCGGCTCGCCCTCGCGGCCGATCCGGACGGTGCCGCCCGGGTCGCGGTCGCGCAGGATGACCGCGATCGGCAGCAGGTGGCCGAGCTCGTCCATCCGCCGGCGGAACTCGTCGCCGCCGCGCCAGTTGATGAAGCCCGTGTCGAAGGCCGGCGTCAGCGGCGCGGTCTCGAAGAGGACGCCGTAGCCGTTGCCGTCGAGGTCCTTGAGGTCGTCGACGTAGCGGCTCTGCATCGAGCCGGTCCACGGGTCGACGCGCTCGTCGAACACGCCCCACACGCCGGTGGCGGGGTGGAGCCGGAGGTGCGCGCCGATGTTCTCGTTCGTGAGCCCGCTGCGCTGCAGAAGCGCGGGCGTCTGGATCGCGCCCGCGGACGCGACGACCGCGCGGGCGCGCACCGTGACGGTGTGGCCGTCGGCGGTGCGGCCGACCACGCCGGTGGCGCGACCGGCGTGCTGGGTGACCGTGCGGACGTCGACGCCGGTGACGATGCGCGCCCCGGCGGCGTGCGCGTCGGCCAGCCAGGTCTTGGCCGTCGACTGCTTGGCGCCGAGGCGGCAGCCCATCCCGCAGCGACCGCACTCGATGCCCTGGTCGCAGCCCTTCACGTTGCGCGGCATCGCCGCGGAGTGCCAGCCGAGCGCCTGCGCGCCGCGCTCCATGATGGCGTCGCGGGTCGCCGCGCGGTCGTGGTCGGTGTTGACGCCGAGCCGCTGGCAGACGGCGTCCATCGAGGCGGCGTACTCGTCGCCGGCGAACTGCTCGGCGCCGTACGACGCCCACTCCTCGCGCACGTCGTCCGGGGTGCGGAAGGAGGTGGAGTAGTTGACGACCGTGCCGCCGCCGAGCCCGCGACCGGCCACGAGGCTGATCTGGCCCTCGAGCGTGGCCTGGGGAGCCGCGGCGTACAGCTCGGTGAAGCCGTGCCGCTCGCCGCCGTCGAAGTCGCGCTCGTCGTGCATCCGGCCGGCCTCGAGCACCACGACGTCGAGTCCCGCGGCGGCGAGGACGCCCGCCGTCGTACCGCCACCGGCGCCGGAGCCGACGACGACGACGTCGCAGTCGAAGGAGGTGTGGTCGGTGATCGTGATCGGGGCGATCGTGGGCGCCGGGGGATCGGACCGTACGCCGAGGGGCCCGGGGTAGCCCATCGGCTCCCAGACCGCCGGCCCGCCGTCGATGTAGTACGGCATCAGCGCCGCGCCCTTGAGCGCGGTGAAGAGCCCGCGCTTGGCCTCGAGGCGGGAGTCGACGAGCGAGAGGAGCACTCGCTCGCGCTCGGCCTGGGAGAGCGAGGAGAACCGGCGCGGCCGCCCGGTGAGCGCCATACCGAGCGCTCGGGTGTCCCAGAGGTCGAGCAGCATCTTGAGCTGCTTGACCTCGCCTGCGCGCGGGTTGCGAAGCGCCAGCTCGGCGGTGAGGTCGTCGGTGCCCGCGGCACTGGCGGACGGAACCCGGCCTCCGTCGCCGGGGGCGAACGTGTCGACGATGAGCCTGAGCGCCGAGCGCTGCCGATCGGTGAAGGTCATGCCGCGACTGTAGTGCTGGTCACATCTGTGGAGATGCGGCGCCGCGAATTAGATTTGGTTCGCTAAGTCAACTAAATTGGTCGCTCATGAGCAAGCGGACTGACGTCGAGAGCCCCCGGTACAAGTGGGTCGCACTCTCGAACACGACCCTCGGCATCCTGATCAGCACGATCAACTCCTCGATCGTGCTGATCTCGCTGCCGGCGATCTTCAAGGGCATCCACCTCGACCCGCTGGGCCGGGGCAACGTGAGCTACCTGCTCTGGATGATCATGGGCTTCCTGGTGGTCTCCGCCGTGCTGGTGGTGATGCTGGGCCGCCTCGGTGACATGTACGGCCGGGTGAAGATCTACAACCTCGGCTTCGTCGTCTTCACGATCGCCTCGATCCTGCTCTCGCTGGACCCGTTCCACGGCGCCCACGGCGCGATGTGGCTGATCGTCGGCCGCATCGTCCAGGGCATCGGCGGCTCGATGCTCTTCGCCAACTCGACCGCGATCCTCACCGACGCGTTCCCGGCCGAGAAGCGCGGCATGGCGCTCGGCATCAACAACGTCGCCGCGGTGGCGGGCTCGTTCCTGGGCCTGGTCATCGGCGGCGTGCTGTCCGAGGTCGACTGGCGCCTGGTCTTCTGGGTGTCCGTCCCGATCGGCATCGTCGGCACCATCTGGTCCTACCTCTCCCTGCACGAGACCGGTCAGCGCCACCGGGGCAGCCTCGACATCCCCGGCAACCTGACCTTCGGCATCGGGCTCACCGCGATCCTGGTCGCCATCACCTACGGCATCCAGCCGTACGGCGGACACACCATGGGCTGGACCAACCCGTGGGTGCTCGGTGCGCTGATCGGCGGTGTGGCCGTGCTCGTGCTGTTCTGCTGGATCGAGACGCAGGTCGCCGACCCGATGTTCGCGATGAGCCTGTTCAAGGTCCGGCCGTTCTGGGCCGGCAACCTGGCCGGCCTGCTCTCGTCGGTGGCCCGAGGCGGAATGCAGTTCATGCTGATCATCTGGCTGCAGGGCATCTGGCTGCCGCTGCACGGCTACTCCTACGAGTCGACGCCGCTGTGGGCCGGCATCTACATGCTCCCCCTGACGGTCGGCTTCCTGATCGCCGGGCCGCTGTCCGGCGTGCTGTCCGACAAGTTCGGGGCCCGCCTCTTCGCCACCGGCGGCATGGTCCTGGTCGCGCTGACCTTCGTCGGCTTCCTGCTGATCCCGGCGAACTTCGACTACTGGGTGTTCGCGGCGATCCTGCTGGTCAACGGCCTGGCCTCAGGGCTGTTCGCCGCCCCGAACGTCTCGGCCATCATGAACTCCGTCCCCGCCCGTCAGCGCGGCGCCGCCTCCGGCATGCGCGGCACGTTCTTCAACGCCGGCTCCTCGCTGTCCATCGGCGTGTTCTTCTCGCTGATGATCGCGGGTCTCGCTGCCAAGCTGCCGACCACGATGACCAACGGCCTGGCCGCCCACGGCGTCTCCGCGGAGGCGGCCAAGGCCGCCGGCGCGTTCCCGCCGGTCGGCTCGCTGTTCGCCTCGTTCCTCGGCTACAACCCGATCCAGACGGTGCTCGACCAGCTCCAGGCCGCCGGTCTGCACCTCGGCAACCCCGACATCGAGACCCTGACCGGCAAGAGCTTCTTCCCGCAGCTCATGTCCGACCCGTTCCACCACGGCCTGGTCGTCGTGTTCGCCTCGGCCGCCGTCATGTGCATGCTCGCCGCCCTGGCGTCCTGGGTCGCGGGCGGCAAGTACTACCACGCGGACGAGCCCGTCGTCGGCGAGGTCGCGGCCAACGTGGCGCTGCCCGAGGAGGAGTGACGCGTCGGGTCGGTGGGTCCGACCACGAGCACCGCGACGACGCGGACGCTACGACGGGCCGGGCTGCTCCGGGACGGTTTCCCTGCTGTGGCAGCGCTCCGCCATCCGCCGACCTTCCTTACCAGTAAGGAAGGTCGGCGGACGATCGAGTACGGCCGCCGGGTCCGCAAGCTGCCGGCTCCGCCCAGGATGGTGTGGGAATCCCTGACCCAACCCCATGCGCGGGGCACACGACCGTGGCTGCGCCTGCTCACCCCCGGCGACCTGCCCGACGAGAGCAAGACCGGCGGCATCGGCAGGCGGATGGGCGTGTTGCTCTTCGCCGACCTCGGGTACTCCTACGGTCAATGAGGCGGTCGGGTCACCACCCGCGCTCGCGCCACTCCGGCAGGGAGGGGCGCTCGGCGCCGAGGGTCGAGTCGCCGCCGTGGCCCGGGTAGAACCAGGTGTCGTCGGGGAAGGCCCCGAAGATCTTGTGCTCGACGTCGTCGATGAGGATCGCGAAGGCGCCGTCGTCCCCGAAGGTGTTGCCGACGCCGCCGGGGAACAGGGAGTCGCCGGTCCAGAGGTGCCAGGTGCCGCCGGAGTCGCGGTCGTCGTACGCGACGACGACCGAGCCGGGCGTGTGGCCGGTGATGCGCACGATCTCGAGACGGCAGTCGCCGACCAGGACGTGGTCGCCGTCGTGGACGCGGCGGTCGACCACGACACCGGTCTGCTCGGTGATGGCGTCGGCGTCGGGCTCGCCGGCGACGACGCGGGCGCCGGTCGCCTCGACCACGGCCGCGAGGGCGCGGTGGTGGTCCCAGTGCTGGTGGGTCGTGACGACGGTCGAGAGGCCGCCGTCGCCGACGAGGGCGAGGAGGGTCTCGGGGGAGTCGGCGGCGTCGATCAGCGCCTGCTCGCCCGTGCGCTTGCAGCGCAGCAGGTAGGCGTTGTTCGACATCTTCGGGTCGACCGCGACCTTGGTGATGGTGAGGTGCGCGAGGTCACGCACGTCCTCCGGGCCGCCCGGCTCCACGTCTCCCGTGTAGGTCATCGCCATGCCCCCAGCGTAGGGAGCGGCCGGGTCGAGGTCAGACCCTCCCCGACGCCGCGGCCGACCAGCCACCAGGCGAGGTCGCCGGCCGTGCCGGAGACGGCGTGGCCGCCACCACCGACCAGCACGGTGCGCTCGATGTCGAGGGCGTGCAGGGTGAGTCGGAGCTCCTCGTCCCGGTCCTCGGCCGTCTCCTCGAGGAGGTACGCCGCGAAGGGTGCCGGCCAGTCCGTCGGTGCATAGTCGAGCCCCAGGTCGGCGCGGTGGATCTCGACCTCGCGCCACCGCATGCCCACCACGGAGGGTGCGTCGATGATCCGCCCGCCGGGAGTGCGCTCGATGGTCACGCCCGCCTTCATCAGACGCAGCTCGCCGGCCAGCCGGAGCGCCGCCATCTGGCTGAGCGCCCGCAGGTCCTCGGCGCTGTCGCCGGCTCGCGCCCCGACATCGGCGTCGCGTGCCTCCTGCGAGTCGTAGACCGCCAGCGGTTCACCGGTGCGCGCGCCCCGGAGGGCACGGGCGAGGCCGTGGGCGTTGAGCGCGACGTGCGCGACCACGTGTCCGCGGGTCCATCCGGGCAGGAGGCTCGGCTCGCGCAGCTGCTCGTCGGCCACCGCCCCGAGGGCGGACAGGTAGCGGTCGGTGGCCTCCAGGACGGCCTCGATGGGGTTCACGAGACCATCATCACCCTCTCGCGCCGGGCCTGCCCCACCGGTGCGGATGGGAATGTCGGCGCCGCTCCGTAGGCTGTCCGGGTGGCTGACCAGCTGATCATCCGGGGTGCGCGCGAGCACAACCTCAAGGACGTCTCGATCGACCTTCCCCGTGACTCCCTCGTCGTCTTCACCGGCCTGTCCGGCTCCGGCAAGTCGAGCCTGGCCTTCGACACGATCTTCGCCGAGGGCCAGCGGCGCTACGTCGAGTCGCTGTCGGCGTACGCCCGGCAGTTCCTGGGTCAGATGGACAAGCCCGACGTGGACTTCATCGAGGGCCTGAGCCCGGCGGTCTCCATCGACCAGAAGTCGACCAGCAAGAACCCGCGCTCGACGGTCGGCACGATCACCGAGGTCTACGACTACCTCCGCCTCCTCTACGCGCGCGCCGGACGCCCGCACTGCCCGACCTGCGGCGCCCCTATCGAGCGGCAGACCCCCCAGCAGATCGTCGACCGGATCCTCGCGCTCGAGGAGGGCAGGCGCTTCCAGGTGCTCGCGCCGGTGGTCCGCGGTCGCAAGGGCGAGTACGTCGACCTCTTCCGCCAGCTGCAGACGCAGGGCTTCTCGCGGGCCCGTGTCGACGGTGAGACGCACAACCTGGACAGCCCGCCGACGCTGGACAAGAAGCTCAAGCACACCATCGAGGTCGTCGTCGACCGCCTGGCGGTGAAGGAGTCGTCCAAGCGACGGCTCACCGACTCGGTCGAGACGGCGCTCGGGCTGGCGAGCGGGCTGGTGCTCTTCGACTTCGTCCCTGGGCCCGACGGTGGGGCGAGCGAGGAGATGCGGTTCAGCGAGAAGATGGCGTGCCCCAACGAGCACACCATCGACACCGACGACCTCGAGCCGCGCTCGTTCTCCTTCAACAGCCCGTTCGGGGCCTGCCCGTCCTGCACGGGTCTCGGCACCCGCATGGAGGTCGACCCGGAGCTGGTCGTCCCCGACCCGACGGCCACCCTCGCCGAGGGCGCCCTGCAGCCGTGGAGCCACGCCCACATCGCCGACTACTTCGGCAAGCTGCTCATCGCGCTCGGCGAGGAGATCGGCTTCGACGTGGACACGCCCTGGCGGGACCTGTCGCCCAAGGTCCAGCGCGCGATCCTCGACGGTCACCCGACCAAGGTCCACGTCGTCACCCGCAACCGCTACGGCCGCCAGCGCTCCTACTACGCCGAGTTCGAGGGCGTGCGCAAGTACGTCCAGCGGCGTCACCGCGAGGCCGAGAGCGACGTCAGCCGCGAGCGCATGGAGGGCTTCATGCGCGAGGTGCCCTGCCCGGTCTGCAACGGCAGCCGGCTCAAGCCGGTCTCGATGGCCGTGACCCTCGGCGCGACCGACTCCGACAGCGGCACCGGCGGCAAGAACATCGCCGAGGTCTGCGCGCTGCCGATCAACGAGGCGGCCGACTACCTCCGCAACCTCGACCTGAGCGCGCGCGAGCGACAGATCGGCGAGCGGGTGCTCAAGGAGATCCAGGAGCGGCTCAACTTCCTGCTCGACGTGGGCCTCGACTACCTCTCGCTCGACCGCCCGTCGGG
>WQZX01000096.1 GCA_009780515.1 Nocardioidaceae bacterium | reverse complement strand
GGCGACGAACATCCCGAAGTCGAAGCCCACCCCGTCGGGGTCGAGCAGCGTGACGGCGACAGGTGCGATCGCGATGCAGAGACCGAACCACGTCCAGCGGAGCGCGAGCAGGGGCGCCGAGACCATGATCAGCCCGAGCGTCACGCCGAGCAGCGACGCTCCTGCTCCCCACAACGGCCGGGGCACCGTCTCCGCCGCCTGGAACACGAACCACGGGACCCAGCGCGCCGTCGCGAAGCAGACCAGCACGGCAAGACAGCCGACGACGACCGCGAGCCAGTAGCTGGCCGGGATGCGCCGATCATGGGGCGCGAGCAGCTTGTTCATGCGACAAGAATCCGATCTACCGGCCGCTGCCACCACCCGCGCAGGAGCGATTCACGCCTCCCCCTCGCGAGGGAGCGACCGCGCCGGGCCGAGCGAGCCGTCGCCGACGGTCCGACCGCCGGCGACGAGGAACCAGGCGACGGAGGGAGCGACCGCGGCGACGCGCTCGCGCCGATGGATCAGTGGGCCTTGTCGTACGCCTCGCGGACGTCGGCGGGGATGCGGCCGCGCTCGGGGACCGCGTGGCCGTTGGCCTTGGCCCACTCGCGGACCTCCTTGGCGGTGGCGCCGCCGGCCGCGACAGGCCGGGTGGTACGACGCGAGCCGCCGCGGCTGACCTTCCTCGCGTGACCGACGTACGACGCCAGGGCGTCGCGCAGCTGCGAGGCGTGCTTGTCGTTGAGGTCGATCTCGTAGGAGGCGCCGTCGAGGCCGAAGCTGACCGTCTGGCTGGCATCACTCCCGTCGATGTCGTCGACCAGGATGATGTTCACCTTTTGCGCCATGAATGATCAGCTCTCGATATCGGGGATGGTTCGTGACGGAATTCTGTGGTGATTCCGTGCAGCCGATAGTGCCACATTGAGCCGATCAATGAAATGGAGCGGAAATCGCATTCCTTAATCGCGGGCGTTGCGCGCGAATACCTTCGCCAGGCCCTCGAGGGTCAGCCACGGTCGGTGGGCGGTGAAGCAGGAGCACTCGTCGACGACGAGGTCGGCCAGGTATCCGGTGGAGATCACCGCGACGTCCTCGGGCGCGACGCCGAGCTCGCCGACCACCCGGGCGACCATGCCCTCGACCAGGCTCGCGACGCCGAAGACGATGCCGGACTGCAGGGCCTGCACGGTGTTCTTGCCGATCACGCCCTTCGGCCGGACCAGCTCGACCTGGCGCAGCTGGGCGCCGGCACGGCTGAGCGCGGCGATCGAGACCTCGATCCCGGGCGTGATCGCGCCGCCGACGTACCTGCCGTGGGCGTCGATGACGTCGAAGGTGGTTGCGGTGGAGCCGAAATCGACGACGACCGCCGGCCGCGCGATATCGCTGGCCGCGAGCGCATTCACGACGCGGTCGGTGCCGACCTCCAGCGGATTGTCGACCTGAATGGCGATGCCGGTGCGAACACCGGGCTCGACGATGACCGAACGGAGGTCGCCGAAGTGGCGGGCGAGCATCTCGCGCCATTCGTTGAGCACCGAGGGCACGGTGCAGCAGGCGGCGATGCCGTCGACCTCGTCCAGGACCTCGCCGAGCACCCCGCGCAGCACGACCGCCCACTCGTCGGCGGTCCGACGCGCGTCGGTCGAGACCCGCCAGTGGGCGCTGACGCGTCCGTCGGAGACCAGCCCCAGCACGGTGTGCGCGTTGCCGATGTCGGCGGCGAGGAGGGCCACCTCAGGCCGTCCGGAAGTCCAGGCCGAGGTCGAAGACCTTGACCGAGTGGGTGAGGGCACCGACCGAGATGAAGTCGACGCCGGTCAGCGCGACCTCGCGTGCCCGCTCGAGCGTCAGGCCGCCGGAGGCCTCCAGGGTCGCGTCGGGCGACAGCTCGTCGCGGATGCCGACCGCCTCGGTCATCTCCGCGCTGCTCATGTTGTCCAGCAGCACCTCGGTGCAGCCCGCGGCCAGCACGTCGCGCAGCTCGTCCAGGTCCATCACCTCCACCTCGACCCGCAGGCCGGGGTTGGCCGCGACCACGGCCTTGTACGCCGGCACGACTCCCCCTGCCGCGACCGCGTGGTTGTCCTTGACCATCGCCCGGTCGACCAGGCTGAACCGGTGGTTGACGCCCCCGCCGCAGCGCACGGCGTACTTCTGCAGGGCGCGCCAGCCCGGCAGCGTCTTGCGGGTGTCGAGGACGCGGGCCCGGGTCCCGGTGAGCGCCTCGACCCAGTGGGAGGTCGCCGTCGCGACGCCGGACAGGTGCGAGGCGAAGTTGAGGGCGGTGCGCTCGGCGGTCAGCACCCCGCGGACCGGCCCCGCGGCGGTGAGCACGACGTCGCCGGGCCGCACGTGGGTGCCGTCCGCGACCCGCCCCGACAGCTCGACGGTGTCGCCGAGCGCGTAGCGGAACGCCAGCTCGGCGATCGCCAGGCCGGCGACGACACCCGGCTCGCGGGCGGCGAAGTCGGCGACCGCGACCCCCATGTCCGGCATCGCCGCGCTGGTGACGTCGTCGCCGCCGGGCAGGTCCTCCTCGAACGCGAGCACCACGTGCTCGTAGACCGCCGCCGGGTCGAGGCCGGCCTCGCGGATCTCCTCGCGGAGGGCGGCCGGCAGCTCGTCGTACGGCGTCCTGGCGATGCCGGCCATCAGTCGTCTCCGTCCGTAGGGGCTGCTGGGCTGAACGCGACCGAGGTGAGTCCGTCGGCCATCTGCACGTCGAAGTGGCCGGCCCAGCGGGTGTCGTCGCGCTCGGGGAAGTCCTCGCGCCAGTGCGAGCCGCGAGTCTCCTCGCGGAGGAGCGCGGCGGCGGTGAGGGCGCTGCTGATGGTGACCAGGTTCGTGGCCTCCCAGGCATCCTGGCCGACCTCGTCGGCCGTCACGCCGGCGAGCTTGTCGAGCACGGCCGCCGCCTCGGTGAGGCCGGGGGCGTTGCGCAGCACGCCGACCTTGCCGCTCATGGTGGCCTGCAGGTCGCGTCGTACGGCACCGGAGACCAGGCCGGGCACGCGCTGGTCGGCGACGGGCTCGGTCCACGGACGCAGCTCGCCGGGCAGCACCTTGGCGATGCGCCGGGAGAAGACCAGGCCCTCGAGCAGCGAGTTCGAGGCCAGCCGGTTGGCGCCGTGGACACCGGAGCAGGCGACCTCGCCGGTGGCGTACAGGCCAGGGATGCCGGTGCGTCCGTGCAGATCGGTGGCGACGCCACCGGACGCGTAGTGGCAGGCAGGCGCGACCGGGATCAGGTCGGTGACCGGGTCGATGCCGTGGCGACGAGCAGTGGAGAGGATCGTCGGGAAGCGGCGGGCCCAGAATCTGGTGACGCTCGCTTCGCGAGCTCCTCGATCACCGTCGTGGCTCGCTCCGCTCGCGTCGGCGCCGAGGTGACGGGCGTCGAGCCACATGTGCGGCCGGCCCGTCTCGAGCATCCGCTTCATGATCGCCTTCGCGACGACGTCGCGCGGTGCGAGGTCGGCCAGCTCGTGCACGCCCTGCATGAACCGGTTGCCCTCGTCGTCGACGAGGAACGCGCCCTCGCCACGGACGGCCTCGGAGATGAGCGGCTGCTGGCCGTGGGAGTCGGGGCCGAGGTACATCACCGTCGGGTGGAACTGCACGAACTCCAGGTCCCGGAGCCGCGCGCCCGCCCGGAGCGCGACGGCCATGCCGTCACCGGTCGACACTGCCGGGTTGGTCGTCTGCGAGAACACCTGGCCCAGCCCGCCGCTGGCCAGCACCACCGCGCGGCAGTGGACCGCGCCGACGCCGTCGCGCTGACCCTCGCCCATGACGTGCAGCGTGAGCCCGCTGACGCCGCCGTCGGCGCCGAGCAGGAGGTCGACGGCCAGGGCGTGCTCGACGACCTCGATCTGCGGCGCGTCGGCGACCGACTGCATGAGCGCGCGCTGGATCTCCGCGCCCGTCGCGTCGCCGCCGGCGTGCGCGATGCGGTCGCGGTGGTGGCCGCCCTCGCGGGTGAGCGAGAGGTCGCCGGCTGCGTCGAGATCGAAGTTGGTGCCTCGCTTGAGCAGGTAGCGCACGGCCTTCGGGCCCTCGTTGACGAGGACCCGCACCGCCTCCGCGTCGCAGACGCCCGCACCGGCGACGAGGGTGTCGCGCTCGTGCTCGGCCGGGCTGTCGCCGGGGCCGAGAGCCGCAGCGATGCCGCCCTGCGCCCACTGCGTGGATCCCGCGTTCAGCACGTCCTTGGTCACCAGCAGGACCTTGCCGACCTTCTTGCGCAGCCGCAGCGCGGCGGTCAGGCCGGCGATGCCGGAGCCGACCACCACGACGTCGGCGCGGGTGGTCCAACCCGGCTCGGGCGCGATGAGCCGACCGGGGAGCCGGACGGCGTCGGTGGTCACGCGAGGCACCGTGGGCACTGGCGCAGGCTAGCGGGCGCCGGCGGCGGTGGCGTCGCCGCGCTCGAGGGAGTCGTCGCCGAAGGTCTCGGCGGGGTCGAAGCCGGTCGCCATGATCTGGTTGTCCCCGTCGACGAAGACGACGTGCGGCTTGAGCTCGCGGGCCTCCTCGGTGGTCATCTGGCCGTAGCCGATGAGGATCACCAGGTCGCCCGGGTGCACGAGGTGGGCCGCCGCGCCGTTGATGCCGATCACGCCGGACCCGCGCTCGCCCGCGATGGTGTACGTCTCGAGCCGGGCGCCGTTGGTGATGTCGACGATGTGCACGAGCTCGCCGGCCAGCAGGTCGGCGGCGTCGAGGAGGTCCTCGTCGACGGTCACCGAGCCGACGTAGTGGAGGTCCGCCTGGGTCACGGTCGCCCGGTGGATCTTGGAGGTCATCATGGTGCGCAGCATCGGAGGGTCCCTTCGGGAGATGCGTCAGAACTGCAGGGGAAGGTTGTCGATGAGCCTGGTCGTCCCGACCCGGGCCGCGATCAGGGCACGGCCCTCGGTGCCGGGCTCGGGCCGCTCGGCGAGCTCGCCGAGGTCGGCACGGGTCAGCGCGAGGTAGTCGAGCCGCACCCCCGGCTCGCCCGCCAGCACGTCGAGCGCGGCGGCACGAGCCGCCTCCACGCCGTACGACGCCCGCTGCTGCGCCGCGCCCAGCGCCCGGTTGAGGGCGAGGGCCCGGACCCGCTCGTCGGCGGACAGGTAGCGGTTGCGGCTGGAGCGGGCGAGGCCGTCGGGGTCGCGGTCGGTCGGCGCGCCGACGACGTCGACGCGCAGGCAGAGGTCGTCGACCAGGCGCCTGATCAGGGCGAGCTGCTGGTAGTCCTTCTCGCCGAACACGGCGACGTCGGGGCGGACCAGCCCGAACAGCTTGGCGACGACGGTCAGGACCCCGCGGAAGTGGCCCGGCCTGCTCGCACCCTCGAGGATGTCGGCGGTCGCGCCGGGGTGGACGCTCACCGGGTCGCCGGTCAGCGCGTGAGGCACTCCGGTCGGGTACATCTCCTCCACGGCGGGTGCGAGCACCACGTCGACACCCTCGCGTGCGCAGACCTCGAGATCGGCCTCGAGGTCGCGGGGGTAGCGGTCGAAGTCCTCGTCGGGCCCGAACTGCAGGGGGTTGACGAAGACCGAGACCACCAGGGTCGCGTCGGCGCCGACGCGCTCTCGCGCCAGCCGCACCAACGAGGCGTGGCCGTCGTGCAGCGCGCCCATCGTCGGCACCAGCGCGACCGGACGGGAGCGGTCGAGCACCCCGTCGAGCTCGGCGCGGGTGCGCACGACCGTGGGCGTGTGCCGCAGGGTCTCGGGGGCGGTGCCGGCCGGAGCGGTCACCGGGTCCCCGCAGGGGCGCGTCGTGTGGCCGCGTCGAGGGCGGCGGCGATGCGGCGGGCGCGGATCGGGAGCACCCGGCCGTCGGTGACGGCGCGGTCGAGGGTGGCCCGCCCCAGCGCGACGTACGACGGAAGCGTGTCGGGGCTGGTGCGCGCGATCTCCTGGAGGTGCGCGGTGACGGTCTTGACGTCGCCGCGGACGATCGGCCCGGTCAGTGCTGCGTCGCCGTGGGCGAGCGCGTTGTCGAGCGCGGCCTCGAGCAGCGGGCGGAGCGTGCCGGCGGTGTCGTCGACGCCGGCGGCGGCGAGGAGGCCCATCGCCTCGCTGACGAGGGTGACGAGGTGGTTCGCGCCGTGCGCGAGGCCCGCGTGGTAGAGCGTGCGCATCTCGTCGGGCACCCAGGTCGGGCTGCCGCCGAGGTCGCGGACGAGCGACTCCGCGAGGTCGCACTCGAGCGGACCCGCGGTCAGACCGAAGACGCAGCCGTGGAGGCGCTCGAGGTCGACGGCCGTGCCGGTGAAGGTCATCGCGGGGTGGAGGGCGATCACGCGGGCACCGACGCGGGCGGCCGGCTCGAGGATCGCGAGGCCGTGGGCGCCGGAGGTGTGGGCGACGTGCTGACCGGGGCGGATCGCGCCGCTGTCGGCGAGCATCGTCACGACGTTGGACAGCATGTCGTCGGGCACGGTCAGCAGCAACAGGTCCGCGGAGCGCGAGACCGCGCTCGGCTTGTCGATCGCCACGCCGGGCAGCAGCTCGGCCGCTCGGGCGCGGGACGCGTCGGACTCACCTGCGACGGCGACGATGTGGTGGCCCGCGGCGCGCAGGGCGGCCGCCAGGACGGCGCCGACCCGACCGGCGCCGACGACACCGACGCGCAGGGGTGGGCGCAGGGCACTGCTGGTGGACATCTCGAACCTCTCGTTCCAATCCCTCCGACCACCGGCCCGGAGTCTCGGGACAGTCGCTGCGCGACTTCCTCGACCACCGGGACGGCCGGGGTGGGTACCGGACGTCTGCTCGTTGCTGAACACGTCGAGGGTATGCCTACCCATCTCGGCGCGGTACCTGTCGGGCATGTGACCCGGGCGACACCGCCACGGCGCACCGTAGGGTTCGCACGTGCGATTCGGTCGGCGCAGCTCCCCGCTCGTGAGCGTCGTCGTGCCGGCGTACGACGTGGCGGCGTACCTGCCGGCCTGCCTGGACAGCTTGCTCGCGCAGACCCACCGCGAGCTCGAGGTGGTCGTGGTCGACGACGGGTCGCCCGACGAGTCCGGCGCCGTCGCGGACGAGTACGCCGCCCGCGACCCGCGTGTCACGGTGCTGCACCAGGCCAACCGTGGGCTCGGCGGCGCGCGCAACGCGGGCGCGGAGCGGGCGAGCGGCGACTTCCTGGCGTTCCTCGACGCCGACGACGAGGTGCCGCGGGACGCGATCGCGACGCTCGTGGCGGCCGCGCGCGACGGGATCGACCTGGTGACCGGCAACGTCGTGCGGGTCGGCGACGTGCCGCACGACGAGGAGCGGATCCGCTGGATGGACCGGCTGCACGCCGAGCGGCGAGCCGTGACGATCCGCGAGCACCCCGAGCTGCTCGGCGACGTCTTCGCGTGGAACAAGCTCTACCGCCGGTCGTTCTGGGACGCCGCGGGGCTGAGCTGGCCCGAGGGCGTGCGCTACGAGGACCAGCCGACCACGACCGCGGCGTACCTCGCGGCCGGGCGGATCGCGGTGCTGCCCGAGGTCGTCTACCGCTGGCGGATCCGCTCCGACGGCACCTCGATCACCCAGCAGCGCGCCAGCGTCACCGACCTGACCGACCGGTGGACGACCAAGCGCATGACGGCCGCCTCGGTGGCGGCGTACGGCGACGCCGAGGTCGGCCGGGTGCTGCGCGAGCGCGTCCTGGCCGGCGACCTGTGGCAGTACTTCCGCCAGATCGACGGCGCCGACGACGAGTGGTGGGCGCTGCTGGTCGCCGGGGTGCGGGAGCTGTGGGGCGAGCACGGCTCGCTGACCGGCACCCGGCTCCGCCCGGCCCACCGCCTCACCGGCTGGTTCGTCGAGCAGGACCGGCGCGCCGAGGCCACCGAGGTCATGAGGTACGCCGAGACCCACGGCGGGCTGCCGCGGGTCTCGGATGATGCCGGGGTGCGGGTCGACGTACCGACCCTGGACCTGTCGGACGTGCCGCGCGAGGCGGTCGCCCTCAGGCCCGACGAGCGTTAGACGGCCTTCTTGTTCGGGGCCGAGCGCCAGGTCTCGAGCTCGGTCTCGAGGACGCCGACCTGCTGCTCGAGCTCGGCGACGCGGACGGCCGCGTCGGAGGCGCGCACCTCTGCGTCGGTGACGCGGGTGCGGAGGCGCTCGGTCTCGGACTCGGCCGACTCGGCGCGGTCGGTGACCTCGTCCAGCTCACGACGGGCCTCGGCCAGCTCGGCGGACGCGTCGCCCAGGCGCTTCTCGAGGCGGGCGACGGCGGCGTCGCGCTTGGCCAGCTTGCCCTGCATGTCGGCGGCGAACTCGAGGTTGTCCGCGGCCTGGGCCTCGGCCATCCGGCGGTAGCCCTGGGCCTGCTCGGCGCGGTCGCGCGCGGCCTCGATGCGGGTGGCGCGGACCTCGGCGTGGGTGATCTTGGTGGCGGCCGCGCCGAGGACGATCGCAAGCGCACCGCCCACGACGAGGGCGAGCCAGGAGCCGGTCACCGCGGTCACGACGACGGCCACCGCGGCCAGCACGAGAAGGGCGACGGCGACCATGACACGGGTCGACCGCTGGCGACGACGGGAGCCGACAGGGGAAGTCATGCCGCCACGGTATGCCCGCCGCAGACCGATCCTGCGGACCTCGCTCGCGTGGCGCGTGAGACGGGTGTGACGAATGCTTCGTCGGTCGCCGTCGGTCGCCGTCAGTCGCCGTCGTCGTGGCGCGTGCGGCAGGCGCGCTCGAGGAGCAGTGCTGCGACGATCGCCAGGAAGCTGCCGCCCGCCGCGATCAGGGACCGCAGCAGGCGCTGGTCGGCGAGGTCGGCCTGGTTGGAGATCCAGCTCAGGCCGTAGCCGAGGTAGCCGGCGCCGACCAGGGCGCAGACGAGCGCGCACGCCCGGGCGAGCATGAGCCGGTTGACCGCGTGGTTGGCCTGGATGCGCTCACGGCGCACCTGCACGGAGCGGTGGGTCGTCCAGGCGGTCCAGCCGAGGATGGCCGCCAGCAGGACCAGGGCGGCGGGCTGCACCCACGGCACGAGCGGAGGTACGACGCCCAGCCGGTCGCACACTCCGTGCAGCGCCCAGCCGCCGACGCCTCCGACGACGGCCCAGCCGAGCAGGACCAGCGGGGAGGTGGGGCGCAGCGAGCCGTGCGGCTCGTCGGGCCCCTCGCTCACCCTGCCGTCACTCCGACTCGAGCACCAGGTCGTCGCGCAGCGTGATGCCGGCGGTGCCGATCTCCGCGAGGAGGTCCGCGATGGGACCGCGGTCGAGGAACTGGGCGTCCGGCTCGAGGTCCAGCCACGGCTTGAGGACGAACGCGCGCTGGTGGGCCTGCGGGTGCGGCAGCTTGAGGGTGTCGGTGTTCGCCCGGCGGTCGCCGACCACGATCAGGTCGACGTCGAGGGTGCGCGGCTCGTTCTTGGCGCCGGTGCGGGCGCGGTCGAACGCGTCCTCGACCGCGAGGGCGCGGTCGAGCAGGCGACTGGCCGACAACGTGGTGTCGGCCAGCACGACGGCGTTGAGGAACGTCTCGGACCCCGGCGGGCAGTTGACCGGCGTGGTCTCGTACACCGGGGAGACGCCGGTGACCCAGACGTCGGGGGTGTCGGCGAGGGTCGCCACCCCTCCCTGGAGGTTGGCGAACCGGTCACCGAGGTTCGAGCCGAGTGCGATGACGACACGACGGATCGGTCGCATCTCGCCGGTCAACGTGTCGGCGTCGATGATGTTCGGATTCGGAGTCTCGGTCATTCCTGGCCCTCTCCCTGCCCGCGGTCTGCGGCTTGTCGACGGGTGATGGTCAACTGGACGTCACCGAAGGGGTTCTCGATCGGTGCGTCGGGTTTGTGAACGGTCACCCGAGTCCATTCAACACGACGATCCCTGAGGCAGACAGTCGCTATGCGTTCGGCCAGCGTCTCGATCAGGTCGACCGGGTCCGCACCCACCGCGCCTGCCACCTCGGAGACGAGGGTCCCGTAGTCCACGGTGTCGCGCAAGTGGTCCGAGAGGGCCGCCGGACGGCTGTCCACGGCAAGCGTCAGGTCGATGACGAACCGCTGCCCGTCACGTCGCTCGTGCTCGAACACCCCGTGGTGCCCCCAGCACTCGATGCCCACGATGGTCAGCTCGTCGAACACGTCGAGCGGCTCCGCTGTCGCCTCAGGCACGAGCATCACCCTGCCATGCGGCCACAACACGCAGTGCGTCGAGGTGCGCTCGTACGTCGTGGACGCGCACGCCCCACACCCCGGTCCGGCCCGCGCCGGCCGCGAGCATGACCGTCAGCGCCACGCCAGCGGCCTCGCGCTGGTCGACCGGTCGGGGCCGGGCATCCGGGTCGGCCGGATCGGCCAGCAGACGGCCGAGGAAGGTCTTGCGGCTGGCCCCCACGAGGATCGGCAGCCCGAGGTCGCCGATGCGGTCGAGGTGGCGCAGCAGCTCCCAGTTGTGACCGGCCAGCTTCGCGAACCCGAGGCCGGGGTCGAGCACCAGGCGGTCGTCGGGGACGCCGGCCGTCCGTGCGGCGTCGGCACGCGCCGCGAGCTCGGCCCGGACCGCCTCGACGACGCCGCCGGGGCCGTCGTACACGGCGAAGTCCTGCATCCGGTCGCTGTGGGCCCGCCAGTGCATGGCGACGTACGTCGCGTCGGAGCCGGCGACGACGTCGAGGATCGCCGGGTCGGCCAGCCCGCCGGAGACGTCGTTGACGATGCTCGCGCCCGCCGCCAGCGCGGCCGCGGCGACCTCGGAGCGCATCGTGTCGACCGAGACGGTCGCGCCGTGTGAGGCCAGCGCCTCGATGACGGGTACGACGCGGTCGAGCTCCTCCGCGGGCACCGGCCGGGTCGCCCCGGGCCGGGTCGACTCCCCACCGATGTCGAGGATGTCGGCACCCTCGGCCAGGAGCTCGCGGCCGTGCGCGACGGCACGGTCGGTGTCGGCGTACAGGCCGCCGTCGGAGAACGAGTCCGGGGTGACGTTCACGACCCCCATCACCAGCGGCCGCCTCGTCATGACCGCAGGCTACCGATGGGCGCGCCGGAGGAACGACCCCGACCGGAGGCTTGCCGCCGGGCGGTCACAGCCATGCACCCGGGCCGACTGCGGCGCGGCAGCGAGGCGCCGCAGCGACCGAGGCCGGACGCGCGGGGCGAGGCGACGGAGGGAGCGAGGGACGAGCGACCGGAGGAGCGGAGGCCTGCAAGTCCGGCGAGGGAGCGGCCGCGG
>WQZX01000095.1 GCA_009780515.1 Nocardioidaceae bacterium | reverse complement strand
GCGCAGCTCGCCGATCTCCGGGCGCGACAGCAGCGCGACGTCGCCGGCGAGGTGGCCGAGCGCGTCGGCCAGGGCGACGAGTGCGTCGCCCGCGGCCGTCACCGGCGCACGGCCGGTGTGCCACGGCGTCGCCTCGCGCAGCCCGAGGTCGGACGCCACCGCCCGCACCAACCCGTACGTCGTACCGACCGGGTCGGCGTCGTCGCGGGCGAGCTCGACCACCGCGGCGAGCGTGCCCGCCGCTCCCCCGATCTGCACCGGCAGCCCGGCCCGCACCGCGCGGAGCCCGAGCGTCGCGGTCGTCAGGCCGTCCAGCCAGGCGGCCGCCTTCGCCCCGAAGGTGATCGGCACGGCGTGCTGCGTCAGTGTGCGGCCCGCCATCACGGCGCCGCGGTGCTCGTGGGCCGTCCGGACCAGCACCCGCGCGGCACGCTCGACGTCGGCCAGGATCCGGTCGACGGCGTCGCGTAGGCACAGCACGAGCGCGGTGTCGAGCACGTCCTGGGAGGTCAGCCCGCGGTGGGCGTCCTTGCTCTGCTCGCGCAGCGCCTCGACCAGCGGGATGACCGGGTTGCCGCCCGCCTCGCTGCCCTCGGCGACGGTGGCGAGCGACGGCACGCCCAGCGGCACCGTCGAGGCCAGGCCCGCACCCGCGAGCGCGTCGAGCCAGGCCTGCTCGACGCTCACCATCGCGGCCAGCAGGGCCTCGTCGGCGAGGACGTCGCCGGCGCGCGCGTCGCCCGGCCAGAGCAGGTCAGCCATGCGTCAGGAAGACCGTCTCGCGCTCGCCCTGCAGCCGGATGTCGAACCGCAGCCCCTGCGCATCCGTCACGGCGACCAGCGTCGCGGCCTCCTCGGCCGGCAGGGAGGACAGCAGCGCGTCGGCCGCGTTGGCCTCGTGCCCCGGTAGGTAGATCCGGGTGAGCAGCTTGTCGAGCAGGCCGCGCGCGAAGACGGTCACGGCGAAGAACGGTGCCTTGCCGTCGTCGGTCGCGCCGGGCAGCACCGTGGAGAACGAGTAGTGGCCGGTCGCGTCGGTCGAACAGCGGCCGAAGCCGGTGAAGGTCCACCCGTCGCGGTGGATCGAGCCGCCTGCCTGCGGCACCCGACCGGCCGCGTCGGCCTGCCAGATCTCGACCATCGCGTCGGGGATCGGCGTCCCGTCACCGTCGAGGACGTCGCCGTGCAGCCGGATCGCGTCCGCCCGGCCCGCGGGCACCAGCTCGTCGTCGCCGTCGTACGGCAGCGCCTGGCCGTAGAACGGCCCGATCGTCTGCCCCGGCGTCGGAAGGGGGTGGCTCACCGGTCTGCCTCCTCGGGCTCGGTCCAGGTGCGGTCGCGGCCCGACAGGACGATGTCCCAGCGGTAGCCCATGCTGTGGTTCGGCACCGTCATGTCGTGGTCGTACGACGCCAGCAGCGCGTCCCTCGCGCGCTGGTCGGTGATCGCCTGGTAGATGGGGTCCAGCGCGAACAGCGGGTCGCCCGGGAAGTACATCTGGGTGATCAACCGCTCGGTGAACTGGTTGCCGAACAGCGAGAAGTGGATGTGCGCCGGCCGCCACGCGTTGCGGTGGTTGCCCCACGGGTAGGGCCCCGGCTTGATCGTCGTGAAGTGGTAGCCGCCGTCGGCATCGGTCAGGCAGCGGCCGACGCCGGTGAAGTTGGGGTCGAGCGGGGCCGGGTGCTGCTCGTTCTTGTGGACGTAGCGGCCGGCGGCATTGGCCTGCCAGACCTCGACCAGCTGGCCGGCGACCGGCCGGCCGTCGCCGTCGAGGACCCGGCCGGTGACGGTGATCCGCTCGCCGATCGGCTCGCCCGAGACCTGCGAGTTGATGCCGGCGTGGGCGCCGATGGTCAGGTCGGCCTCGAGGGGGTGCACGTCGCGGTGGCTGAAGCACGGCGCCCACCGCTCGATCGTCTCGGGGTCGACGTGCCGTGGGTCCTTGGTCGGGTGCCGCAGCACGCTCGAGCGGTACGGCGCGTAGTCGACCCGCGGCTGCCGCTCATCGGGCCCGGCCTGCACTGCGATCGCGGCGATCTCCGCCGAGATCTGCTCCTGGGTGTCTTGGCTCACGAGGACAGCGTCCTGGATCGGCGTACGGCGCGCCAGCCCCGACTTCCGTTGAGCGGAAGCGCCGCCGGCCTCATCGCGGCCAGCCCGTGTAGCACTCCGCGAGGTACGCCGACCCTGCCCGCGAGCCCACGATGCCGGCCAGCTCACCGAGCTGGCGCTGCTCGTCGAAGTCGCTCGCACCCTCGACGCGGTGCAGCATCGAGGTCATCCAGTAGGAGAAGTGCTGGGCCTTCCAGACCCGCGCGAGCGCCCGCTCGCCGTACTCGTCGAGCGCGGAGTCGTCACGCCCCTCGATCGCCCGCTCGAGGCACTCGGCAAGCACACGGACGTCCGCGAGGGCGAGGTTGAGACCCTTCGCGCCGGTCGGCGGCACGGTGTGCGCCGCGTCGCCGGCGAGCAGCAGCCGCCCGTGACGCATCGGCGCCTGCACGAAGCTGCGGAACGGCAGCACGCTGCGCTCGATGACCGGCCCCTCGTGGAGGTGGAAGCCGTCCTCGCCCGCGAGCCGCGCCTGCAGCTCGGCCCAGATCCGGTCGTCGGACCACGCGGCCGGGTCCTCGGCCGGGTCGCACTGGAAGTAGAGCCGCTGCACGGCCTCGGTCCGCTGGCTGACCAGCGCGAAGCCGCGCTCGGAGCGCGTGTAGACGAGCTCGGGCGCGCTCGGCGCCGACTCGGTCAGGATCCCGAACCACGCGAAGGGGTACTCGCGGAAGTAGCGCCGCGCGCCCTGGACGAGGTCGCGGCAGATGCTTCGCGAGCCGTCGGCGCCGACCACCAGGTCGGCGAGGATCTCGTGCCGCGCGCCCTCGGTGTCGGAGTAGCGAACGCGCGGCGTCGTCTCCACGTCGACCACCTCGGTGTCGGCGATGCCGAAGCGCAGGTCGGCGCCGTCCGCCGTACGCCGCGCGTGCAGGTCGACGAACACGTCGGTCTGCGGGTAGAGCCAGCACGACGCCCCGGCCAGCTCCTCGAAGTCGATCCGGTGGCTGACCCCGTCGAAGCGCAGCGAGATGCCGTCGTGCCGGTGACCGTCGCGCAGCACCCGGTCCATGCCGGCGTCCACGAGCAGGCGGACGCTGTCCCGCTCGAGGATCCCCGCGCGGTGGGTGTGCTCGATCGTCTCGGCGGCCCGGTTGTCGACGACCACCGACTCGATGCCGGCCAGGTGCAGCAGCCGCGACAGCATCAGGCCGGCCGGTCCGCCGCCCACGATCGCGACCTGGGTGCGGGTGGTGCTGGCGAAGACGGCGGCCATGGGCAGAGACTAGATCGTGTCGTGTCGGCGCGCCCCGGGAGCGGATGCCGACGTACTCCGGTTCAAGGGAAAGGCTCGCTCGTGACGCTCCTCGACGCGGTCGACTGGCAGGGCAGGATCTTCAAGAACGGCGCCTGGGTTCCGGGGTACGGCGGCGACTACGCCGTGGTCGAGCCGGCGACCGGTGCCGAGCTCGGGCGGATGGGCGCCGCGACGCCCGAGGACGTGGCCGAGGCCGGTGCCTCCGCCGCGGAGGCCCAGCGGTCCTGGGCGGCGCTCCCCTTCACCCAGCGCGCGGCGGTCCTGCGCCGCGCCGGCGACCTGTGGGCGCAGCACGCCGAGGAGATCATGGGGTGGAACGTCCGCGAGGTCGGCTCGGTGCCGGGCATGGCCGGCTTCTCGCTGCACGTCGCCGCCGAGGAGTGCTACGAGGCGGCGGCGCTCACCGGTCGCCCGATCGGCGAGGTGCTGCCGAGCGAGGAGCCGCGGCTGTCGATGGCCCGCCGCGTCCCCGCGGGCGTCGTCGGGGTCATCGCGCCGTTCAACGTGCCGATCATCCTGGCCATCCGGTCCGTCGCGCCGGCGCTGGCGCTCGGCAACGCGGTGCTCCTCAAGCCCGACCCGCGGACCGCGGTGACCGGCGGCACCCTGCTGGCGCGCATCTTCGAGGAGGCGGGGCTGCCCGCCGGCGTGCTCCAGGTGCTGCCGGGCGGTGCCGACGTCGGCGAGGCGCTGATCACCGACCCGAGCGTCCGGGTCGTCTCCTTCACCGGGTCGACCGCGGTCGGTCGGCGCATCGGCGCACTCGCGGGCGAGCACCTCAAGCGCGCCCACCTCGAGCTCGGCGGCAACTCGGCGATGCTGGTGCTCGACGACGCCGACGTCGAGGCGGCCGTCGGCCTGGCGGCCTGGGGCTCGTTCTTCAACCAGGGTCAGATCTGCATGACGACTGGCCGTCACCTGGTCGCGAGCGCGATCTACGACGACTTCGTGGAGGCCCTCGCGGCGAAGGCGACGCAGCTCCCGGTCGGCGACCCCGCCGCCGGCGAGGTGGCGCTCGGACCGGTGATCGACGCCGGCCAGCGCGACAAGATCCACCGGATCGTGACCGACAGCGCGACGCAGGGCGCCCGCGTCGCCGCCGGCGGCACGTACGACGACCTCTTCTACCGCCCGACCGTGCTCGCCGACGTCGGCCTCGAGGCACCGGCCTTCGCGCAGGAGGTGTTCGGGCCGGTCGCGCCGATCACCCGCGTCGACTCGGTCGACGACGCCGTACGGATCGCCGAGGACAGCGAGTACGGCCTGTCCCTCGGCATCGTGACCACCGACGTCATGCACGGCCTCGCGATCGCCGAGCGGATCCCGACCGGCATCGTGCACATCAACGACCAGACCGTCAACGACGAGGCCGTGGCCCCGTTCGGCGGCGTACGGGCGTCGGGGACGGGCTCCCGGTTCGGCGGCGCGGCCGCGAACATCGAGGCCTTCACCGAGACCCGCTGGATCACGATGCGGGGCGCGCCCGCGCGCTATCCCTTCTGAGGCGGGGCTCAGCCTGTATCCACCGATACAGTCTCAGTCCACCTCGATCGAGCGCTTCGCCAGCCCGAGCGCGTAGCCGTCGACGCGGGTGCGCGGCGCCGCAGTGGCGTCGGAGGCCGCGCCCAGCGTGACGAACAGCGGCGTGAAGTGCTCCACGGTCGGGTGGGCGTAGGGCATGCCCGGCGCGCTCGTGCGGAAGGACGCGAGCTCGTCGACGTCACCACGGCCGAGCGCCTCGGCGGCCCACAGGTCGAAGTCGGCCGACCAGCCCGGGACCGCGCTCGGGTTCGCCCAGTCGATGAAGGGCAGGCCGTGGGTCATGTAGCCGGAGCCGACGACCAGGACGCCCTGCTCGCGGAGCACCGCGAGGCGACGGCCGAGCTCCATGAGGCGGTCGGGGTCGTGGGTCGGCATGCTGACCTGCAGCACCGGGATGTCGGCCTCGGGGTACATGATCTTGAGCGGCACCCACGCGCCGTGGTCGAGTCCGCGGATGGCGTGCTCGTGGACCGGCTCGTTGTCCGGCATGAGGCCGGTGACCGCGCGGACGAGCTCGCCGGCGTCCGGGGTGTCGTAGCGCATCAGGTAGTACATCGGGTCGAACCCGCCGAAGTCGTAGACCAGCTCGCTCGGAGCGCGGTTGCTGAGGCTGAGCGGGGCCGACTCCCAGTGCGCCGAGACGATGACGATCCCGCGTGGCCGCGGCAGCGCCTGCGCCCAGGAGTGCAGCTCGGTCATCCAGTCGGTCATCTCGAAGAGCATCGGCGCGCCGTGGCTGATGTAGAGCGCCGGCAGGGCGCCGTGCTCGGGCGTCCAGGCCCGGCGCTCGGCCCGCGCCGCCGCCGTACGACGGAGGTGTGCCGCGAACGGGTGCGCGGCAGGGATCCGGGTGTCGGCCAGTGCGGTCCGGTTCGCGGTGTCGGTCATGTCATCCCCCATCGATTCGATTGATCATTCAACCACTCCTGCCGCGGCGGCATTCCCGGTCCGTCGACTTCCGTGCAGTGGAAGGATCTGCGCATGGCCACCCCCTCCGTCACGACCCGCGTCTTCGGCCTCCTCGGCGCCTTCGACGCCTACCACCGGACACTGCGGCTCAGCGAGGTCGCCGACCGCGCGAGCCTGCCGCTCTCCACCGCACACCGCCTGGTCGGCGAGCTCGTCGCCGTCGGTGCGTTGCGCCGCCTCGACAACGGTGAGTACGTCGTGGGCCGGCGCCTCTGGGACCTCGGCATGCTGGCGCCGGTGCAGACCGGCCTGCGCGAGGCCGCCTCGCCCTTCCTGCACGACCTGTACGGCGCCACCCTGGAGACCGTCCACCTCGCCGTCCGCGACGGCACCGAGGCCCTGTACGT
Organism: Nocardioidaceae bacterium; assembly: GCA_009780515.1. Lineage (GTDB taxonomy): Bacteria > Actinomycetota > Actinomycetes > Propionibacteriales > Nocardioidaceae > Nocardioides. The sequence continues at coordinate 5,135 of WQZX01000095.1, read as the reverse complement.
CGACCGGCTGGCCGGCCACCGGTCGGTGCCGATCGTCAGCACCATCGGCTCGCGACTCCCCCTGCACGCGACCGGCGTGGGCAAGGTGCTGCTCGCGCACGCCCCGACCGAGGTGCAGCGCCAGGTGCTCGAGGCGCCGCTGCGACGGTTCACCCGCTATACGGTGACCACGGCCGCCCGCGTCGCCCAGCAGCTCGAGCAGGTGCGAGCCGACGGCTACGCCACGACCGTCGAGGAGATGAGCGCGGGCGCCTGCTCGGTGGCGGTGCCGATCAGCGTGGACGACGAGGTGGTCGCGGCGGTCGGCTTCGTCGTACCGGACCTCCGGCGCACCCGCCCACGACTGGTGGCCGCGCTCCAGGTCGCGGCTCGCGGCATCGCACGCAGTCTCGCCTAGATTTAGTTGGGGTACTGACGATATGGTGTGATCGCAGCCACCCGAGCCGCCCCGAAGGAGACCAGCCGTGCAGTTCTACCGAGACGGCTACCGCCCCGGAGACCCCGACCTGCTCCCCGCCTCGCCGGAGGCGATCGCCCGCGCAGAGAGCGACGGCCTGCCGGACACCGTCGACGTCCTGATCGTCGGGACCGGCCCTGCCGGCACCGTCCTCGGCGCCCAGCTCGCGGCCTTCCCCGGCATCTCCACCCGTGTCGTCGAGCAGCGGGGCGGCCCGCTCGAGGTCGGCCGCGCCGACGGCGTCGCCTGCCGGACCGTCGAGATGTTCCAGGCATTCGGTCTGGCCGAGGCGCTGCTGCGCGAGGCCTACTGGGTCAACGAGGTCCGGTTCTGGTCTCCCTCGGAGGACGACCGCTCCAAGATCGTGCGCACCGGCTGGGTCGAGGACACCCCCGAGGGGCTCAGCGAGTTCCCGCACGTGATCGTCAACCAGGCGCGGATGCAGCAGTTCCTGCTCGACCACATGGCCAGGTCCGAGAGCCGGCTCGAGCCCGACTACGGCCTCGAGCTCGTCGGCCTCGAGATCGGCGAGGGCGACCACCCCGTCACCGTCACCCTCCGCCGTGCCGACGGCGAGGAGGCCACCGTCCGGGCGACGTACGTCGTGGGCTGCGACGGCGCCCGCAGCAACGTCCGCCGCGCCATCGGCCGCAAGCTGTACGGCGACGCGGCCAACCACGCATGGGGCGTGCTGGACGTCCTGGCCAACACCGACTTCCCCGACTGGCGCACCAAGAACGTCGTGCAGTCGGCGGGCAAGGGCAGCCTGCTGATGATCCCGCGCGAGGGCGGCTCGATGGTGCGCTGCTACGTCGACCTCGGCGAGGTTCCGGCCGACGACGCGGGCAGGGTGCGCGACACCTCGGTCGAGCGGATCACCGAGGTGGCCAACCAGATCCTGCACCCCTACTCCCTCGACGTCCGGTCCGTCGCCTGGTCATCGGTCTACGAGGTGGGTCAGCGGATCACCGACAAGTTCGACGACGTACCTGCCGGTGACGCGACGGGGCGCCTGCCGCACGTCTTCATCGCCGGCGACGCCTGCCACACGCACTCGGCCAAGGCCGGCCAGGGCATGAACGTCTCGATGCAGGACGCCTTCAACCTCGGCTGGAAGCTCGCGGCGGTGCTCGAGGGCCGCAGCGACGCGGGCCTGCTGCACACCTACTCCGCCGAGCGGCAGGCCGTCGCGCAGGACCTGATCGACTTCGACAGGTTCTGGTCCTCCTTCATCGCCCAGCCCACGCTCGACCCGGCCCACCCCGAGCTCGGCGGCATCACCGCCGCGGAGATGACCGCGGAGTTCGCGCGGCAGGGCCGCTACACCGCGGGCCTGGCGACCACCTACTCCCCCTCGGCGCTGACCGGCGCCGCCGACCGCCAGGACCTCGCGACCGGGTTCGCGATCGGCACCCGCTTCCACTCCGCCCCGGTCATCCGGCTCGCCGACGCCCGACCGCTGCAGCTCGGCCATGCCCAGCGTGCCGACGGCCGGTGGCGGGTCTTCGCGTTCGGCGGCGAGGACCACTCGTCGCTGATCGACCTCGCCGCGTGGCTCGGCGACTCGGACGAGTCGCCGGTCGCTCGCTTCACACCGGCCGGCGCCGACATCGACAGCGTCATCGACGTGCACGGCGTCTTCCGCTGCGGTCACCACGACCTCGACGTCGGCGTCCTGCCCGAGATGCTGCTCCCCCACTCCGGCGGCCTCGGGCTGCAGGACTGGGAGAAGGCGTGGGCGGTCGACCCGCGCGACGACATCTTCGCCGCTCGCGGCATCGACGCGGCCGGCGCCATCGTCGTCGTACGCCCCGACCAGCACGTCGCCCACGTCCTGCCGCTCACCGCCCGCGCCGAGCTGACCGACTTCTTCGGCGGCTTCCTCCTCGACCAGCGGGCGGCGGCCCGATGACCGGGATCGACGAGCAGGAGCCGCAGCGCTACACCGGCTACCTGATCCGCCGCGCGCAGCAGCTCCACGTCGCCACCTGGACGCGGGTCGTCTCCACCGAGATCTCGACCGTCCAGTACGCCGCGCTCGTCGTGCTCGACCAGCGCGGCGCGATGAGCCAGCGCGAGCTGTGCGACGCGATCGACCTCGACCGGTCGACGATCGCCGATCTCGTCGCGCGTATGGAGCGCCGCGACCTCGTCGTACGCCGTCCCGACCCCGCGGACGGCCGGCGCAAGGCCGTCGAGCTCACCGACCAGGGCCGCGCCGAGCGGCGCCGCCTGCGGCCGCTCGTCGAGCAGGTCGAGGAGATCCTCACCGGCTCCCTCACCGCCCCCGACCGCGACGCCCTCAGGTGCGGCCTCCGCCGGCTGCTCGGCCCCTGAGCGCTGCCGTCAGGTGGTCCCGCGGCGACGTCTCCGCCCCTGGATGCCGATCACCACGGCGACGACGGCGATGGTCAGGAGCGTGGAGTAGTGGCCGATCCGGCCCACGACGTCGACGGCCGGCTGGCCGATGGCGTACCCCAGGACGACGATCGGGGCGACCCAGAGGAGCGTGCCGAGCAGGTCGAGCACGAGGAACGTGCGCAGACGCATCTCCGAGAGGCCTGCTGCGACGTAGATCAGCAGCGACGGCACCGGCAGGTAGTAGGCCAGTACGACGGCCGCCGGCCCGAACCGCCCCGCCCACCGCTCCAGCCGGGCGATGCGCGCCTCGCGCCTCGCCCTGCCGCGCGGCGACGTGTCGCGGCCGAGCATGACGTGCAGCGCGTGGTCGCCCCAACGCCGACCGGCCCACCAGAAGACCCAGTCGAACATCATCGTGCTCGGCACCGCGAGCGCTATCGCGGCCCACAGCGGCAGCTCTCCCAGCCGGCTCTGCGCACCGACCGTCACCTCGGCCAGGGTCGAGCTGCCGATGATCTCGAGCAGCAGCGGGTGCGTCCCGATCAGCGCCGGCGTGAGCGGCCACGTCACGAACGAGTAGGCGACGTAGAGGCCGATCAGCAGGGTGATCACGACGTCGGCCCGCCCCGCCCGCTCGCCCCAAGGACCGCGTGCCCGGCGTGATGCCCGCGGCTCCGGGCGGTCCGACGCGACTGTCATCGACTCGAGTCTCCCACCCCGGAGGTCGCGCCCTCGATGCGACCAGAAAAGCAGATCGAGGCCAGACGATGTCTGACCTCGATCTTTTGGTAGCCGGTGCAGGATTTGAACCTACGACCTCTGGACAAGATCGAGGCCTTGCCTGTCGCTACCGAAACGCTGCGGGAAACAGCCGAATCGCTTGTATCTACGCGGTGTTCGCTGTCTCGAACACCTCCGACTGTAACCGATGGACACCCATCGATCCCGGCTGATTCTGGAGGGTAGATGGAGGGCTGCCGAATTCCGGCGCCGTCACTCACCCTCGGTTCGCAATGCCGCGTCGGCGCCCGCGAACAGACCCACCAGGGAGTGCTTCCACTGGGAAGGTCACGTGAGAGCGTCAGCCAGGTGAGCGCCCGGTTGATCTCGTCGTACTGGTGGATCAGGAAGTTGCGGTTCGCGACAGCCAGCGCCCAGTCGACGCCTGCAGGCGGCAGGACATCGAGCTTCGAGAGCCGGTTCCCCGCCTCCCCGAGCTTCATCATGAGCGAGTCGCCCGCCTCCTGCAGCAGGTCGTCGGCGAGGTAGGCCTCCTTGCCGCGCGCGACGATCTCGTCGACTCGGTCGAGCCATCCCTGGATGTGCAGCAGCTCCTTGGCGGCTTTGCGACCCATCACAGCAGTACGGCCTCTCGCCGGATGTCGTCATCAAGCTTCGGCTTGAGGCCTCCATAGTCGACCAGGTCGATCTCACGACCGAGCACCTGCTCAAGCAGTTGCTTGAACCGGAGGAAGTCAAAGGAAGAAGCGCCCTCCGGCGACTCGACGATCAGGTCGATGTCAGATCCCGGCCGAGCCTCTCCCCGTGCAACGGAGCCGAACACGGCGAGGCGTCGATACCCCCGTCCAGAGGCGACTTCCTTGAGGACCGGCCTAGCCGCCTCGAGTAGGTCACCCGGTTGCACGACTTCGATGTCGGGCGCGAACTTCAGTTGCTGACTGACGGCCGGCTGGCTGATGCCCAGCGACTCGGCGATCTGGCGCTGCGACATCCCTGTCGCGACCATCGCCCGGAGCGCGATCACGCGGCGCAGCCGCGCAACGTCTTCATCCCGACGCGCGCCGCGATATTCCGCGAGAAGGGTCATAAGCTCATCTTATCGCGCATCGGCCCGCTCGGCATCCCACCGAGGACCCCGGAGCAGTAGCAGTCCGGAGTCGTGAAGTGGACACCTGCCTCGGCGCGCTCGGTGAGGAACGCGGCGATCGCCTCGGGCGGCGCCGGCAGCGCGTTGATGCCGCCCCCGTGGCACCAGCGTTCCCACTGCCGCCAACCGCAGGCGTAGGTCTCCCGGGTGGAGGCGGCCAATTCGGCGTCGACGGCGGCTGCGATGCGCTCGGCATCGAGGGCGGTGCGCGCCACGCGGGCCGGTGTCAGCGGTGAGTCAGCGGTGCTTGTTCGAGGGTGCTGGGTGGCGTCGTCATACGCCAATCTCGGCGACGACTCCCCCGCGCCCGAGCGAAGGGCGGCCGGCGTCGCGACTTCCCTCCCGAAAGGAGGGCTTGTGGTGGAGCGATCAATTCTCAAATGCTTTCAAGCCCGGGATTCACGCTGAATCCCGGGCCTGGTCTGATAG
>WQZX01000094.1 GCA_009780515.1 Nocardioidaceae bacterium | reverse complement strand
GGCGCAGGCGAGGACCCGCAGCCGCAGCTCGGTCAGCTCCGCTTCGACCCGCGCGAACGCACGCAGAGCCACAGCCTTCTCGGCCGCGGTCAGGTAGACCGCGGGCACGTCGGCGACAGCAGCAAGCTCGGCCTCGAGGTGCTCGGCGCAGTCGAGCAGTGGGTGGTGGTGCACCGGCTCTGCGACCATGGGAGGCTCCCGGGTTCTACCTGTTCGACGTACCTTAATCATACGCCTGTTCGAACCAGATGGGAACCAATGTGGGCCCCCTTTCTGCAGGTGGGACGGCGTTTCTCGCAGAAATTCTCGGGCCGGCGACGGCGCCCGACCGGAGACCGCCTTCTCCCGTCGCTGCTGTCGGTCTGGAGCCCCGCGGCGGGCGAGAAGAACCCGACCGCCAGAGGTCTCGACAAGCTCGACCACCCTGGGTCAGGACCCGACCACCCGCCGGCCGGCGGCGGCGCGGAACCGGAGGCCGCCCGTCCCCGTCGCTGCTGTCAGTCTGGATCCCCGCGGCGGGTGAGAAGAACCCATCGAGTGTTGGTCTCGAGACGCCCTCGCCTCGGGGCTCGGACTCCTCACCCGACGACAGCAAGCGCGGCGGCGCCGACGAGTCCGCCGGCCGCTACGACGGCGGCCACGACACCGACGGCCCGCCAGGAGAGCGCTCGGGCGACCATGACGGCGGAGGGCAGGCTGATGGCGGGGAGCGTGAGGAGGAGGGCGCCGGCGGGGCCCGCGCCGACACCCGCAGCGAGGAGCGCCACCACGACGGGGATCTCACCACCGGTGGGTACGACGAGGAGGGTGCCGACCAGGACGAGCAGGAGCACCGCGAGGATCCCGCCCTGAGCGATGCCGGAGAAGTCGGCGGCCCAGCCGCTGAGCAGGCCGACGACGAAGACGACCAGCAGGTACTCCGGGACCAGCACCAGGGTCAGCAGCGCGAGCCGGCGCAGGAATCGGCCGGGCAGCTGTCGTGCCGTCGGGCTCGACACGGGCTCCACCGGAGCGGCGTCCGGCTGCGGCACGCGCCCGACGAGTACGGCGGCCACGAGCACGACCGCCAGCCCGACGACGAGCCGCACCGCGGCGTACTGCCAGGGCAGGACCAGCACGAGGAACACCAGGACCGCCGGGTTGAGCATCGGGTTGCCCAGCCAGTAGGCCACCGTCGGCGACAGGGGCAGGCCGCTGCGGCGCAGGCTGACGGCGACGGGCGCGGTGCAGCAGGTGCACATCATGCTCGGCAGCGACGCCGCCGCGCCGACCACGCCCGGGCGCAGCACGCCGCCCCGGCCCACGGCGCGCAGCAGCCACGTCGACGGGACCAGCGAGATCGCCGCGCCGACGAGCAGCGCGACGACGAGCGCCCGCCAGATCGCGTCGACGTAGCCGACCGTGAAGTCCCAGGCGCGGGCGAACGACGGCGAGGACCCCGCCGCGTCGAAGACCGACGAGCCCGACCACGCGCGGGCATGCGCGAGGACACCGGTCTTGTCGGCGTAGGGCAGCCACTTGGCCCACAGGAGGCCCACGACGAGCACGACGACGAGCACCAGCACACCGATCACGCCGGTACGGCGTCCTGCGGTGGTGCCGACCGTGCTCATCGGACCGTGATCGCCGCCTCGCCCGCGGGCACGAGCTCACCGATGACCGGGTAGCCGGGCACCTCCCCAGCTACCAGCAGCCCGCCCGACGTCTGCGCGTCGGCCAGGAGCACGAGCTCGTCCTCGGACACCGAGGATGCGACGTGCGACCGCACCCAGTCCAGGTTGCGCCGGCTGCCGCCGGGCACGTAGCCGGCGTCGTACGACGCGCGGGCGGCCTCGAGGTAGGGCACGGCCGATGCGTCGACGACCGCGCCCACCCCGCTCGCGCGGACGAGCTTGTAGAGATGCCCGAGCAGCCCGAACCCGGTCACGTCGGTCGCGCAGACCGCGCCCGCGTCCAGCGCCGCGCGCGACGCCGGCCCGTTGAGGGTGGTCATCACCTCGACGGCGTCGTCGAAGACCTCGCCGGTCGTCTTGTGCCGGTTGTTGAGCACACCGAGGCCGAGCGGCTTCGTCAGCGTCAGCGGTACGCCGGCCCGCCCGGCGTCGTTGCGCAGCAGCCGCGCCGGGTCGGCGGTGCCGGTGACGGCCAGGCCGTACTTAGGCTCCGGGTCGTCGATGCTGTGGCCGCCGGCAAGGTGGCAGCCGGCCAGCCTCGCGACGTCGGCGCCGCCGCGCAGCACCTCGGCCGCCAGCTCGAACGGCACCTTGTCGCGCGGCCACGCCAGCAGGTTCACGGCGACGAGCGGCTCACCGCCCATCGCGTACACGTCGCTGAGAGCGTTGACCGCGGCGATCCGTCCCCAGTCGTAGGCGCTGTCCACCACCGGCGTGAAGAAGTCGGCCGTCATCACGACCGCGCGCTCCCCGTCGAGCCGTACGACGGCAGCGTCGTCGCCGTTCTCGACGCCCACCAGCAGGTCCTCACCCGTCGCCGGCGCCACGGTGCCGAGCACCCGCTCGAGCTCGCCGGGCGGCACCTTGCACGCACAGCCGCCACCGGCGGCGTACTGGGTGAGTCTCATCGTCGCATCCTCTCGCGCCAGCCCTGGGGCATCAGCGGCTCCGCCTCGTCATCCTCCACCGAGGGTCGCAGATGGGTGGCGGTCGCCGGCGAGGGCATGCCCTTGTCGCCGTCCAGCCATGCCTCCACGTCGGGCACCCGCAGTCGCGCACCCGACAGCATCGGGATGAGCAGGAGCAGCAGCAGACCGGCCAGCGCCACGGCCGCCATCGCCACGAAGGCGTGGTCGGGCGCCTGCGTCGTGGCGGCCACGACGACCGGCGCGACGGCGTACGTCGCGACCGCACGCAGCAGCTGCACGAGGGCGAACGCCCGGCCGAGCCGGTCCGACGGCAGCCCGAGGCCGGTCAGGAAGAGACCCGGGGTGACGGTCGCAGCGGCGCCGAAGCCGAGCAGCAGCGCGCCGAGCGGTCGCGCGGGCACGGCCAGGAGCAGCGCGCCGGCCGCGAGCGCGCACATGCCGATGTCGACGAGCACCGGCATCCACCGCGTCACGAGGAGTCGCCAGAGAGCGATCGCGCCGAGCAGCGCGCCGAGCGGCATCGGCCACATCCACGCCACCGAGCCGGTGGACTCCCCGACCTCGACGACGGCGACGAAGACCGCGCCACCGAGCGCTGCGGCGAGGATGCCGGTCACGGGCAGCTGGGTGCTCAGGGCGCGCAGCGGGATCAGCGGCTCGTCGCGCTGACGCTCAACGAGCAGCAGCGCGGCGAACGCGAGCAGCCCGACGGCGAGGAGCACCGACGTCGCGACCGGTGTGCCCAGCGAGGTGCCGGTGAAGATGGCGGCGGCGACCAGGACGACCAGGACGATCGCCACCAGGTCGAGCTTGCGGTCGGGATCGGCCGGCTCCGCACTCTCGTACGACGTCAGCGCGACCACCCAGCCGACGGCCCCGATCGCCGCGGCGGCGCCCAGCATCAGGCGCCAGCCGTCGCCGCCGGCCACCCACGTCCCGATCAGCGGTCCGAGCGTGCTCGAGCCGAAGATGCCGATGTCGACGATCGCCGCGCTCAGCGGCACGCGTGCCGCGCCGAACCCGGTGATCAGCGGCGGCAGCGCGGCGATCAGCATCCCGCCGGCGGCCAGACCTTGGAGCACCCGCGTGCCCGCGAAGACCCACACGTCGGGCGACAGCGCCATCGCCACGGTCGCGATCACGAAGGCCGCCTCGCAGACCAGGAACATCGTGCGCCGGTCGCGCCGGAGCGAGACCTGCGCGGCGACGACCGCCCCCACGGCGTACGCCCCGGCCGAGAGGCCTCCGGCCAGGGTGAAACCCAGCCGACCGGTGCCGAGCGACCCGGTGACGGCCTGCTGGAGCGGCACGAACGCCGTGCTGAGCACGACGTACGGCGCCAGGCCCAGCAGCCCGGTCACGCACGCGGCCACGTAGCCCGCGCGGCGGGCAGGCGTCGATGCGGTCACCTGCGATACGTACCCGAAGGGCCGGATCCCACCACACCGTCAGCGCTGCGGGGTGCTGCTCTCCGACCGGGCGGCGAGCCGCTCGCGCTGCGGGACGACGGTGTACTTCGGGTCGCGGGCGGAGTCCATCCCCGCCTCGAAGACCCCGAAGCGCGTGACCACCGACGCGGCGACGTACGTCGCACCGGCGGCTGCCGCGACGATCCGCGACCGGCGCCCACCGACGACCGTGGCCGCGGAGGCCACCGCCGTCGCCGCCCGCGCGATGCGCATCAGCCGGCCGGGGAGACCCTTGCGGTAGGGCTCGGCCACGAGACCGCGGCGGAGCACGATCGACTCGGCCGCGACGATCTCGACGACCGCGCCGGCCAGCGCCATCCGGCGGGCAGGACCTGCCTGGTCGAGCGGGACGAGCAGCATCGCGAGGCCGCCCGCGGCCTGCGCGCCCGAGCCGCCGAAGACGAACGGCAGCTCGCGGTGCGCCTCGTGCCAGGCGGGCACGGCGGTGTTGGCGAACAGCGCGGCCGTGTAGGTGGCCAGCGGCGGACCGAAGGCAGCCGCCCCGAGACCGGCGAGACGGCCGAGCCGCGGCAGCAGCCCGGTGACGTTCGACGCCGCGGCGGCGCCGGACAGCGCGCTGAAGGGCGCCAGGATGTAGGAGCCGACCGAGAGCGGAGACGTCGGCTTGATGACGCGCAGCATGTTGAGGAACCGCTCCGGACGGCCGAGGTCGTGCACCAGCGCGACCGTCCCGGCGGCCGCGCCGCCGGCCGCGGCCATGCGCGCGACCCGCTCCAGCTCGGGACGCCCGGTCAGTGCCGCACCCTCGGCGAGGACGGCCGAGCAGCCGGCCATGCCGCCGAGGAAGAGGTAGAGCGGGACGTCGGGCGTCTTCCAGGTCGGCTCCTTGAGGATCGGACGGCCGTAGTAGGACTCGAACTCGACGTCCGGGACCATCGGCCGCTCGCCGCGGGCCATCAGCGCCTCCGTCCCATGAACGATGCGACGCCCAGACCCACGATGGCGGCCGCGGCGCCGCCGACGTGCTTCCAGATCGAGCCCAGGTCGCGGGTGGTGACCACGGGGTCGGGCGGGAGGCCGTAGACCTCGGGCTCGTCGAGCAGCAGGAAGAACGCTCCGTCTCCCCCGACGCCGTCCTCGGGGTCGGCGCCGTACAGGCGCGCGACGTCGACGCCGCGCGCGTGCAGCTCCTCGACCCGGGCGGCGGCCCGCTCGCGCAGCTCGTCGACCTCGCCGAACTGGATCGACTCGGTCGGGCACGCCTGCGCGCACGCCGGCTTCTGCCCCTCCTTGAGCCGGTCGTAGCAGAGCGTGCACTTGAACGCCCGGCCGTCCTCGGGGCGGATGTCGATGACGCCGTACGGGCACGCCGGCACGCAGTAGCCGCAGCCGTTGCAGACATCGGGCTGGACGACGACCGTGCCGAACTCGGTCCGGAACAGCGCACCGGTCGGGCAGACGTCGAGGCACGCGGCGTGGGTGCAGTGCTTGCAGACGTCGGAGGACATCAGCCACTTGACGCCGGCGTCGCCCGAGGCGCCGGGCAGCCCGACCTCGGGCATGCCGAGGTCGACGGTCTCGACGGTTTCGGCCGGCTTCTCCACGAAGGCGACGTGCCGCCAGGTGCTGGCGCCGAGCTGCTGGGTGTTGTCGTAGGACATCCCGGTCAGGAGGTAGCCGTCCTCGGGGACCTCGTTCCACTCCTTGCACGCGACCTCGCAGGCCTTGCAGCCGATGCAGACCGAGGTGTCGGTGAAGAAGCCCATCCGCGGCGGGTGGTCGGTGTGGCCGGCGTTGCCGGCCGGGTCGTCGAGACGGCCCCACAGCGAGTTCGTCATCGGTCGGCGCCTCCGTCGGTCGGGTCGTCCGGGTCCACTCCTGCCCTGCGACGGTAGCCGTCCACGAACGCCAGCAGCGCTGGGCCGCGCGGCCGCCGGCCGGGCCGGATGTCGCAGGTCCCGACCTTGTCCTGGATGTAGACGTTCGGGTCCATGGTGATGTTGACCAGGTCGTTGGCGGAGTCGCCCTGGCTGATGCCGTTGCGTCCCCAGTGGTAGGGCAGGCCGATCTGCTCGACGAAGGTGTCGCCCAGCCGCAGCGAGCGCACCCGGTCGGTCACGAGCACCCGCGCCTCGATGGCGGTGCGGGCCGTCACGATCGTGGCCCAGCCGCCGTGCTCCAGACCGCGCTCGGCCGCCAGCCGTGGCGAGATCTCGCAGAACGGCTCGGGCTGCAACTCGGTCAGGTAGGGAAGGGTGCGGCTCATGCCGCCCGCGGTGTGGTGCTCGGTGAGGCGGTAGCTGGTGAAGACGTAGGGGAACACCTCGCTCCAGCTCGGGTTGATCGGGTTGGCCGGGTGGGCGTACTTGCGCCGCGTCGGGTTGTTCTGCTGGCCGTACAGCGGGTTGCGGACCGGCGACTCCGGCGGCTCGTAGTGGCTCGGCATCGGCCCGTCGGCCAGCCCGACCGGCGCGAACAGCCAGCCCTTGCCGTCGGTCTGCATGACGAACGGGTCCTGGCCGCCGATCGCGTCGGGGCCGGTCGCGCCCTCCTCGGGCACGTGGTCGGGTGCGCGGTCGGGCACGAAGTCCGGCACGTCGCGACCGACCCACCGGCCCTTCTCGGCGTCCCACCAGACGTACTTCTTGCGCTCGCTCCACGGCGAGCCGTCGGGTGCGGCGGAGGCCCGGTTGTAGAGGATGCGGCGGTTGGCGGGCCACGCCCAGCCCCACTCGGCGGCGACCTCGTCCTGCTCCCACGCGGGCTTGCGGCGACGTGCCTGGTTGACCTCGTCGGCGTACACCCCGCAGTAGATCCAGCAGCCGCAGGCGGTCGAGCCGTCCGGCTTCAGCTCGGTGTACGCCGAAAGCGCGGCCCCGTCGGGACCGGTGCCGTTGATCTCGCGCAGGACGGCCTGACCGTCGACCTCGCCCTTCTCGTCGGTCGGGTAGTCCCAGGCCAGGTCGAGCAGCGGGCGGTCCATCTCGTCGGTGGAGCCCGCGAGCCTCTCGCGGATGCGGACGCCGAGGTCGAAGTAGAAGTCCAGCTCGCTGCGCGCGTCGCCCGGCGGCTCGACCGCCTTGTCGCGCCACTGCAGCATCCGCTGCGTCTGGGTGAACGAGCCCGCCTTCTCGACGTGGGAAGCCGCCGGCAGGAAGAAGATCTCGGTGCCGATGTCCTCCGTGACGAGCTCGCCGGTCTCGATCTCGGGGCCGTCCTTCCAGAACGTCGCCGACTCGATCATCTGCAGGTCGCGCACGACCAGCCAGTCGAGGTTGGCCATGCCGAGCCGCTGCATCTTGCCGTTGGCCGACCCGACCGCGGGGTTCTCCCCCACCAGGAAGTAGCCCTTGCAGCCGCCCTCGATCTGCGACTTCACCGTGTTGTACGTCGAGTGGTCGCCGGTCAGCCGCGGCAGGTAGTCGAAGCAGAAGTCGTTGTCGGCGGTCGCCGCGTCGCCCCAGTAGGACTTGAGCAGGCTGACGGCGTAGGAGCGGATGTTGCCCCAGAAGCCGGCCTTGCCCTCGTCGTCGCGCACCCACTCGTCGAGGCTCTGGTGCTGGTTGGCGTGGGGCATCGGCAGGTAGCCCGGGAGGATGTTGAACAGGGTCGGGATGTCGGTCGAGCCCTGGATGCTGGCGTGGCCGCGCAGCGCGATGATGCCGCCGCCGGGCCGGCCGATGTTGCCGAGCAGCAGCTGCAGGATCGAGCCGGTCCGGATCGTCTGGGCGCCGGTGCTGTGGTGGGTCCAGCCGACGGCGTACGCGAGGGCGCTGGTGCGCTCGCGGCCGCTGTTGCGCACCAGCGCGTCGGCCACCTCGGCGAAGTCGGCCGGCGCGATGCCGCAGACCTCCTGCACCATCTCGGGCGTGTAGCGGGCGAAGTGGCGCTTGAGGATCTGGAAGACGCAGCGGGGGTCCTGGAGGGTCTCGTCCCGCTTGCCCTTCCACGGTACGGCGGCCCCGCCCGACCCGTGGCTCTCGGACTGGGCGGCGACGTGCGACTCCTTCTGCCCGCCGCCCCCGCTCTCGTCCTCGCGGATCTGCTGCAGCCGCTTCTCCTCGTCGGGGCTGCGGTCGTCGGGCGCCTGGTAGCGCCAGGAGACCGGGTCGTAGTGGGCCTGCTCGGCGTCGAAGCCGGAGAAGAGGCCGTCGAGATCCTCGGTGTCCTCGAAGCCCTCGTCGACGATGTTGGCGGCGTTGGTGTAGGCGACGACGTAGTCGCGGAAGTAGGACTCGGTGGTCAGCACGTGGTTGACCAGACCGCCGAGGAACGCGATGTCGGAGCCCGCACGGATCGGCACGTGCACGTCGGCGACCGCCGAGGTCCGGGTGAAGCGCGGGTCGACGTGGATGATCGTGGCGCCGCGCCGCTTCGCCTCCATGACCCACTGGAAGCCCACCGGGTGGGCCTCGGCCATGTTCGAGCCCTCGATCAGGATGCAGTCAGCGTTCTGGAGATCCTGCAGGTTGGTGGTGGCCCCACCGCGGCCGAACGAGGTCCCCAGACCGGGAACCGTGGAGGAGTGTCAAATACGGGCCTGGTTCTCGATCTGGATCGCGCCCATCGCCGTGTAGAGCTTCTTCATGAGGTAGTTCTCCTCGTTGTCGAGGGTCGCTCCTCCGAGGCTGGCGATGCCGAGGGTGCGGCGGGTGCGCTTGCCGTCCGCCTCCCACTCCCAGAACTGCTTGCGCGTCTTGACGACCCGGTCCGCGATCATGTCCATCGCGGTGTCGAGGTCGAGGTCCTCCCACTCGGTGCCGTGCGGTCGCCGGTAGCGGACCTTCGTCACCCGGGTCGGACTCGTGACCAGCTGCTTGCTGGCGCTGCCCTTGGGGCACAGCCGACCGCGCGAGACCGGGCTGGCCGGGTTGCCCTCGATCTGGGTGATCTTGCCGTCCTTGACGAACACCCGCTGTGCGCAGCCGACCGCGCAGAACGGGCAGACCGAGTCGACGACCTTGTCCGCCTCGACCGTCCGCGGCTCGAGCGTCTCGCTGCGGTGCGACATCGAGGCCTTGCCGCGCCCCAGCCGATCGGGTCCGCGGAGCTGCCGCAGAACCGGCCATTCAAGGGGGCTGAGGGCCATGGCCCCACCGTAGCCATCACCACAAGGTCGCGGAAGGGTGCGACACGCATCCGGCCGGCGCGGGCTGTAACACGTCGTCCACGGCTGTAGTACGCCGCCGCAACGACCTTCTACAGCAGCAGACCACCGACCAGACCAGCGAACAGCGTGTTACAGCAGCAGACGGCCGACCACACCAGCGAACAGCGTGTTACAGCACCGCCACCCCGCCCCCTAGGCTGACCCCGGAGGCGTTCCTCGTCTGGTGACGGGCGCGGTCCTCAAAACCGTTGTGGCCGGGCATCCCGGTCAGGCGGGTTCGATTCCCGTCCGCCTCCGCCACCATCTCCCAGCCGACCGAGGAGGGCCGGTGCAGGACCCGCGGCGTCGTACCCCGCGCACCGACGCGGTCCTGGCCGACCCCGCCGTCGTCACCGCGTCGCAGGGCCTCGATCGCGACGTGGCGAAGGCCGTGGTCGCCGCGACCCTCGATGCCTGCCGGCGCGGCGAGGTCGCGCCCGAGGACGTGGTCGCCGCGGTGGTCGCGGCCCTCCCCATCCTGCCGACCACGCTGCGCGCGGTCGTCAACGCGACCGGCGTCGTGGTCCACACCAACCTCGGCCGGGCGCCGCTGTCCCCCACCGCCGTCGAGGCCGTACGACGGGCCGCTGGCCCGACCGACGTCGAGCTCGACCTGGCCACCGGCCGCCGGGGGCGCCGAGGGGCGGCCGCGCTGGCGGCGCTGGCCGCGCGGGTGCCGGACGCGGGCGGCGCGCACGTCGTCAACAACGGAGCCGCGGCCCTCGCGCTCGCGGCGTCGGTCCTCGCCCGCGGCCGGCGGATCGTGGTCGCCAGGGGCGAGCTGGTCGAGATCGGCGACGGGTTCCGGATCCCCGAGCTGCTGGAGTCGGTCGGCGCGGAGCTGCGCGAGGTCGGCACCACCAACCGGGTCCGGCTCGCCGACTACGAGCGCGCGGTCGACCACTCGGTGGCCTTCGTGCTGAAGGTGCACCCGTCGAACTTCCGGGTCCAGGGCTTCACCTCCTCGGTCTCGGTCACGGCACTGACGCAGCTCGGCCGTCCGGTCGTCGCCGACATCGGGTCGGGTCTGCTGCAGCCGCATCCGCGCCTGCCCGACGAGCCCGATGCAACGACCGCCCTGCGAGCGGGCGCATCCCTCGTCACGGCCTCCGGGGACAAGCTGCTCGGCGGCCCGCAGTGCGGCCTGCTGCTCGGCGAGGCGACGCTCGTCGAGCGGCTCCGCCGCGACCCGCTGGCGCGCGCCCTCCGCGTCGACAAGCTCACCCTCGCGGCGCTGGAGGCGACGCTCGTCGGTCCCCCGCCACCGGTCCACCAGGCCCTCGCGACCGATCCCGCGACGCTGCTCGAGCGCGCCCGGGCGATCGCCGACGAGATCGGCCCACCGGCTCTCGCCGTACCGTCGACGGGGAGGATCGGCGGCGGCGGCGCACCCGGAGTCGACCTGCCGAGCGCGGCGGTCGCGCTGCCCGAGCAGCTGGCATCACCGCTCCGCGCGAGCGAGCGCCCGGTCGTCGGCCGCATCCACGACGGCCGCCTGCTGCTCGACCTCCTCGCCGTCCCGCCCGAGCAGGACGGCGAGCTCGCCGCCGCGGTGCGCGCACACCTCGACGCCCCGGAGGGCTGACCGTGCACGTGGTGGCCACCGCGGGGCACGTCGACCACGGCAAGTCCACGCTCGTCCGCGCACTGACCGGGTCGGACCCGGACCGGCTCGCCGAGGAGCGCCGTCGCGGGCTGACGATCGAGCTCGGCTACGCGTGGACGCGTCTCGACGAGCTCGATGACCGGGTCGGCGACGGCGAGGTGGCGTTCGTCGACGTGCCCGGGCACGAGCGGTTCCTCGCGACCGCGCTGTCGGGGGTCGGGCCGGTCATGGTGGCGATGCTGGTCGTCGCGGCCGACGATCCCTGGATGCCGCAGACCGCCGAGCACCTGGCGATCCTCGACGCGCTCGGCGTGAGCCACGGCCTGGTCGCGGTCTCGCGAAGCGATCTCGCCGACCCCGCGGCGGCCATCGCCCGCACCCGCGCCGAGCTCGCCAGAACCGGCCTCGCGGACGCTCCGGTCGTCCCTGTCAGCGCACAGACCGGCGCCGGGCTCGACGACCTCCGCGCCGTGCTCGCGCGCGTCCTGGCGGCGGCGCCGACGCCCGACCCGGCTGCCGACGTACGCCTCTGGGTCGACCGGCGCTTCCACGTCCGCGGCGCCGGGACGGTCGTGACCGGCACCCTGCCCGCCGGCACCGTCAGGCCGGGCGACGC
>WQZX01000093.1 GCA_009780515.1 Nocardioidaceae bacterium | reverse complement strand
AGGGCGACGATGCGGTTGATCGTGGCATCGGTCTGGCGGCGTACCCACTCCTCGACCGGGAGACCGAGGCGGGGCTCGTCGGCGGCGAGAGCGGCGAGGGACCTCTTGGCGATCATCCGCTTGCGCAGGCCCTGGCCGTCGCCGCCGTCGAACCCGCGCTCGGCGAGCCCGGCGTTGAGGTCGCGCAGGACCAGCGTCGAGGCGAGGCCGAGCGACTCGTTGGCGCGCGCGACCGGGAGATGGGGGTCCAGCGGCAGCCCGGTGGCGCGGGCGAAGCGGTCGGTCAGCGTGGAGGGGGCCGCGCCGGGGCGGGGGACCGTCACGAGCGTGACGTTCCCGGCGCCGACCCGCCCGGCCCAGTCGCCGAGGATCCGGGCGAGGTGCTGCTGGCGCCAGAACGTGCCGCCGGCGGTCACCTTGTCCTGGCTGCCGCGGCGGCCGCCCGGTGCGGTCTCGCGGGCACCCGCGAGGTACTCCTCCCAGGTCCAGCTGCGGCCGTTCTGGATGGTCTCCTGCCACATCGAGACCAGGGTCCGGTTGAGGTCGCGGGCCGTGACGACGACCTGGACCTCCATGCCCTTGAACGAGGACAGCACGCGGTCGGCGGCCTTGTCGTTGATCGGTCCGAGGAACTCCATCGAGACCACCGCGTCGCCGTGGTGCTCGGCGATCTCCTCGGTGAGCGAGTCCCAGGCTCCGCGACCGCGCGGCGGTCCGAGGATCGCGCGCACCGCGGAGGCCTGCGCACCCCATGCCGCTCCGGGCACGAGGACGCCTGCCTCCGCGAGATGCGCCTTCTGCTCGAAGAGCAGGGTCTGCAGGAAGCTGGTGCCCGACTTCATGGTGCCGACGTGCAGCACCACACGGCGTACCATCCAGCCTCCTTCGCTGCTGGGCCCGCTCGGCCCGTCAAGACTTGAGCTTGTAGTCCTTGAGCAGGCTGCGGCCGATGATCATCTTCTGGATGTCGGACGTGCCCTCGCCGATCAGCATGAACTTGACCTCGCGCATGAGGCGCTCGATCTCGTACTCCTTGGAGTAGCCGTAGCCGCCGTGGATCCGGAAGGAGTCCTCGACGACCTCGTTGGCGTACTCGGAGGCGAGCATCTTGGCCATGCCGGCCTCGACGTCCATGCGCTTGCCGGTGTCCTTCAGACGGGCCGCGCGGACCATCATCGTGTGGATGGTCTCGACCTTGGTCGCCATCTCGGCGAGGCGGAACAGGATCGCCTGGTGGTCGGCGATGACCTTGCCGAAGGTCTTGCGCTGCTGGGCGTAGGCGATGCCCAGCTCGAAGCCCCGCCAGGCCAGGCCGCACGCGCGGGCCGCGACGTTGACGCGACCGACCTCGACGCCGTCCATCATCTGGAAGAAGCCCTTGCCCGGGTCGCCGCCGAGGATCTGGTCGGCGGCGATCTTGTGGTCCTCGAGGACGAGCTCGGTCGTCTCGACGCCCTTGTAGCCCATCTTGTCGATCTTGCCGGGGACGATGACGCCCTGGGCGGTCTCGCCGAACCCGGCCTCCTTCTCGACGATGAACGTGGTCATGTTCTTGTAGACCGAGTCCGCGCCCTCGTCGGTCTTGGTCAGCAGCATCACCAGCGTGGACGTGGCGCCGTTGGTCAGCCACATCTTCTGGCCGGTGATCGAGTAGGAGCCGTCGTCCAGCCTGGTCGCCTTGGTGGAGACCGCCGAGACGTCGGAGCCGAGGCCCGGCTCGGACATCGAGAACGCGCCGCGGACCTCGCCGGTGGCCATGCGGGGGAGGTACTTCTCCTTCTGCTCCTGGGTGCCGTGCTGCATCAGGAGGTACGCCGCGATGAAGTGCGTGTTGATGACACCCGACACGCTCATCCAGCCGCGGGCGATCTCCTCGACGACCAGCGCGTAGGTCAGCAGCGACTCGCCGAGCCCGCCGAACTCCTCGGGGATCGTCAGACCGAAGACACCGAGCTCCTTGAGGCCGTCGATGATGTCCTGGGGGTACTCGTCGGCGTGCTCGAGGTCCTGGGCGACCGGGATGATCTGCTCGTTCACGAACTGGCGAACGGCCTTCAGGATCTCGGTCTGGTCCTCGTTGAGGCCCTCGGTCTGGCACAGAGTCGGCATCGGCTCCCTTTCGCCTGCTGCATCGTGTTGTGAACCGACCCGACTCTACCGGCGGGCCTTCGGGGCGGCAGAATGGCCGCTCGTGAGCGAGACGGCGAGCAAGACCAACCCCGGCAACTTCTTCGAGGACTTCACCGTCGGCCAGGTGATCGAGCACGCGACGCCGCGCACCGTCACCGAGGGTGACCGCGCGCTGTACGGCGCGCTCTACCCGACCCGCTTCGCGGTGCCGTCCTCCGCGGCCTTCGCGGCATCGGTGGGGCTCGACCCGCACCCGGTCGAGGAGCTGATCGCCTTCCACATCGCCTTCGGCAAGACCGTGCCGGACATCTCGCTCAACGCCGTCGCCAACCTCGGGTACGCCGAGCTGCGCTTCCACCGGCCCGTTCTCCCCGGCGACACGCTCTCGACCAAGTCCGAGGTGATCGGCCTCAAGCAGAACTCCAACGGGAAGTCCGGCGTCGTCTACGTCCGCTCGACCGCCACCGACCAGCACGGCGAGGTCGCCCTCGACTGGTGCCGCTGGGTGATGGTCCACAAGCGCTCCACGGACGCTCCCGCGCCGGAGACCGTGCTGCCGGACCTGAAGAAGGCGCTGGAGCCGGGTGACCTGGTCGTCCCGGACGGGCTGGACTTCTCGTCGTACGACTTCGTGGCGGCGGGCGAGCCGCACCGGTACGACGACTACGCGGTCGGCGAGCGGATCGACCACGTCGACGGCGTCACGCTCTCCGACGCCGAGCACATGATGGCCACCCGCCTGTGGCAGAACACCGCGAAGGTCCACTTCAACACCGAGGCGCGCCCCGACGGCAGCCGCCTCGTGTACGGCGGCCACGTGATCTCGATGGCCCGCGCGCTGTCCTTCAACGGCCTGGCCAACGCCCAGCTGATCTCGGCGATCAACGGGGGCTCGCACACCGCGCCGGCCTTCGCCGGCGACACCGTCTACGCCTGGTCCGAGGTGCTCGACAAGGCCGAGATCTCCGACTCCGTCGGCGCGCTCCGGCTGCGCCTGGTCGCCACCAAGGGTCGCGACGAGTCGATGACGCTCGAGGGCGACGACGGCAAGTACGCCGCCGGCGTGCTGCTCGACCTCGACTACTGGGCGCTCGTTCCGCGCTGAGGCGGCGGGTGGAGGAACCGGCCCGTCCCGGTGCCGGGTGTGACCGTGTTGTCAGCCGGCCCGGACGTCGCCGATCACGTAGCTGATCTGCGCGTCGGTGGTGCGGCCGATCGAGCTCACCGTCACCCGCTGGGGCGTGTCGCTGCCCTTGGGCCAGACCACCTTCACGTGGCCGGACCTCGGGTCGTTCGCGATCGCGATGATGTCGTTGATCGTCTTCTGGGCGTACGACGGAGCGGCCGCGCCCTGCCGGGGACCGCTCGCGAGGGTGGCGGAGGCGACCTGGCCGTTGCTCACCTTGACGTCGACCGGGCCCGAGGTCGGGCAGTAGCAGACGACCCGCAGCCGGTAGGTGTAGTCGGCCGGGGCGAAGGTCGGGTAGGCGCCGGTGGAGGCACTGGGGCTGGAGGCCGCCGTCGTCGGCGCGCTCGCGGGTGTCCGGTCGGTCGCCCGGTCGCCGCCGCTGCCGCATCCCGCGAGGGTGGCGAGCAGGCCGGCGACGACCAGCGTTGCGGCCGGGGCGGTGGTGCGGCGGAGCGAGACGGTCATGCTTCCTCAGACGTGGCGAGTGGGCGGGAGGTTCCCGCGGTGACGGCCGCGAAGTGCCGGGCGAGCGGCAGCAGCGCGAGGACGAGCACCATCGGTATCACGAAGCCGAAGCGCAGCTCGCCGCTGCCGACCACCCCGGTCAGCACGGCTCCGAGGAGGGCGCCGACGTAGTTGAACTGGTTGAAGCGCGCGATGACCGCGTCGATCCGCTCGCGGTGGGCGTCGCCGTCCTCGCCGGTCGCGATCCGGCCCGCGGCCGAGAAGCTGAGCGGCGCGACCACCGAGATGCCGAGGCCGATCACGGTGAAGCCGAGCACCGCGACCGGCCAGGTCGGTGCGAAGACGACCACGGCCAGGCCCGCGCAGGCGACCACTGCTCCGATGCGCAGCACCGGGACGGCGCCGTACCGCGCCACGACGGAGTCCCCGGCGAGCCGGATCACCAGGCTGGCGAGGAGGTAGGGCAGCGTGGCGAGCGCGACCCAGCGGGCGGGCGCGCCGAAGACGTCGTCGAGGTAGACCGCGCCCCAGGTCTGGCACGCGGTGTCGACCATGTAGAAGACGACCATGCCGAGGCCGACGAGGAGGATCGGCCGCCACGGGATGCCCAGCGCCGCCTCCGGCGCGGCTTCGGGGGTGCTGGCCGTGACCGGCGTACCTGCCTGCACGCGGGGGAGGTAGCGGGCGGCGGCCGCGCCGAGCGGCACGATCGCGATGAGCGCCGTGGACGCGAGCGGGAGCGAGAGCGAGGACGTGAGGACGGTGAGCCCGGCGCCGACGAGCCCGCCGAACGTCCACGCGCCGTGGAACGACGGCAGGATCGGCCGTCCGTAGCGGTGCTCGAGCGCCACCGCCTGCATGTTGGTGGCGGCGTCGACGACGCCGAGGGCGAGGCCGTAGACGACGATGCCGGGCCAGTACACCGCGATCGAGGGTGCGGCGACGACCAGTGGCATGCCGACGCCGATGCCGGCGAGTCCGATGCGCAGGATCAGCGCGCTGTCGGACCGCGCGGCGAGCGTCTCCGCGGCGACCGAGCCCGCACCCGCGAGCAGCACGACGGCGAGCAGCGACGCCGAGACCTCGAGCGAGGAGAAGTGCCACCGGTCCTTGATGTCGGGCAGCCGCGTGGTGATGCTGATGAACACGAAGCCCTGCGTCGCGAAGGCCAGCGCGACCGACAGCCGGAACCGGTGCAGACTCACATCACGGATCCTGACACGCTGGGCCGGTGACCAAGTCCGAACCGACCGAGACACGCGAGCTCTGGCTGGCCAGGCACGGGGCGACCGAGTGGAGCCGCGACGGCCGGCACACCTCGACCACCGACCTACCGCTCCTGCCCGAGGGCGAGGCCGCCGCGCGGGCGCTCGCCCCGAGGCTGGCCGGGCAGGTGTTCGCGCAGGTGCTCACCAGCCCGCTCGAGCGCGCCCGCCGTACGGCGGAGCTGGCCGGCTTCCCCGGAGCGGAGGTGGACGACGACCTCGTCGAGTGGAGGTACGGCGACTACGAGGGCCTGACCACCCAGCAGATCCGGGCGTCGGCACCCGGCTGGTCGGTCTTCAGCGCGCCCTGCCCGGGCGGCGAGACCGCCGACCAGGTGGCCGATCGGCTGGACCGCGTCGTCGAGCGTGCCCGATCGACGCCCGGCCGCACGCTCGTCTTCGCGCACGGCCACTGCCTGCGCGTGCTGGCCGCGCGATGGCTCGGTCTGCCGCCCTCCGACGGCCGGCTCTTCCGCCTCGACACCGCGACGCTGTCGGTCCTCGGCTTCGAGCGGGACACCGAGGTCGTGCAGCGCTGGAACTCTTGACGTCCCCGGACCCGCGCACCACCGTTGGGCCATGACGTCGGAGTCGGTGCGGGTCGGCTGCCCGCGCTGCGCCGCGCCGGTCGCCGAGCTCGACCCGGGCGCGTGGTCCTGCCCCGAGCACGGTGAGGTCGTCCCGCTCTGGCGGCCGACCACGGCGTCGTACGACGACTTCGCGGGGCACCTCGAGCGCGCGGGGTCGTTCCCGACGTACCTCCCGTGGCCGCTGGGGCCCGGCTGGTCGGTCAGCGACTTCGCCGTGGTGGCCGGCGGCACGGAGGCGCGGGCGACACTGACCTGCGTCTCGGGGAGCAGCGCCCTCGACGGCCCGGTCGACGTGATCGTGATCAGCGAGGAGGCCGGCGTCGGCCTGGGCGCGCGGGTGGCCGGCCTGGGCGCCGGCGTCGGGGCCGAGCGCGTCGACCCGGGTGCGGAGCTCGGGGAGGGCACCTCGCTGGTGAAGGTCCGGCTCGGCTCCTACCCGGTCGGGCTGTGGCCGGTGTCGACGAGCCGCGCCGAGGGGGAGTGGGACCGCTCGGTCCTGGCCGGCGAGGCGGAGGGTCGCTGGCTGTGGATCGTGCTGCGGCCGGCGTCGGCGGTGCTGCTGCTGCGCGACGACTGGATCCTGCGCGACGTATCCGCCACCGGGCCGCAGCTGGTCACGCTGCCGTTCGGCGGGCCGACCCCCTCCTGGTGAGGGCTACTTGCGGCCCAGAGACTGGAGCCGCTGCAGCACCGAGCGCGGCACCAGCCGGGAGCCGGTGACGATCGCCTTGTAGCGCTTCGACGGGATCGACATCGCGCGCCCCCTGTCGAAGTCGGCGAGCGCGTCGCGGACCAGGCGGTCCGGCTCCAGCCACAGGAAGCTCGGCGCGCTGCCGTCGCGGTCGATGCCGAGGCGCTCGTGGAACTCGGTCCGCACGAAGCCGGGGCAGAGCGCCATCACGTTCACGCCCCGTCCGGCGTACTCGTTGTGGGCCCAGATGCTGAAGCTGTTCACCCATGCCTTCGCCGCGCTGTAGGTGCCGCGCGGCAGGAAGGCCGAGACGCTGGAGACGTTGATGACGCCGCCGTGGCCACGCTCGGTCATGCCGCCGAGGGCGGCGTGGGACAGGCGCAGCACCGCGCGCACGAGCACGTCGTGCTGGGACTGCTCGACGTCCACGGGGTTGTCGAGGAAGTTCTCCTTCAGGCCGAACCCCGCGTTGTTCACCAGCAGGTCGACCGGCCGCGTGGGATCCGCCAGACGGGCGGCGACCGTGTCCAGCTGCGCGGGATCGGTGAGGTCGGCCGAGAGGGTCTCCACCTGGACGCCGTACGACGACCGCAGCTCGCCGGCGACCTGCTCCAGCCGGCTCGTGTCGCGGGCGATCAGGACGAGGTCGTCGCCGCGCGCTGCGAGCTGTACGGCGAACTCGTGGCCGATGCCGGCGGTCGCGCCGGTGATCAGTGCGGTCGACATGCAGCCAGTCAAGCAGGTCATGCGCGCGATGCCGGGTCCGGTCCGGCATGATGTCCCTGATGTCCGGAACCAGCTCCACCGTGCTCGCCGTCGCCAACCAGAAGGGTGGCGTGGCGAAGACGACGACCGTCGCCTCGATCGGCGCGGCGCTCGCCGAGCTGGGGCAGTCGGTGCTGTTGATCGACCTCGACCCGCAGGCGTGCCTGACGTTCTCGCTCGGCATCGACCCCGAGGACCTCGAGCTGTCGGTCCACCAGGTCCTCACCAAGGGCACCGACGTTGCCGAGGTCATCATCGAGACCGAGGACGGCGTCGACCTCCTGCCCGCGACGATCGAGCTCGCGCGCGCCGAGGCCGACCTGCTGACCCGCACCGGCCGCGAGCACGTCCTGCGCGGCGTCATCGACGACCTCGCCGCCTCCGACCGGTCCTACGACTGGGTCCTCCTCGACTGCCCGCCCTCGCTCGGCGTGCTCACCGTCGCCGCGCTGACGGCCGCGACGGGGGTGCTCGTGCCGCTGCAGTGCGAGACGCTGTCCCACCGCGGCGTCGGGCAGCTGCTCGACACCGTCCACGACGTACGCCGCTTCACCAACCGCGATCTCGAGGTCTGGGGCGTCCTGCCGACGCTGTACGACGGCCGCACCAACCACGCGAGGGCGGTCCTCGACACGATCAGCGACACCTACGGTCTCGAGGTCGTGGAGCCGCCGATCCCCAAGACGATCAAGTTCGCCGAGGCACCGGCAGCGGGCCGCTCGATCCTGGCGACCAGCCGGCGCAGCAAGGGCGCTGCCGCCTACCGAGACGTCGCGACCAACCTGCTGCAGCGGGCCGCCCGCTGATGTCCGGGGGCAAGCGCGCGCTGCGTCCCGAGCCGCGCCGGCCACGGACCCACACGGGACGTCACCGCGCCGTCAAGCCCCGCTACGGCCGGATCGTCCTGGCCGCGACGGCCGCCGTCGTGGTGCTCGTCGCCGTCGTCGGCGGCGCCGGCCTGCTGCCGCACGGCAAGGCACCCGCGCTCGCCGCGGTGAGCCAGCGGATCGGCCGCGCAGCCGTGCAGGCCGGCCCGACCGGTCACCAACGGCAGCACGACCAGGCGCCCGACGCCTCGAACGCCACGCCGGCCCCCGGCACGTCCGCACGCCGCGCGACGCCCCGGCGGGGCGGCGACGTACCCCTGCCGTCGGGGTCGGGCTCCGGTCGCCGGATCGTGTTCAGCCAGAGCCAGCAGCGTGTCTGGCTGGTCCGGCACAACGGCACGGTCCGCACGACCTACCTCGTCTCGGGCAGTGTCGAGAACAACCTGCACCCGGGCACCTTCCAGGTCTACTCGCGGTCGCGGCACGCGATCGGCGTCGACGACTCCGGCACGATGCAGTACTTCGTGCGCTTCACCCGCGGCCCGACCGGAGCGGCGATCGGCTTCCACTCGATCCCGGTCAAGGACGGCAAGCCGCTTCAGACCAGGGCCCAGCTCGGCACCCCCGAGTCCCACGGCTGCGTCCGCCAGGCCAAGCCGGACGCCATCGTGCTGTGGAAGTTCGCTCCGCTCGGCACGAAGGTGGTCGTCACCGCCTGATCCACCCCGGCGAGCGCTTGGGAGCGAGCCACTAGGCTCTGGCGCGTGAAGCAGCGCGACGCCGACTTCGAGCACAACCCGTGGATCCTCCTCGGGGCGTTCGGCGTCATCGCGGTCGTGCTGTTCGTGGTGCTGAAGCTGGCCGCGTCGAGCGACGACAACACCGCCGCGCACGACGCGACGCCGACCGCCGCGACGACCAGCACCGTGCCGGACGAGTCGGCGGCCGCACCGCTGTCGCCGCAGGGGATCCCGACGCCGACGGGCGCGCTCAAGCCCGGCCAGCTGGAGAAGCGGCTGCGACAGAAGCTCGACGCGGGGCCCTCGCTGCTGACGACCGACGGTCCGCTGGGCAGGCTCAGCTACCCGGTGGGGCGTGCGGTCGGCGGCGATCTGACCACGGCGGTCGCCAACATCCCGAACCGCACCGGTGACGCCGGCTGGGTCTCCTCGATGCACATGCTCGAGGCCAACCACCCCGACTTCATCACCCTCAACGAGGTCGGCCGCCACTCCACCGCGGGCATCGACGCCGTCGCCCCCGGCTACACGGCCTATCGCGACCCGACGCCGGACCACAGCCGTGGTGCCGCCAGCCAGGTCATGAACAACGTCGTCCTCTACCGCTCCAGCGAGTGGAGGAAGCTGGACGGAGGACGGCTGCGGGTCGTCAACGACGACTCCGGCTTCCTGCACGGCCACGCGTTCGTGTGGGACCGCTTCATCACCTGGACCCTGCTGCAGCGTCCCAGCGACGGCGCCATCGTCTCGGTCGCCTCGCTGCACATGCCCACCAACCCGGCGAAGTACCCGACCCAGCACGGGCGCGTGGGGGAGTCCCGTGTGGCGCGCTACAGCCAGGGCATGGACGTGGTGCTGGACGTCGTACGCCAGCTCGAGCAGTACGGCCCGGTGCTGATGGGCGGCGACATGAACTCCCACCCTGGCCAGGGGCCGTGGACCGCTGCGGCGAAGATGGCGTCGGCGGGGTTCTCCTACGCCAAGGACACCGGCGTCATCTACCTGTTCTTCCCGCGCTCGGCGACCGTCGTCGGCCACCACGACGTCCCGGTCGTCTCCGACCACCCGGCGCTGGTCGCGTCGCTGGCGATGAACGGGTCCGGCCCCGCGCGCTGACCGCACGCACACGTACGACGAGGGCCGCCCCCGATCGGGAGCGGCCCTCGTCGTACGTGCTGGGTGTCAGGACTCGCTGCCACCCGACGGCTTCGCGCCGCCGGAGCCACCCGAGCGACGACGGCGACGTCGCCGGTTGCCCGAGCCCTCGGAGCGCTGTCCGTCGGAGGATCCGGCCTCCGTCGAGGACGCCGCGGCACCGTCGACCGGCTGGCCGTTGCGAGTGCGCTGACGGCTGCGGTTGCGGTTGCGCGGCTGGGACGAGCGCTGGCCGCTCTCACGGGGCTCGCGGTCCTTCTTCTCCGGCGGCCTCGGCGGGGCGATGCGGCCCTTGGTGCCGGCGGGGATGCCCTGGTCGTGGAAGAGGTGCTCGGAGGTGGAGTACGTCTCCAGCGGCTCGTTGAAGGGCAGGTCGAGCGCCTTGTTGATCATCTTCCAGCGATGCACGTCGGCCCAGTCGACCAGCGTGATCGCGATGCCCGAGGCGCCCGCGCGGCCGGTGCGGCCGATGCGGTGGACGTAGGTCTTGTCGTCCTCGGGGCAGGTGTAGTTGATGACGTGGGAGACGCCGGCGACGTCGATGCCGCGCGCGGCGACGTCGGTCGCGACCAGGACCTGGATCTTGTCCTCGCGGAACCTCGTCAGGGCCTTCTCGCGGGCCACCTGGGCCATGTCGCCGTGGAGGGGGCTTGCCTTGAAGCCGCGCTCCTCGAGGTCGTCGGCGACGCGCTGCGCCTGCCGCTTGGTGCGGGTGAAGATGACGACCTTGCCGACGTCCTCGGCCTGCAGGATGCGACCGATGATCTCGGGCTTGTCGAGGTCGTGGGCCAGGTAGATGAACTGCGCCGTGGCCGGCACCGTCGCGTTCTCGTACGACGACTCCGCGCGGATGTTCATCGGGTGGCGCATGTGGATGCGGGCCAGCGAGACGATCGCGGCGGGCATGGTGGCCGAGAACAGCATGGTCTGCCGCGTCTCCGGCGTCTTGGCCAGCAGCTTCTCGACGTCGGGCAGGAAGCCCAGGTCGAGCATCTCGTCCGCCTCGTCGAGGACCAGGGCGTGGACGTGGGACAGGTCGAGGACCTTGCGGTTGGCGAGGTCGAGCAGCCGGCCGGGGGTGCCGACCACGATGTCGACGCCGCGCTCGAGCGCCTCGATCTGGGGCTCGTAGCCGACGCCGCCGTAGATGGTCAGCACGCGCATGCCGCGGTCGCTGCCGGCGAGCTCGAGGTCGCCGGAGACCTGCAGCGCGAGCTCGCGGGTCGGCGCGACGATGAGCGCCTGCGGCTTGCCGGCGGGCAGCTCGGCGTAGTCGGCGTCGCCGGGGGCGACGCTGCGCTGGATCACCGGGATGCCGAAGGCCAGCGTCTTGCCGGTGCCCGTGCGGGCCTGGCCGATGAGGTCGGTGCCCATCAGGGCGACCGAGAGGGTCATCTCCTGGATGGCGAACGGATGGACGATTCCCTTCCGCTCGAGGGGCGCGCAGATCTCGGGCAGGACGCCGAGATCGCGGAAGGTCGGGTTGCTGGTCTCTTGGACGTCGGTCGTCTGGTCAGCAGTAGTCAGGGTCGTATCGCTTTCATGAGTGTCGCAAGCCGTTCGGCGGGCGCCAGGATCGAAGCGGCTGACTCACACACTCAGCCGCGCACATACGTGGGTCGGTGACCCGTGCGGGCCACCCTCGCGGGCGGCCTCTCGCTGCTCCCATGGTAACCGGCGGGACCGACACCGTTGAACCCGGATCCACCACGGCTGATATGTGATCGGTGATTTCGGTGGAGCATCGCGTTGGTCCGGCTCGGGGCGTGGCTGATGTGCCGGTCGGTGCCGGCTCTTCCACTTCGAGGTCCTCGGT
>WQZX01000092.1 GCA_009780515.1 Nocardioidaceae bacterium | reverse complement strand
CCGTCGCGGTCGGTGGGTGCTGGTAGAACCTAGGCATGCGGCGGGTCTCGGTGGCACTGACACTGCTCGTCACGTGCGCGCTGGCGCTGGTGGGGTGTGGCGGCGGGTCCGGGCCGGCTCAGCAGCTGGCCTCGAGCCTCGCAGCAGCGCTGCAGAAGGCGGCGGCCCCGGGCGGAGCGACGTCGGCCTTCGCCGGCGTCTCCTTCGACGGCATTCAGCCGACGGCCGTCGCGAAGGAGTACGCGCAGGTCGTCTCCGGCATGGACGGCATCGCACCGACCGTGTCGGTCGGGTCGGTCGGCTCCGGCGGCTCGAAGGAGATCGCCCACCTGCACTGGTCGTGGCCGCTGGTCGCCGGACATGCGCCGTGGAGCTACGACTCCCAGGCCGAGCTCGTCGAGCACGGATCGACCTGGAGCGTCTCGTGGGCGCGCAGCATCGTCCAGCCCAAGCTCGGCGCGCACGACGTGCTCAACGCGCTCACCGTGCCGGGGCGACGCGGCGACATCACCGGCGCCGGCGGCAGGACGCTGGTCACCCTGCGTCCGGTGGTCCACGTCGGCATCGACCGGAGCAGGACCTCGCTCGCCGATGCGGTGTCGTCCGCGCGCTCGCTGGCGCAGCTGGTCGGCATCGACGCGTCGGCGTACGTCAAGGAGGTGCGAGCCGCCGGCGACAAGGCGTTCGTCGAGGCGATCACCTTCCGGCGCGGCGACGTGCCCGCGGCGGTGAGTCGCTCCTCGCTGCCCGGCCTGCTGACGATGGCGGGGCGGCTGCCGCTGGCGCCGACCAAGGAGTTCGCGGCCCCGATCCTGGGCCGGGTCGGGCCGGTGACCGCCGACCAGATGAAGAAGAACCCGAGCCTGAGGATCGGCGACGAGGTCGGGCAGTCCGGCCTGCAGGCGCGGTACGACGACCGCCTCCGGGGCACCTCCGGCCGCATCGTCCGAGCCGAGACGCCCGGGTCGACCGTCACCCCCCGCACGCTGGCCCGTGTCGGCGCGAAGCCGGGCTCGCCGCTCAGGCTCACCCTCGACGAGCGCCTTCAGACCAAGGCCGAGTCGCTGCTGTCCGCGGTCGGTCCGGCCAGCGCGCTGGTCGCCATCCGGCCGAGCGACGGCTCGATCCTCGCGGCGGCGAACGGGCCTGGCACCGACGGCCAGAACTACGCGACGTACGGCGAGTTCGCGCCGGGATCGACGTTCAAGATCATCACCAGCCTGGCGCTGCTGCGTGCCGGCCTCACGCCGAACACGTCGGTGACGTGCCCCACGACGACCAGTGTCGACGGCAAGCAGTTCAAGAACGACAGCGAGTTCCCGCCGTCGGCGATCGGGACGATCCCGCTCCGCGAGGCGCTCGCCCAGTCGTGCAACACCGCCTTCATCGGTCAGCGCGGCAAGATCCGCAAGGGCCAGCTCGCGAAGGCCGCGGCCACCCTGGGCTTCGGCGTCGACCACGACCTCGGCTTCCCGGCGTACTTCGGGCAGGTCCCTGCCGCCGCGAGCGAGACCGAGGGCGCCGCGGACATGATCGGCCAGGGCAGGATCCTCGCCTCCCCGATGGCGATCGCGACCGAGATGGCATCGGTCGTGGCCGGCCACACCGTCGTCCCGCACATGGTCGACGGCGTCAAGACGTCGGTCCCGTCAGGTGTGGCGCCGCTGACCGGGTCGGAGGCCCGTCAGCTGCGCACCATGCTGCGCGGCGTCGTCACCACCGGCACCGGTCGCGGGCTGCTCGGCCTGCCCGGCAAGCCGGTGATCGCCAAGACCGGCACGGCCGAGTTCGACGCGGGGCACGGCACCACCCAGACCCACGCCTGGATGGTGGCGGGCCAGGGCGACCTCGCGGTGGCGGTCTTCGTGAACGTCGGCCACACCGGCGCCGAGACCGCCGGCCCGATCCTCGCCGACTTCCTCCGCGCCGCCCACGGCTGAGGTCTCTCGCGTGACCCTCAGGGCAGCCGCCACACGAGCAGCTCGCTAGGCACGCCGGCGGTGACCTCGTGCTCCGGCTCGTCAGCCAGCAGGAACGCGTCGCCGGCCTGCAGCGGCTCGGCGAGCGAGGAGCGCAGCAGCGCGCCGGTCGCGACGAAGACGTGCAGCCGAGGAGCCGCGGGCAGGGTGGGCGACTCGCCCGCGGCCAGCCGCGCGACGGCGTACGACGCTCCGGCGGTGCCGAGCGGCAGCGGTCCGTCGCCGCCGGCGACCGGGACCAGCCCGGCGCCCTCGTGGAGGTCCGGCGCCGTCGTCGCATACGACGGTGGGCGGGTCGGGTCGTCGGGCCGCAGCCAGACCTGCACGAACCGGGCGGGGCCGTCGGATGTCGCGTGCTCGCTGTGCCGGGTTCCGGACCCCGCCGAGAGCACGCCGCACGCGCCGGGACCGAGCACCACCTCGTTGCCCTCGGAGTCGCGGTGGGCGACGTGACCGGACACGATCCAGGTGACGATCTCGAGCCCGCTGTGCGGGTGCTCGTCGAAGCCGCGGCCGGCACCGAGCAGGTGGTCGTCGTGGCAGACCATCGGCCCGAAGTCGAGGTGCTCGGGGTGATAGTGATCACCGAACGAGAAGCCGTGCCGGCTCAGACGGCCGGGGACTTGGTCCGTGAAGCGCTGGGTTCCCCTGCGAATATTTACCTTCACGTGGGAGATTGTGCCGGTGCAGCCGTTCACTCTGGGGGAACGGTTCCCGGCGGGGTTCCGCTTCGGAACCGCAACTTCCGCCGCCGCCGTCGAGGGCGCGTCCGCGCCCGACGAGCGGGGGAGGCACGTCTGGGACACCTTCGCCGAGGTGCCGGGCAACATCCTGGACGGCTCGACTCCCGAGGTCGCCGCGGACCACCTGAACCGCTACGTCGAGGACCTCGACCTGCTCGGCGGGTTGGGCGCGCCGTCGTACCGCTTCTCGGTGTCGTGGCCGCGGGTCCGGCCGACGGGGTCGGGCGCGATCAACGCCGCCGGCCTGGACTTCTACGACCGCCTCGTCGACGGGCTGCTCGAGCGCGGCATCGAGCCGACGGTCGTGCTGCACCACTGGGACCTGCCGCAGGCGCTCGACGACCGGGGCGGCTGGGCCGACCGCGACACGATCGAGCGCTTCGGCGAGTACGCCGCCGTGGTCGGCGAGCGCCTCGTCGACCGGGTGGCGCACTGGATCCCGATCCACGAGCCGATGTCGGTGGCGATCCTCGGCTACGGGATCGGCCAGCACGCGCCCGGTCACAAGCTGGTCTTCGACTGCCTGCCGGTGGGCCACCACCTGCTGACGGCCCACGGCCGGGCGGCCTCGGTGCTGCGCGACCTCGGCGCGACCAGCGTCGGCTGCTCCAACGGCCACGGCCCGATCTGGCCGGCGAGCCTGCGCGATGCCGACGTCGCCGCGTCGAAGCTGTTCGACGCGATCCTCAACGGGGTCGCCCTCGAGGGGATGCTCCTCGGGCGCTACCCGAGCGACCTGATGCCGGTGATCGAGGAGGCGATCGAGCCGGGCGACCTGGACGTCGTCAGCGCGCCGCTCGACTTCTACGGCATCAGCTACTACGGCGCCCACCGCATCGGCGCCGCGCCGCCGGGCGCCGACGCGCCGATCGCGCTGCTCGAGATCAGCGGGCGCGAGCGCACCGCCAGCGGCTGGGCGGTCGTGCCCGAGGCGCTCACCGACTGGATGCGCGTCACCACCGACCGCTTCGGGGACGCGCTCCCGCCGCTGGTCGTCACCGAGTGCGGGGCGTCGTACACCTATGAGCCGGACGCCGAGGGACGGATCGAGGACCCCAAGCGGATCGACTATCTCCGGAGCCACCTCGGTGCGGTCGCCGACGCGATCGACCTCGGGGTGGACGTCCGCGGCTTCTTCGTGTGGAGCCTGCTCGACTGCTGGGAGTGGGACGACGGGTTCATGACGCCGTACGGGCTGGTCCACGTCGACCGCGCCACGCAGGCCCGTACGCCGAAGGCGTCGTACTCGTGGTTCGCCGAAGTCGTGGCGGCGCACGGCCGTCGGGTGGCAGGCTGACGCCTCGTGAGCGAGGTGGCGGGCGGGACGGATCCGGTCGCGCTCGCCGCGCGGCTGCCGGCCGGCTTCACGCTCGGCACCAGCACGGCGGCGTACCAGGTCGAGGGAGCGGTGGCCGAGGACGGCCGCGGGCCCTCGATCTGGGACACGTTCTGCGCCGAGCCGGGGCGGGTGTCCGACGGCTCGAGCGGTGCGGATGCCTGCGACCACTACCACCGCGTCGACGAGGACGTCGCGCTGATGGCGGGGCTCGGCACGTCGGCGTACCGCTTCTCGATCGCGTGGCCGCGGGTCGTGCCGACCGGGTCCGGCGCGGTGAACGCGGCGGGCCTGGACTTCTACGACCGGCTGGTCGACTCGCTGCTCGCTGCCGGCCAGGCGCCGATGGCCACGCTCTACCACTGGGACCTCCCGCAGCCGCTCGAGGACCGCGGCGGCTGGATGGCGCGCGAGACCGTCGACCGCTTCGAGGAGTACGTCGCCGCGGTGGCCGCGCGTCTCGGTGACCGGGTCGCGGCCTGGGTGCCGGTGAACGAGCCGAACGTCGCCTCGCTGCTGGGCTACGGCATCGGCATGCTCGCGCCCGGCCGCGCCCTGCTCTTCGACGCGCAGCCGGTCACGCACCACCTGCTCCTGGCCCACGGACGCGCCACCGAGGCGCTGCGCGCGGCCGGCGTCACGGGGAGGATCGGCTGCGCGAACAACCACGCTCCGATCTGGCCCGGCTCCGACAGTGATGCGGACGTCGGCGCGGCCAAGCTCTTCGACGCCCTGTGGAACGGACAGTTCGTCGAGCCGATGCTGATGGGCCGCTACCCCGCGGACATCGCCGAGCTGATGGACTCGTTCGAGGGGCTCGTGCAGGACGGCGACCTCGCGACCATCCGCCAGCCGCTCGACTTCTACGGCGTCAACTACTACAACCCGATGCGGATCCGGGCCGCGGCCGAGGAGGAGGCCGACCTGCCCTTCGACTTCGCCGAGGTCCTCGGGCACGAGACCACCGACTTCGGGTGGCCGATCGTGCCGGAGGCGCTGCGCGAGCTGCTGATCATGATGCGGGCGCGGTACCGCGCCGTGCTGCCGCCGATCGAGATCACCGAGTCGGGCTGCTCCTACGACGTCGGACCCGATGAGGACGGCGTCGTCGACGACCAGGACCGGATCGCCTACCACGCTGCCCATCTGGGCGCCGTCGCCGACGCGATCGCGCGGGGCGTCGACGTGCGCGGCTACTACTGCTGGTCGCTGCTGGACAACTTCGAGTGGGCCGACGGCTACTCGCAGCGGTTCGGGCTGGTCTGGGTCGACTACGAGACGCAGGCCCGGATCCCGAAGGCGAGCTATCGGTGGTTCGCGGAGCTGGCTGCTGGGCATCGGGGGCGCGGCGAGCGGGCGCTGTAACACGTTGTTCGGCGACCTGGTCGGTCGATGACTGCTGTTCTACGCCGTTGCAGCGACGTACAACAGCGGGAAACTGGCGACCAGGTCGCCGAACAACGTGTTACAGCACCCGGCAGCCGACCAGGTCGCCGAACAA
Organism: Nocardioidaceae bacterium; assembly: GCA_009780515.1. Taxonomy (GTDB): domain Bacteria; phylum Actinomycetota; class Actinomycetes; order Propionibacteriales; family Nocardioidaceae; genus Nocardioides. Next base: position 6,099 of record WQZX01000092.1, on the reverse strand, counting down.
CGTGTTACAGCGCCCCCGCCACCCGCTCGACGATCGCAGTCAGTCGCTCAGGGCTGGTGGCGATGTTGATCCGAACGTGGCCGGTGAGGCCGGGGTGGTAGTCGTGCCCGGGGGCGAGCCGGACGCGTCCACGCTCGAGGGCCACCGCCGCGGGGTCGTCGTGGCCGTAGGCGCGGAGGTCGACCCAGGCGAGGTACGTCGCCTCGAGCGGCCGGGTGCGCGCTTCCGGGAGGTGCTCGGCCAGGAGCCTGCCGAGGAGGTCGCGCTGGTCGCCGAGCCGAGCGACGAGCGCGGCGAGCCACGCATCCCCGTCGTCGTACGCCGCCACGGCGGCCACGACCCCGAGCGGTGACCACGAGTCGTTGCGGGCAGGCACCACGCCCCGGAGCCGGTCGCGGGTCGCGGTGTCGCCGGTGAGGAGCTGGGCGCAGCGCAGGCCCGCCACGTTGAACGCCTTCGATGCCGCCACCAGGGCCACGGCGTGATCGGCGGTGCCGTCCAGCGAGAGGTAGGGGACGTGGGCCGGCGACCCGGGCAGCACCAGCGGCGCGTGGATCTCGTCCGCGATCACCCGGGCGCCGCGTCGCACGACGACGTCGCGGATGCCCTCGAGCTCGGTCCTGGTGAAGACGCGGCCCCACGGGTTGTGCGGATTGGTCAGCAGGACCGTGCGGGCCCCGGCGGCGAGCAGCCGGTCGAGCTCGTCGAGGTCCCACTCCGCGCGCTCGGCGTCGGGATCGACGACGAGGTCCACGCGCTCGCGGCCGGTGACACCGGCGACGTCGAGCAGCGGCGGGTAGCCCGGCACCGTCATCACGACCGGCGCGTCCTCCGACAGCGCGTCGAGCGCGAGCCGCACCCCGGCGGTCACGTCCACGACCGGGATCACGCAGGTCGGGTCGACGCCGTGGCCGAAGTGGCGCATCGCGAACCCGGCGTACGCCTCGCCGAGCGGGCCGCCGAGGGCGAAGTCGGGGTAGCCGGTCACACCCGCCGCGACCGCTCCCTGCAGCGCGGCCGCGATCGGCGACGCGAGTGCGTAGTCCATCTCGGCCACCCAGGCCGGGATCACGCCCTCGTCGACCTGTCCCCACTTGCACGGCAGCGCCCGCCGCGCCTCCTCGTCGCTCAGGTCCCGGATCATGTGGCCCAGCGTAGGGGCCGGTAATTCACTGGGTTCCCAGTGAATTACCGGCCCCTGCCGTGAAGCTTCGCGCCAGAACCCGCCAATTCCCGGTAGAGCTCAGAGGGAGGCGGCGAGCTCCGTGCCCTGGAGGATGGCGCGCTTGGCGTCCAGCTCGGCGGCGGCGTCGGCGCCACCGATGATCGTGCGGCCCTCGCCGGCCAGGTCGCGGACCGACTCCTGGCCCGCACAGATGACGACGTGGTCCACGTCGAGCACCTGCTGCGTGGTGCTGCCGTCGGCAGCGGTCACCGTGATGTGGAGGCCCGCGTCGTCGATGAGGTCGTACGACGCACCGGTGACCTGGTGCACGCCGTCCTGCTTCAGGTGGGCCATGTGTGCCCATCCGGAGGTCTTGGCCAGGCCCTTGCCGATGCGCGAGGTCTTGCGCTGCAGCAGCCACACCTCGCGGGCGGGCGTGCGCGGCTTGGCCGCGGTCAGTCCGGCGCGGTCGAGGTGGAAGTCGCCGACGCCCCAGTGCGCCTTCCACTCCTCCAGCGTCTCCTCCTCGTGGGTGAGGAAGACCGACATGTCCACGCCGATGCCACCGGCGCCGACGACCGCCACGCGCCTGCCCGGCACGACGCGGCCGGCCAGCACGTCGGCGTACGACACGGCCTTGGGGTGGTCGATGCCGGGGATGGCCGGCATCCGCGGCTCGACACCGGTCGCCACGACCACCTCGTCGTACGGCGCCAGCGCGGCCTCGTCCGCACGCGTGCCCAGGCGCACGTCGACGCCGAGCACCTCGAGGCGGCGGGCGTAGTAGCGCACGGTGTCCTTGAAGTCCTCCTTGCCGGGCACCTGCATGGCGAGGCGGAACTGGCCGCCGATCTCGGCGTCCTGCTCGAACAGCGTCACCTGCAGGCCGCGCTCCGCGGCGGCGACGGCTGCGGAGAGCCCGGCAGGGCCGGCGCCGACTACGGCCACGCTCTTGCGCACCCGCGTGGGGGAGAGGACGAGCGAGGTCTCCCGTCCGGCCCGCGGGTTGACCAGACACGAGACCTTGCGATTGGAGAAGGCGTGGTCGAGGCAGGCCTGGTTGCAGGCGATGCAGACGTTGATCTCGTCGGTCCGCCCGGAGGCCGCCTTGGCGACCAGGTCGGGATCGGCGAGGAACGGTCGGGCCATCGACACCGCGTCGGCCGTGCCGGAGGCCACGATGGACTCGCCCAGCTCCGGGGTGTTGATGCGGTTGGACGCGATCACCGGCACCGAGACGTGCGGCCTCAGCGCGGCGGTCGAGTCGACCCACGCGCCGCGCGGGACCTGGGTGATGATCGTCGGCACACGCGACTCGTGCCAGCCGATGCCGGTGTTGAAGATGTCGACGCCGGCCTCCTCGAGCTTCTTCGCGAGCGTGACGGTCTCGTCCCAGCTCTGCCCGCCCTCGACCAGGTCGAGCAGCGAGATGCGGTACTGGATGACGAAGTCGGGCCCCACCAGCGCCCGTGTCCGACGGACGATCTCGACCGGGAAGCGCATCCGGTTCTCCGCCGAGCCGCCCCACTTGTCGGTGCGCTTGTTGACGCGCTCGGCGAGGAACTGGTTGATGCCGTAGCCCTCGGAGCCCATGATCTCCACGCCGTCGTACCCGGCCTTCTGGGCCAGCCGGGCGGAGCGCGCGAACGCGTCGACGGTGCGCTCGACCTCGCGGCCCGACATCGCCTTGGGCTTGAACGGGTTGATCGGCGCCTTGATCGCCGACGCCGAGGCGTTCAGCGGGTTGTAGCCGTAGCGGCCGGCGTGCAGCAGCTGCAGGAAGATCTTGGCGTCGTGCCGGTGCACCGCCGAGGTCACCTGCTGGTGGCGGATCGCCTGCAGGCGCGAGGACATCTCCGACCCGAACGGCTTGAGCCAGCCGCGCTTGTTGGGCGCGAAGCCGCCGGTGATGATCAGGGCGACGCCACCGCGCGCCCGCTCCTCGTAGAAGGCGGCGAGCTTCGCGACGTCCCACGGGTGGTCGTCGAAGCCGGTGTGCATCGAGCCCATCACCACGCGGTTGCGCAGCTCGGTGGTGCCGACCTTCAGCGGCGACAGGAGGTGCGGGTACGGCGTCGGGTCGGTCATCGGTTCTCCCAGGTGTCGAGGTATTCGGTCAGCCACGCGACCTGGCCCTCCTCGAGGAGGACGCCGCCGCGCAGGACGAGGTACTGGTCGAGCTCCAGGCCGTCGAGGCCCTCGGCTCCGGTCGGGTAGTCGCGCTTCATCAGCGCGGTGTAGTGGTCGAGTCGGGTGCGGTGGTCGGCGACGAGGTCGCGGACCGACGCCAGCACAGCAGAGCGGTCGCCGAACGACGCCCCGCGCAGCTTGACGCCGAGCTCGCTGCGCAGCGGGGTGTCGGTGGTCGGGGCGGCCAGCCAGCGGGCGAGCTCGGCGCTGCCGGCGTCGGTGACGACGTACACCTTCTTGTCCGGCTTGCCCTGCTGCACGACGACGTCGCCGGTCACCCAGCCGTCGGACTCCATCCGCGCCAGCACGCGATAGATCTGCTGGTGGGTGGCGCTCCAGAAGTGGCCGATCGAGCGCTCGAAGCGGCGCGACAGCTCGAGCCCGGCCGACGGCTGCTCGCGCAGCGCGACGAGGAGGGCGTGCTCGAGGGCCATGGCGTCACTGTGGCAGACCTATGCAACGAGTTGCAACATGTCCTGGATCACGCTGGCGGGGTCAGTGGCCGGTGCTCACCAGCTGGTGCCAGCTGACCGGCTCGGCATCGGCCAGCGCCTTGCCGATCGTCTCCACCGACGGGATCCCGCCGGTCCCGGGCTGGCCCGAGGGGAAGGTCGCGACGAGCTTGTCGGTGACGACCGCTTCCACGCCCTGAGAGTCGGTGGCGACCTGGTAGTCACCGTGGCCCTGGCAGGTGTCTCCGGGGCCGGCGCTGGTGCTGGTGCAGTAGGGCAGCGTCGGGTCGGGCGAGTCGATCTCGACGAAGTACAGCGACTGGTCGCCGTCGGGCTGACCCCAGAGGTCGTAGGAGATCGCCTTGCCGTCCTGGGTCGTGATCCCGTCGAAGAGCAGCGGAAGGTTGTCGAACCGGGGGAGGTACGCCGACAGCGAGCTCCGCTCCAGCAGGGCGGCCTGCGCGGCTCGGTCGCGGGCGTCGTGCAGCTGCTGGCCGGCCGGGATCGCGAGCCCGGCCGCGACGAGGAAGCACAGCACCGCGATGGCGATCCCGGCCGCGAGCGCGACCGTTGCGGGCATGCGTCGTACGACGGCGACGGCGACGAGGGCCGACAGCGCCGCCGCCGGCAGCCCCACCAGGAGGGCGATCGCCGTGTCGCCGGGCGGGTCCGGCGTCGCCGCACAGATGCGTACGCCGACCAGGGCCAGCAGCATGAACACGCCGCATGCGGTCGTGACCACGCCCGCGCCCTTGGGCGCCCCGATCAGCTGGGCGAGGACGGCCACCACCGCGGCGACCGCGACACCGCCGAGCATCCAGCCGTAGAGCGAGCCGTCGGTCTCGGTGCCGAGCACCATCCGCAGCGGCAGCACGAACACGAGGCCACCGACCAGGCCGACGACGACCTGGACCGCCGTCGTGGCGGCGTCCTTGCGGGCAGGGGTCGGTGCGGGGGCGGCGGGGTGCGGGGTCGTCGTCACAGGTCTGATCCTCCCCGGGGGACCCGCGGGCAAACGCCCGCCCGGTGGTTCGGTGGGGAGGCGCTAGGTTCGGCGCATGCGCGCCGTACGAGTCCTCGCCACGACCGGTCCCGCCGACGTCACCGTCGAGGAGGTCGAGGCGCCCGCTCCGCAGCCGCACGAGGTGCTCGTCGATGTGCACGCGGTCGGGGTGTCCTTCCCGGACCTGCTGCTGAGCAAGGGGGAGTACCAGCTCAAGCCCGAGCCGCCGTTCACCCTCGGCGTCGACTTCGCCGGCACGGTCGTGTCCGGCCCCGGCTTCGAGCCCGGCCAGCGGGTCGCCGCCGTCGGTGCGTACGGCGGTGGCGCGGAGCTGGCCGTCGCCCCCGCCGACTGGGTCTTCCCGCTGCCGGACGCGATGACCTTCGACGAGGGCGCCGCGCTCCCGATGAACTACCTGACCGCGCTGTTCGTGCTCGAGGAGCGCGGCGGGCTGCGCGAGGGCGAGACAGTCCTCGTCAACGGTGCCGCCGGCGGCGTCGGCACCGCCACGCTCCAGGTGGCCAAGGCGCTCGGCGCCCGCACGATCGGGGTCGTCAGCAGCCAGGCGAAGGCCGACTACGCCAGGGCGGCCGGCGCCGACGACGTGGTGCTCGTCGACGGCTTCAAGGACCGGGTCAAGGAGCTCACCGGCGGTCGCGGCGTCGACATGGTCGTCGACGTGGTGGGCGGCGACCTCTTCACCGACTCGCTGCGCTGCCTGGCCCGCCTCGGCCGGCTGATGGTGGTCGGCTTCGCCGCCGGCACCGGCATCCCCGAGGTCAAGGTCAACCGGCTGCTGCTCAACAACACCGAGGTCCGCGGCGCGGCCTGGGGCGAGCACGCCTTCGCCAACCCGGGCTACATGCAGCAGCAGTGGGCCCGGCTGGTCCCGATGATCGAGTCCGGTGCGGTGAAGCCGCCGATCGGACGCACCTACGACCTCGACGGCTTCCGCGACGCCCTGCTGGAGATGGACGCCCGCGGCACGCTCGGCAAGTCCGTCGTACGGCTGCGCGGCTGAGGCTGCCACGGGGAGTGACCGGCGGCGAGGGAGCGGGCAGCGGCCCGGAAGCCGCCGGCGGCGAGGGAGTGGGCAGCGCCTCGACCGCGGCGCGGCAGCGCGGCGCGAGGAACGAGCGACCGGAGGCGACGGGTGGCGTTACTTCCACGCAGCGGCCCGGAAGCGGCCGGCGGCGAGGGAGTGGGCAGCGCCTCGACCGCGGCGCGGCAGCGCGGCGCGAGGAACGAGCGACGTCGCTCGCGCCATGGCACGGATTGGGGCGCGCCGT
>WQZX01000091.1 GCA_009780515.1 Nocardioidaceae bacterium | reverse complement strand
GGCAGCCCGCCCTGGAGGTTCGGCTCGTTGGCCGAGCCCGGGATGGACGGCAGGTCGAGCACCCCGAGCCGCAGCAGCCGGCCCGCCGAGGTGATCACGCCGATCTCGCCCCGGACGGTGGTGCGGACCGCGGACACGATCACGTCGTGGTTGGCGCGGCCGCCGCCCGAGCCGACCTCCTCGGTCGACCTCGTGCGGGCGAGCAGGCCGGAGGACGACATCAGCGCGAAGCAGGGGTCGTCGGCGACCTCGAGCGGCGTCGACGCGGCGGTCACCGCGGCCGACCCGGCCGACTCCAGCAGGACGGTACGACGAGGGTTGCCGAACGTCTTCGCGATGTCGGCCAGCTCGCCGGAGACGACCTTCTTGAGCAGGTCCTCGTCGGCGAGGATCGCGTCGAGCTCCTCGATCTCTCGGCGCAGCGTCTCCTGCTCCTTCTCGAGCTCGATGCGGCTGAACCTGGTCAGCCGGCGCAGCTGCATCTCGAGGATGTACTCCGCCTGCGGCTGGCTCAGGTCGAAGACGCTCATCAGCCGCTCGCGCGCGGCACCCGAGTCGTCGCTGGTGCGGATGACCTGGATGACCTCGTCGATGTCGAGCAGCGCGATCAGGAGGCCGTCGACGAGGTGCAGCCGCTCGGCCTTCTTGTTGCGGCGGAACTGGCTGCGTCGTCGTACGACGTCGTAGCGGTGCTCCAGGAAGACCGTCAGCAGCTCGCGGAGGCCGAGGGTGCGTGGCTGGCCGTCGACCAGGGCGACGTTGTTGATGCCGAAGGAGTCCTCCATCGGCGTGTGCTTGTAGAGCTGCTCGAGGATCGCCTCGGGCACGAAGCCGTTCTTGACCTCGATGACCAGCCGCAGGCCGTGGTCGGCGTCGGTGAGGTCCTTGATGTCGGAGATGCCCTGCAGCTTCTTGGCCTGCACCAGCGTCTTGATCCGCTCGACGACCTTCTCGGTGCCGACGCCGTACGGGAGCTCGGTGACGACGATGCCCTTGCGGCGGCCGAAGGTCTCGATGCGGGCGGTCGCGCGCATCTTGAAGGTGCCGCGGCCGGTCTCGTAGGCGTCGCGGATCCCGTCGAGGCCCACGATCTTGCCGCCGGTCGGCAGGTCGGGGCCCGGGACGAACCGCATCAGGCCCTCGGTGGTGGTGTTCGGGTGCTGGATGAGGTGGCGCAGCGCCTGCACCACCTCGACCAGGTTGTGCGGCGCCATGTTGGTGGCCATGCCGACCGCGATGCCGGTCGTGCCGTTGACGACCAGGTTGGGGATCGCCGCAGGGAGCACGGTCGGCTCGTACTCGCGACCGTCGTAGTTGGGCTTGAAGTCGACGGTGTCCTCGTCGATCGACTCGGTCATCGCCATCGCCGGTGGCGCCATCCGGCACTCGGTGTAGCGCATGGCGGCGGGGGAGTCGTCGGGCGAGCCGAAGTTGCCGTGCCCGTCGACGAACGGCAGCCGCAGCGACCACGACTGGGCGGTGCGGACCAGGGCGTCGTAGATCGCGCTGTCGCCGTGGGGGTGCAGCCGGCCCATGACCTCGCCGACCACGCGGGCCGACTTCACGTGCCCGCGGTCGGGCCGCAGATTCATGTCGTTCATCGTGAACAGGATCCGGCGCTGTACCGGCTTGAGGCCGTCGCGCGCGTCCGGGATGGCCCGGGAGTAGATGACGGAGTAGGCGTACTCCAGGTAGGAGGCGCGCATCTCGTCGCCCATGCTGATGTCGAGGATGTGCTCCTCGTAGTCCTCGGGCTCCTGCTTCGTCGTACGCCGTGCCATGGCGGGCATTCTCCCCGGACGTACCGACGGCCGAGCGTGCGGCACGCCCAATCGTGGCCTGAACCCGCGGAATCCGGCACGTGATTCCGGGTTCAGGGCCACGTTCACCCCCAGCGGATAGATTTCTCATCGTGAGCTCCGAGGACGCGACCCCGACCGAGGAGATAGCCGCGCCCCCGGAGCACTGGGAGGGCGACGTCCTCCTGCGCGACGGCAGCACCGCGCACATCCGGCCGATGCGCGCCGACGACGAGCACCTGCTCGTCGACTTCTACTCCCGGGTCTCGGACCGGTCGAAGTACTACCGCTTCTTCTCGCCGATGCCGACCCTCTCCGAGCGCGACGTACGACGCTTCACCCACGTCGACCACCAGAAGCGGGTCGCGCTGGTGCTGATGCTCCAGGGCCGGATGATCGCCGTGGGCCGCTACGACGTGCTCGACAACGGCACCGAGGCCGAGGTCGCCTTCCTGGTCGAGGACCGACACCAGGGCCGCGGCATCGCCCAGCTGCTGCTCGAGCACCTCGCCCAGGCCGGGCGCGAGCGCGGCGTGGAGAAGTTCGTCGCCGAGGTGCTGCCCGACAACCACCGGATGATCCAGACCTTCCGCGACGCGGGCTACCGCGTCGCCAGCGGGTACGCCGACGGCGTCATCACGCTCGAGTTCCCGATCGACAACACCGACACCGCCATCGGTCTGATGCACGGTCGCGAGCACACCGCCGAGGCCGCGTCGATCCATCGCTTCTTCCACCCGCGCTCGGTCGCGATCATCGGCGCGAGCCGCCGCCAGGAGACCATCGGCCAGGTCCTGGTCCGCAACCTGGTGACCGCCGACTTCACCGGCAGGGTCTACGTCGTCAACCCGAGCGCGCGGGCGGTCTCGGGCATGCCGGCGTACAAGAGCGTCCAGGACATCCAGGACGACGTCGACGTCGCGATCGTCGCCGTACCGGCCGATGCGGTGACCGACGTGGTGCTCGACTGCGCGGCCAAGGGCGTGCACGGCCTGATCGTGATCTCCTCGGGCTTCGCCGAGGCGGGCGAGGAGGGCCGCAAGCGGCAGCGTCACCTGGCCGGGCTCTCCCGGTCCTACGGCCTGCGCCTGATCGGCCCCAACTGCCTCGGCATCATCAACACCGACCCGAGCGTCCAGGTCAACGCCTCGCTGTCCTCGGTGATGCCGGCGCGTGGTCGTGCGGGCTTCTTCTGCCAGTCCGGAGCGCTCGGCTCGGCGATCCTGGAGAAGGTCAAGAACCGCGGCCTCGGCATCTCGACGTTCGTCTCCGCCGGCAACCGCGCCGACGTCTCGGGCAACGACCTCCTGCAGTACTGGGAGGAGGACGAGTCGACCGAGGTCGTGATGATGTACCTCGAGTCCATCGGAAACCCACGCAAGTTCTCCCGCATCTCGCGCCGGGTCAGCAAGCGCAAGCCGATCGTCGCCGTGCGGTCGGGTCGCACCACCCAGGGCGTGCCGATGGGCCACGCCGTACGCCGGATCGGGGCGCCGCAGGCCGCGGTCGACGCGATGTTCCGCCAGGCCGGCGTGATCCAGGTCGACACCCTCGACGACATGTTCGACGTCGCCCAGCTGCTCGCGCACCAGCCCCTCCCGCGCGGCCGCCGGGTCGCGATCGTGGGCAACTCCGACGCGCTCGGCCTGCTGGCCGCCGACGCCGCCGCGGCGGTCGGGCTGGTCGTCAACCGTTCCGTCGCGCTCGGCCCGGACGCGACCGCCGAGGACTTCGAGGACGCCCTCGACGCCGCCATCGACGACCCCGACGTCGACTCGGTCGTGGCCGTCTACATCCCGCCGCTCGACATCTCCGGCGAGGAGGTCGCGAACGTGCTGGCGGCAGTGGGGGAGCAGTCGGACAAGCCGCTGGTCTCCTCGTTCCTCGGCGCCGAGGGCATCCCCGAGCTCCTGCGCGTCCCCGACGTGACCGGCTCGTCGGCCGGACGCGGGTCGGTGCCGTCGTACCCCGCGGTCGAGGCGGCCGTTCGCGCCCTCGCCCGCGTCGTCGAGTACGCCGTGTGGCTGCGCACCCCCGACGGCGAGCCGGTCGGGCCGACCGAGGTCGACTCACGGCGCGTGCGCAACGAGGTCCAGCGGATCCTGACCGCCGCGGGTTCCGAGGAGGCGACCCACGGCATCGAGCTCGCTCCCGACCAGGTCACGTGGCTGCTGGGCTCCTACGGCATCGACGTCTGGCCGGTCGTGCCGGTCGCGAGCCTGGCCGAGGCCGAGTCGGCCGCCGCCGACATGGACTGGGACGTCGTGCTCAAGGCGACCCAGGCGTCGCTGCGCGAGCGGCCCGACCAGCGCCACGTCTACCGCAACATCACCTCCGCCGGGGAGATGGAGGACGCCTGGTCGACGCTCAACCGGGTGGTCGCCAGCCCGGAGGAGGCGGGGTTCGTCATCCAGCGCACCGCGCCGTCCGGCGTACCTCTGGCGATCCGGTCGTTCGAGGACCCGCTGTTCGGCCCGGTCGTCTCCTTCGGGGTCGGCGGACCGGTCATCGAGCTGCTCGGCGACTGGTCCTACCGCATCCCCCCGCTCGACGAGCGCTCCGCCGCGGCGATGGTGCGCGAGGTCAAGAGCGCGCCCCTGCTGTTCGGCTACCGCGGCGCCGAGCCGGTCGACATCGAGGCGGTCGAGGATCTCCTCGCGAAGGTCGCCGAGCTGCAGAACGACCTGCCCGAGGTCTCCTCGCTGGAGCTGTCGCTGGTGCTCGCCGGACCCGAGTCCGCGGCCGTGCTCACCGCGCGCGTCCGGATCGCCCGGGTGAAGGACCCGCGCCCCGACTCGAACGTCCGCCGGCTGCCCGACCTGCTGACCACCATCCCCGAGTGAGCGGGGCGGACGCCCGTGCGAGGATGCCCGCATGGCCAAGTCCGCCCAGCCGGTGACCGAGGACCGCGACCGCGCTCCTGAGCTGCAGTCGGCGATCGTGCGCACCGGCTACTACCCCGAGGTCGTCGCCGACGCGGTCGGCGACGCGGTGGGCGGGGAGCCGGTGGTGTCGTTCTTCGTGCACCACGAGCCGACCTTCGAGCGCGACGAGGTACGCCGGCACCAGTCGGTCATCGTGCTGACCCCCTCGCGGCTGATCCTGTGCCACACCGACGAGCACGCCGGCGACGACCTGCTGCCCGAGCCCTACACCTCTACCTCGACCGAGGCCGTCGCCCTGTCGTCGGTGACGTCGGTGGTCGTCACGCGGATGGTCACCAACCCGACCAAGGGCCCGTCGCCCGCCGCCGAGGCCGTCATGACGATCGGCTGGGGCGGCGTCAGTCGCGTCGACCTCGAGCCGGCCGGCTGCAACGACCCCGAGTGCGAGGCCGACCACGGCTACACGGGCGTGCTCGCCTCCGACGACTTCACCCTGCGGGTCTCCGCCGCGGCCGACGGCCGGGACGCCGTCGGCGGGCTGCTCGGCTTCGCCTCCCAGCTCTCGGCCCGGACGCGGGGCCGCTGAGTGGCATCAGCGGACTTCTGCGAGCCGGCGTACGGCGACCGGTCGCTCAGCGACGTGGTGCCGTCCGTCGCGGCGGCCCTCGGCAGCCCGATCGGCGGGCCGCTGGGCGAGGTGCCGACGGGGCTGCACCTGCTCGAGGCCCCGTCGTACGTCGTGTTCCTGATCGACGGGCTGGGCGCCGACCTGCTGCGTCGCTACTCCTACAGCGCGCCGTACCTCTCGTCGCTGATGGACGACATGCCCCTCGCGACCGCGAGCGTGCCGTCGACGACCTCGACGTCGCTGACCTCGCTCGGCACCGGGCTCGTGCCCGGCGCGCACGGTCTGGTCGGCTTCACCACGCGGGTGCCCGGCACCGACGAGCTGCTCAACGCGCTGCACTGGGACGTCCCCGACCTCGACCCGCTCGAGTGGCAGCCGCACCAGACGGCGTTCGGCGCGCTGCAGGCCGCCGGGGTGCGGGCGAGCGTGGTGAACAAGCGCGAGTTCGAGGGGTCGGGTCTCACCGTCGCGGCCCAGCGCGGCTCGACGTACGTCGGCGTCGACCGGGTCGGCGAGCGGATCGCCGCCGTGCTGGCCGCGTCGTCGGCGACGCCGTCGATGACCTACGTCTACGACTCCGACCTCGACTGGACCGGCCACCGGTGGGGCGTCGCGTCTCCCCAGTGGCTGCAGCAGCTGGCGATGATCGACCACGAGGCCGAGCAGCTGCGCGAGGCGCTGCCGGCCGACCGACGACTGCTGGTGATCGCCGACCACGGCATGGTCGACGTACCCGCCGAGGCGCGGGTGGACGTCGCCACCGACGACGACCTCCGCAGCGGCGTCGGGCTGGTCGGGGGAGAGGCGCGCTTCCGCCACCTTTACTGCCACGGAGGTGCGGTGCCCGACGTCGTCGCCACCTGGACCGAGGTCCTCGGCGACCGCGCCACCGTCCTCACCCGCGCCGACGCGATCGGCCGCGGCTGGTTCGGCGCCGTCGACCCGAGCGTCCTGCCGCGCATCGGCGACGTCGTCGTCGCCTGCCACGGCGATTTCGCGGTGCTCTCCACCGATGCCTTCCCCTACGAGCGGCGCCTCGTCGGCATGCACGGCTCGCTGACCCGGGCCGAGATGCTCATCCCGATCCTGGTCGACTGAGCCGGCACCGCCCGGTCAGCCGAAGGGCAGCGGATCGGGGCTGAGGGAGACCGCGCGGGCGCGGGCGGCGGTCATCTGGCGGCGGTGGTGCATCCGGCAGAGGACCTCGTAGCTCACCACGCCGGGGGAGCGACCGTCGTCGAGCGCCTCCTCGGTGTCGCCGACGACGATGACCTCGCCCTCGGTGATCATCACGCCGTCCTCGATGCGGGCCTGGTGGGTGGCGCGCCTCCCGCACCAGCAGAGCGCCTCGACCTGCAGGACCTGGGTGGAGTCGGCGAGCTCGACCAGGCGCGCGGAGCCCTCGAAGAGGCGGGTGCGGAAGTCGGTGAGGATGCCGAAGCAGAAGACGTCGATCTGCAGCTCGTCGACGATCTTGGCCAGCGCGTCGACCTGGGTCGCGGTGTAGAACTGCGCCTCGTCGCAGATCAGGTAGTCGATCCGTCCACCGGCGGTGAGCGCGTCGACGACGTAGCGCCAGAAGTCGAAGCCGCGGTCGACCTCGATCGCGGCGTGCGTCAGCCCGAGGCGCGAGGAGACCCGCGCCTCGCCGGCCCGGTCGTGGGCGGTGAAGATCCGCCCCTGCCGACCGCGGGCGGCGTGGTTGTGGTTGGTCTGGAGGGCGAGCGTGGACTTGCCCGAGTCCATCGAGCCAGTGAAGAACCGCAACTCCGCCACGACCGAGCATCCTTCCACGCGCCACCAGCGGCGCGGGTCAGGGATCATCGAGCGGTTGGCGCCCGCGGTGCGCGCACCTCGCGCACGCCGACCGCCCCAGCAGCTCCGACACGTCCGATTAGCATCGGGACATGGCGCACCCACTGCTCGGGCCGAGTGACCTGCCCTACCGACTTCCCCGTTTCGCGGACTTCACCGACGACGCCTACGCGCCGGCGATCGAGGAGGCGATGGCGTCCCAGCGCGCGGCGGTCGACGCGATCGTGGCAGACCCCGCGCCGCCGACGTTCGTGAACACGCTGGAGCCGCTGGAGACGAGCGGCCTGGCGCTGGAACGGGTGCTGAGCGTCTTCTTCAACAAGGCGTCGGCCGACACCGACGACGTCGTCGACGCGCTGCAGGTCGGTCTCGCGCCGCGCCTGGCCGCGCACGAGGACGCGATCACGCTCGACTCCGCCCTGTTCGCGCGCATCCGCGCGGTGGCCGAGGAGGACGGCCTCGACGCGGAGCAGCGGTACCTCGTCGACCGGCGCCTCGCCGAGATGACCCTCGCCGGCGCCGGCCTGGCCGAGGACGACAAGGCGCGGCTCAAGCAGATCAACGAGCAGCTCTCGGCCGGCTCGACGGCGTTCCAGATCGCGCTCAAGACCGACAGCAACGACCTCGCCGTCCACGTGCAGAGCGCGGACGAGCTGGACGGCCTCACCGCCGGCGAGGTCTCGGCCGCGCGGGAGGCCGCCCGCGCGCGCGGGCTCGACGGCTACCTCCTCACCCTCGTCCTGCCGACCTCGCACCCCCACCTCGCGTCGTTGACCGACCGCGACCTCCGCCGCCGCCTGCACGACGCCCAGCGGGCGCGCGGCAGCCGCGGCAACGAGCACGACACCCGGCAGGTCTACCTCGACGTCGTACGGCTGCGGGCGGAGCGGGCGCGCCTGCTCGGCTTCCGCGACCACGCGTCGGTCGTGACCGCCGACAACACCGCGAAGACGCCCGAGGCGGTGCGCGAGATGCTCGCCCGGCTCGCGCCGGCGGCCGCACGCAACGCCCGCCTCGAGCACCAGCAGCTCTCGGCCAAGGCCGGCTTCAGGGTCGAGGCGTGGGACTGGCCGTTCTACGCCGCGCAGGTCCGCACCGAGGAGTACGACGTCGACCTGGCCGCCCTGCGTCCCTGGTTCGAGGCGGAGCGGGTCCTGCGCGAGGGCGTCTTCCGCGCGGCGACGCTGCTGTTCGGGATCACCTTCACCGAGCGCCCCGACCTCGACGGCTACCACCCCGACGTGCGCGTCTTCGAGGTGAAGGAGGAGGACGGCACGCCGGTCGGCCTCTACCTGCTCGACCTCTACACCCGCGACTCCAAGCGCGGCGGCGCCTGGATGAGCAGCTTCGTACGACGGGCGGCCCTGGTCGACGAGCCCACCGCGGTGGTCTTCAACAACCTCAACGTGCCCAAGCCCGCGCCTGGGGATCCGACCCTGCTGACCTTCGACGAGACCAGCACGCTCTTCCACGAGTTCGGTCACGCGCTGCACGGCCTGCTCGCCGAGGCGACCTACCCGAAGCTCGCCGGCACCGCCGTGTTCCGCGACTTCGTCGAGTACCCCTCGCAGGTCAACGAGATGTGGATGCTGTGGCCCTCGGTCCTCGAGCGCTACGCGGTCCACCACGACACCGGCGAGGCGATCCCGGCCGAGGTGGTCGAGCGGATCGAGGCGTCCCGCACCTTCAACGAGGGCTTCGCGACCAGCGAGTACCTCGCGGCCGCGCTGCTCGACCTGGCGTGGCACGAGCTCGCGCCCGAGGACGTCCCGCAGTCGGTCGACGAGGTCGCCGGCTTCGAGGCGGAGGCGCTCGCGGCGGTCGGCCTGGACGACCCGGCGGTGCCGGCGCGCTACTCCACGCCGTACTTCCAGCACAGCGCGACGCACTACGGATCGGCGTACTACTCCTACATCTGGAGCGAGGTGCTCGCGGCGGACACGACGGAGTGGTACGAGCAGAACGGCGGTCCCACGCGGGAGAACGGCGACTCCTATCGCCGCCACGTCATCGGCATCGGCGGCACCCGCGACCCGCTCGAGTCCTACCGCGAGTGGCGCGGACGGGCGGCGCCGCTGGAGCCGCTGCTGCGCCAGCGCGGGCTTGGAATGAGCGGTCGCGCACGGCCGCATCCGTAGGTAAAATCTCAAGCCTGCACGAAGGCCTGTTCACCCGTTCTCCTGCGCGCCTGTCCGGCCTCCGCGTTCACTTGTCGCGAGACCGAACGAGGAGTGACGATGAGTGCGACCCACCCGATGCGCAACCGCTGGATCCAGCGGATCAGCGTGCTCGGCGTTGCGGGAGTGGTGGTGCTCACCGCCGGTTCCGGCCCCACGACGACCACACCGGCGGCGTACCAGGGTGGTCTCCCGGCGGCGCCCGTCGTCGTGGCCAAGGCGCCCAGCGTCCCCGGTGGTCCGGTGCTCGCGCCGGCCGTCGACTCCGCCCCGCTGCAGCAGCCGAGCGCCGTCGCCGGCGCGCGGCGCGCAGCCGTCGGTCCCGCCAGCGACTACCCGGGCGAGGTCACGGCGATCTCGACCGAGGCGATCGCGGCGTACCAGCGCGCGGCCACGGTGATCGACGCGGCGGCGCCCTGCCACCTGTCCTGGCCCGTGCTGGCGGCCATCGGGCGCGTCGAGTCCGACAACGGCACGACCGACCCGCGCGGTCGCACGCACCGCGTCACCCCGTCCGGCGTCGTTCGTCCCGCCATCGTCGGAACCCCGCTGAACGGCAAGGGCGGGCTCGGCACCGTCAGCGACACCGACGCCGGCCGGCTCGACCACAACACGCGGTACGACGCCCCGATCGGCCCGATGGCCCTGATGCCCGCCACGTGGCAGCAGGTGGCCGTCGACGCCGACGGCGACGGCGTCCGCAACCCGCAGGACCTCGACGACGCGGCCCTCGGTGCGGCCATCGTGCTGTGTGCCGACGGCCACGACCTGCGCCGCCCGCAGGTCCTGCGCCAGGAGCTGCAGGCCTACCAGGACGCTCGCGGCTTCGCCGGCACGGTCATGGCCCTGGCCGAGCGCTACGCCAAGCAGCAGACCGCGGTGCCCGACCTCCTGCCCGAGACCGGCGTGGTGATCCCGATGCAGATGCCGCAGGTCTGCGGCTGCAGCGGTCACGGCGGCGCCGTCGTGCACGTCAAGGTGCACCACTACGCGCACGACGTCTCGGTCCGCCCGAACGGCTCGGTCGTGAGCGCGGACGCCCCGCACCCGACCGGCCCCCAGGGTGCAGGCCAGCCGACCGGCTCCGGCGACCAGAGCACGTCCGGCAGCGACGGCGGCACGCCGGCCGCCCCCGGCACCACGACCACCACCACGACCACCACCACGACGGGCACGGCGACGGGCACGACGACGGGCACGACGACCGCCGGGACCACGTCGTCGGCGTCGCAGGACCCGACCGGCCAGGACGGCGGCGACCAGTCCGCCCCCGCCGCACCGCAGCCGCCGGCACCTCCGGCTCCGGCACCCCCGGCTCCGGCACCCCAGCCGCCCGCCGACCAGCCGCCCGCCGACCAGCCGCCCGCCGACCGGTGCGCGGCACCCGACGGCACCGTCCTGGACATCACCGACCCGGCCAGCCCGACCGTCGTCGACGGCGCGTCGGCCGCGGGCCTCCCGCAGTGCGATCCCGCGGAGGTGTCAGACTCCCACGCATGAGCGACGTACGTGTGCCGCGTGACCCAGCCGACGACTACGGCGACCGGATCATCAAGGAGCGGCAGGCGTTCGCCGCCGAGCGGCGGGGGAGCGAGCTGACCAACGTCGGCCACTTCAGCCTCGACCCGTCGAGCCTGCCGGGCAACGTCGAGAGCTTCCTCGGTGTGGCCCAGGTGCCGATCGGTCTGGCCGGTCCGCTGCGGGTCAACGGCGAGCACGCCGACGGCGACTTCTACGTGCCGCTGGCCACGACCGAGGGCACCCTGGTGGCGTCGTACAACCGGGGGATGAAGCTGTGCCGCGAGGCCGGCGGGATCACCACCACCGTGCTCGACGACAAGATGCAGCGCGCGCCCGTCTTCAGCTTCGACAACGCGCGCGAGGCGCGGGCGTTCGGAGTGTGGCTCGACGAGCACTTCGGCGAGGTGAAGGCCGCCGCCGAGGCCACGACGAGCAGCGGCCGGCTGCTGGAGGTCCAGCAGTTCTCGGTCTCCAAGCTGCTCTACACGCGCTTCAACTACTCGACCGGTGACGCGGCGGGCCAGAACCTCACCGGCAAGGCGACGTTCGCGGCGTGCGCGTGGATCAAGCAGAACTACCCGGGCGAGGTGCACTTCCTGCTCGAGGGCCAGTTCGCCACCGACAAGAAGACCAGCGTGGTCAACATGCTGCACACCCGCGGCAAGCGGGTCGTCGCCGAGATCACCCTGCCGAAGCAGCTGGTCGAGGAGCAGATGCACGTCTCGACCGACAAGCTGTACGCCGCCCGCATGAAGGGCCAGCTCGGCTCGATCATGTCGGTGACGAACAACAACGGCAACCATTCCGCCAACGGCATCACGGCGATGTTCATCGCCACCGGCCAGGACGTCGCGAACGTCGCGGAGTCCAGCGCGATGTACGGCTTCTCCGAGCTGCTGCCGAACGGCGACTTCTACGCCTCGGTCACCCTGCCCGCCCTCATCGTGGCGACGTACGGCGGCGGCACCGGCCTGGCCACGCAGCGCGAGTGCCTCGAGCTGATGGACTGCTACGGCGCGGGCAAGGTGCGCAAGCTGGCCGAGATCGTCGCGGCCACCGTGCTGGCCGGCGAGCTCTCGCTCGGCTCGGCGGTCGTCGCCGAGGAGTGGGTGCAGGCGCACGACGACCTCGGCCGCAACCGCCCCTGAATCCACCGATCCCTCGCTGCTGCGCGGCACCACACGGGCGCGCTGGCGGCGTTGGGCACGCTCGATGGTGCAACCAGACCGCCGTCGCGCGCCCGCCTTGCCATCACACCCGTCTGGTGCCGC
>WQZX01000090.1 GCA_009780515.1 Nocardioidaceae bacterium | reverse complement strand
CTCCGTAGGTGCTGTCGGCCGGGAGCCCCGCGGCGGGTGAGGAGAACCCGACCGCCAGGGGTCTCGACAAGCTCGACCACCCTGGGTCAGGACCCGACCACCCGCCGGCCGGCGACGGCGCCCGACCGAAGACCCCCTCGTCCCGTCGCTGCTGTCGGCCGCAACCGAAGCGCCGGGTGAGGAGAACCCGATCGCCAGGGGTCTCGACAAGCTCGACCACCCAGGGTCAGGGCTCGACCATCCGACGGCCGGCGACGGCGCCCGACCGAAGACCCCCGTCCCGTAGCTGCTGTCGATCGCAACCCAAGCGGCGCACAAGGAAGCGCCCATCGAGCCGGCGGCTCGGACCACCCGACCAACGACGGCGATCAGGAAGCGGGAGCGAGCCCACTGCTCCAACACCGCGACCAGACCGGGCCTGTCGGCGCCGAGGCCTAGCGTGCGTCCATGGCCATCGCACGCAATCCTTTCATCGTCATCGACTGCCCGGAGCCGGCGGTCCTGTCGGAGTTCTACGCCGGGCTGCTCGGGTGGTCCAGGCAGGTGGACGAGGACGGGTCCTGGGCGACGGTCCGGCCGGACGCGACGTCGACCGGCATCCACTTCCAGCAGGTGGCCGGCTACCGACCACCGGAGTGGCCCGAGCAGGAGCACCCGCAGCAGATGCACCTCGACGTGGACGTCGACGACCTCGACGAGGGGGAGCGGGCGACGCTCGCGCTCGGCGCGACCAAGCACCCGCACCAGCCCGGCGCGACCTTCCGGGTCTTCCTCGACCCGGCCGGTCATCCGTTCTGCCTGGTCCTCGCCTGAGCGTCGCTTCCGGCCACCCGTGCCGCGCACTAGCGTGTGCCCCGTGCAGAGCCGTGAGTTCACCGACGACCAGCTGACGACCGGGCTGCGAGCGGCAGCGGTGGAGCTCGGCGAGCCGGTGACCGCGGGCGGGTACGACGTGTGGCAGCGCGGTCGCGACGACGCGGCCTCGCCCGCGTTGCTGATCCGCCGGTTCGGGAGCTGGCGCGGGGCGTGCGCCGCGGCGGGTCTCGAGGCCAACTCCACGCGCTCGACCAGTCGGCGCTGGGACGACGCGGAGGTCGTCCGGATCGTCGCGGACTACCTCGCCGCCGACGGCACGACCGGCTCGTTCGCCGACTACTCGGCGTGGGCGAAGGAGCGCGACGAGGCGCCCAGCGGGGCGACGCTACGCCAGCGGGCCCCCTGGGCCGACTTCAAGCGGCGGGCCTCGGAGCTGAACGGCCGCGACGGCCTCAGCGGGTGAACGCCGAGCGGACCTCGCCCTCGGTGAGTCCGTAGTCGCTCAGGTCGTAGCGGTGCGACGGCCGCCGCGGCCCGGTGCGCGACTCCTCGTCGAGCCGGTGGACGGCGTCCTGGGCGTCCTGGCTCCAGGTCAGGCCGAAGTGGTCGTAGATCGCGCCGACGGTGCCGACCGGGTCCTGGGTGAAGCCGCGGTAGTCGACGTCGAAGAACTGCCCCTCGTCGTACGACGGACGGGCGCCCCAGAACGCCTCCCACTGCCGGGACAGGTGTCCGAGCTGATCGCGCCCCAGCGTCTCGCCGACGAAGGTCGTCGAGTGGCCGGCCGTCGCCTCCGCGGACAGCGAGCAGGCCGACGCGACCGAGGTGACCGGGTCGCGCTGGGTCATCACGACGAGCGCGTCGGGGTAGACGCCCATCAGCGCGTCGAGCGCGATGAGGTGCGACGGGTTCTTCAACACCCACCGCTTGTCCTGGTCGTTGAGCCCGATCAGCTGGAGGTTCTGCTTGTGCCGCTCGTAGGCGTCGGTCCAGTCCTGGCCCGCCAGCCACCGTGAGTACGTCGGCACGTGGGCCAGCGACTCGAACCCGATCGACTTGCCGGTCTGGCGCAGGACCCGCCAGCACTCCTCGGGCTCGGTCGCGTCGGAGTAGTGGATGCCCATGAACTCCGGGTTGCTGATGTGATGCTGCTGGAACGCGGCCTGCATGGCGTTGAAGATCGGGTCGCTCTCCCAGGTCTCGCGCGGCGGCCGCGGCTGCGGGAACTCGGTCAGCCACATCTCCAGACCCTGGTGCGCGGGGTCCGCGCACAGCAGGCGTGAGAGCGCGGTCGTGCCGGTGCGCGGCAGGCCCACGACGAAGATCGGCCGCTCGATGGCGACGTCCCTGTGTTGGGGCAGCTCGGCGAAGCGCGCCTGGGTCATCAGCCGAGCGACCAGCGCGCTCTTCACCTGCGAGCGCATGAAGTAGTTGCCGATGCCGGTCAGCCTGGCGTCGGCGGAGCCGAGGTCGTCGACGAGGACGCGGAACGCCTCCTCGTGGCCGTTCCCCTCGAAGCCGAAGTCGGTGAGGCCCGTCGTACGGGTGGCGGCGGCGCAGATGTCCTCGAAGCTGCCGACGTCGGCCCGCTCACGGGGGGCCTCCACGTCAGACGGCATGGAACTCGCCGCAGTCGACGTTGAGGACCTGCCCGGTCACGCAGCCGGCGAGGTCGCTGGCGAAGTAGAGCGACGCGCGGGCGACCTCCTCGGCCGTGGCCAGCCGCTTGAGGTCGGTGGGCGCGGCCTTCTCGGCGTACACCTCCTCGTGGGTGCGGCCCGACTCCGCGGCCAGCCAGTCGAAGTAGGCCTTGTTGACGTCCTCGTAGATGTAGGACGGAGCCACGCTGTTGACCCGGATGCCGCGCGGGCCGAGCTCGGTGGCCAGCGACGACGAGAGGTGCGCGAGGGTGCCCTTGGAGAGCTTGTATCCGGAGAACTCCGGCTGGCTCTGGTAGAGCACGCAGGAGTTGATCATCAGGATCGAGCCGCCGGGCTTGTCCGGCGCGGCCGCGAGCGCGTCGGCGAAGAGCGCCGAGAGCCGCAGCGGAGCGAAGACGTTGGTCTCCTGAGCGGCCCGCAGGCTGTCGAGGCTGAGCGTGCTGATCGGGTCCATCGGCGGGATGCCGAAGGCGTTGTTGATCAGGCAGTCGACCCGCCCGAACTCCGCCAGCGCGGCCTCGACGAGATGCGCCCGCGCGCCCTCGTCGGTGATGTCGGTCGGGCAGACGAGGGCCCGCCGGCCGTGCGCGCGCACGACCTCGGCCATCCGCTCGAGCCGCTTGGGGGTCCGCGAAGCCAGCACGAGGTGGGCCCCCATCAGGGCCGCCTCCTCGCCCAGCGCGCGACCCAGACCGGGCCCGACGCCGGAGAGGACGACGACCTTGTCCTTCAGCAGATCCATCCCATGCCTTCCGGTCGGTGCGGAACCTCTCGGTCACTGAGGAGGTCGCGCAGCGACCGTCCCGAAGTGTAGAACGTGTTCCAGTTCTTGGTCGAGAAGATCTGGAATAGTCAGCGCTGGAGCGTGTTGGCACTCGGTATGACCATCTCTCGAATCGACCTCAACGACAGCACGTCCATCCCGCAGTTCGGCCTCGGCGTCTGGCAGGTTCCGCAGGACGAGACCGAGCGGGTCGTCTCCGAAGCGTTCGAGCTGGGCTACCGGCACGTCGACACCGCGCAGATGTACGGCAACGAGGCGGGTGTCGGTGCGGCCATCAAGTCGTCCGGTCTGGCGCGCGACGAGATCTACGTGACCACCAAGCTGAACAACAACCGCCACGAGAAGCAGATCGCCAAGGACTCCCTGCGGGAGTCGCTGGACAAGCTCGGCCTGGACAAGGTCGACCTCTTCCTCATCCACTGGCCGCTGCCCACGCAGTACGACGGCGACTTCGTCTCCACCTGGCAGACGCTCGCCGAGCTGCGTGACGAGGGGCTGACCACCTCGATCGGCGTCTCGAACTTCCAGCCCGACCACCTCGACCGGATCGTCGCAGAGACGGGCGTCGTACCTGCCGTGAACCAGATCGAGGCACACCCCTACTTCGCCAACGACGCGGCGCGCGCGGCCACCGCCAAGCACGGCGCGAAGGTCGAGGCGTGGTCGCCCCTCGGTCAGGGTGGCGGCGAGCTGTCCGACCCCGTGGTCAAGGAGGTCGCGCGACGGGTCGGCAAGAGCGAGGCCCAGGTGCTGCTGCGCTGGGCGATCGACCGGGGCGACATCGTGTTCCCGAAGTCGACGCACAAGGAGCGCCTGGCCGCGAACCTCGACATCTTCGACTTCGAACTCACCGCCGACGACGTCTCCGCCATCGCCGCGCTCGACAAGGGCGAGGCCGGCCGGCAGGGCCCGAACCCGGACACCTTCGACTGGATCCCCGACTGATCCTCAGCGCGGCAGGTGGTCGACGAGCTCGTCGACCATCTGCTCGAACGCGCCGACAACGATCGACAGATGTCCCTCGCCGTCGATGAGGTGGGGCACGACGCCGGGGAGGTTCCGCGCGAGCCACTGGCCGTGGTGGAAAGGCACCATCAGGTCCTCCGACCCCTGCCAGAGGTACGTCGGCACGCGGATGTCGTCGAGCGCGAACCCCCAGTCGCGGGTGAACGCGAGGTCGTCGTCGAGCCAGCCGTAGAGCTCCTCCACGCCCCCTTGCAGGTTGGCCAGGAGGTCCGCGCCGACCTCGCCGGTGAGGCATGCGCGGTCGACGTCGGGCAGCAGGCTGTCCAGCGTCCTGATCACGCTGTCCGCGTCGGCGTCGATCATCCCCTCGCGGTCGGCCTCGAGGAACGGGAGCAGCGCGTCCTCGCCCTCCAGCGCGAGCGAGAACTCCTCCACGTTGGCCGACCCCATCCCCTCGAGGAAGTCGGGTTGGTCGACGTACGGCTTGACGCAGCAGACGGCGAGCACGGCGAGCACCCGGTCGGGCAGCCCCGCGCCGGTCGCGAGCGCGTGCGGCCCGCCGCCCGATCCGCCACCGGTCAGGATCTCGTCCGCACCGAGGTGGTCGGCGATCGCGGCCACGTCGTCGGCGATCGAGGCGACGGTCCGGCCCTTGTTGCGGGTCGATCCCGCCGCGCCGGCGCGTGAGTAGGACACCAGTCGCAGCCCTCGCTCGTGCAGCACCCGCTGCTTGTCGGCCGGCTGGTAGCTGCAGCCGGGGGTGCCGTGATGCCACACGAACGGTATCCCGTCCGCCGGCCCGGACACCTGGACGTCGAGGACCCGCCCGTCGGGCAGGTCGAGCGCGATGCGTTCGGTCATGCTCCCGAGCATCGCACGGGACGCGAGACCGGCCCGGGGCTGACCGGGGAGGATCCGATCGGCCTGCCTGATCGGATCCTCCCCGATCAGCTGATCATCCGCCGGGCGACGGCGATCTGGCGGGCGGCGATGCGGGCGGCGTACTCTCCGGGCGACAACGCGGCCGCGCCGACGCGTGCCCCCGCATCGGCCGCCTTCACGACCTCGACGGTGGGGCCGTCCTCGGCGGTGATGTCGCGGTCGACGTGCTGCCAGCGCAGCATGATCGGGCCGGTGCGGTGGCCGGTGGTCTCGAGCCAGTTCGCGATCGGCGCGCCCCCGGGGCCGGGCGGGTGCTCGGCGACGACGAAGCGCATCATGCCGTCGTCGTCGACGTGCGCTTGGGCCTTGGTCAGCGAGGACTGGTGGGTCTCGTAGTCGGTGGAGGCGTACCAGTCCGAGCCGATCTGCATGCCCTGGTAGGTGCAGTCTCCGCAAGCGGGCACGGTCACGATCATCGCCTCGTCCTCGGCGAGCTCGTAGTGGCCGATCGAGGAGAACTGCGAGGACAGCCCGCCGGGCGTCGACGCGGGCACGGTCAGGGTGTTGACCGGCTCCTTGTACTGGAAGAAGTGGGGGAAGGCGAACCACGTCTGGATGGATCCGGTCAGCGAGCGGGCCGCGACGTCGTACTGCTTGCGGAGGCGGTCGAGCGTGCGCTCCTGCTTCGGGGTGCCGAGGGTGTCGGGCCGCTCCAGCCAGAGCGTGCCGCGCTCCTCGCGGTCCCAGTCGTTGAAGACCTCGCGCACGATCAGGGTCTTCGCACCGGGCTCGGCGGTGTAGCGCAGCTCGAAGGAGCCGTCGTCGGCGATCGACAGCGAGCGGTCGTCGATGGCCAGCATCGAGGTGGCGGCCGACGTCGCGGAGTACATCCCGCCCATCACCTGGAAGGACAGGTCGGCCGAGGTTCCGCGCCGCCCGCGTACGACGTACTCGACGCCCTCGCGGAGGTAGGCGTTGAAGTAGATCGCGTCCGGGTTGTCCAGGCCCTGCTTGGAGAACTGGTGCGTCGGGTTGATGAGGAGCGGGTGGTCGAGGTCGTAGTCGAAGGCGTTCTGCATCGCCATCCGGATCCGGCCCGAGAGGTACTCATAGCCCTCCAGCCGGTCGGCATCGGTCCTGATGAACGGCGCGTTCGCGATCAGCTCCTCGGCCTCCGCGATCGCCGCCTGAAGCGGCGCCGTCAGGCCGTACGACGCCGAGCCCGTCGCGGCCTCACCCATCGCACTTCGCGATCACGTTCTCGGCGAACTGCTCGAGGTGCCTGATCTTGGGCTCCAGCGGCTCGGTGTCGGGACCCTTGATGTAAGGCACCCGGAAGCCGACGATGCAGTCGGTGACGCCCTTGTCCTCGAGGCGCTTGACGCCGTCGGGGGAGTAGGCGTCGAACGAGATGACGTGCACCTCGAAGTCGTCGCGGGTGTCGCCCTCCTCCGCCCTGATCTCGGCGAGCCGCTTCAGCAGCCGGTCGAGCTCCTCGCCGTCGCCGCCGGCGTGCATCCACCCGTCGCCCTTGCGTACGGCGCGCCGCAGTGCCGCGTCGGAGTGACCGCCGACCAGCAGCGGGATCCGCTCGGTCGGTGCGGGGCACTGCTGGAGCGGGGCGAAGTCGTAGAACTCGCCGTCGTACCCGAAGAACTCGCCGGACGTGAGCCCGCGCAGGATGTCCATGCACTCGTCCATCCGCTTGCCGCGCCGCTCCCACGGCACTCCGAGCGTCTCGAAGTCCTCGGGCCAGGGGGAGAGGCCGACGCCGAGCCCGAGCCGGTTGTCGGACAGGAACGCCAGCGACGAGGCCTGCTTGGCGACCAGCACCGGCGGCCGCACCGGCAGCTTGAGCACGAACGGCGTCAGCCGCAGCGTCTCGGTGACGGCGAAGAGGTGGGCGCAGAGGATGAAGGTCTCGATGAACTCCTTGCCGAGCAGGAACTCCCGGTCGCCGGTGTCGGTGTAGGGGTACTTCGAGTCCGACTCCCTCGGGTAGATCAGCGAGTCGGCCACGGTCATCGACGTGTAGCCCGCCGCCTCCGCCGCCTGCGCCAGCGGCGCGTAGTAGGTCGCCCGGGTCATCGCCTCGGCGTAGGTGAAGCGCATCGTCGCCTTTCGGTCACTGAGGAGGTCGCTCAGCGACCGTCTCGAAGTGTAGAACGCGTTCTATTTTTGTGCCAGAGTTCGGTCATGGCGCAGCCCAAAGCGAAGCCCGAGGGCCTCGACAAGCCGATCGTCGCCACGATCATCAAGTACGCCGCCAAGGCCAATGTCGCGGTCTTCCGCGCCACCAACGGGCGGATCGGCAGCACCTGGCGGATCGGCGCGGGCTGGAGGAAGCCCGTGCCCGTGCTGCTGCTCGACCACGTCGGTCGTAGGAGCGGCACGACGTACACGACGCCGCTGCTCTACATGGTCGACGGCGAGGACGTCGTGATCGTCGGCTCCCAGGGCGGGCTGCCCAAGGACCCTCAGTGGGTGCACAACCTCAAGGCCCACCCCGACACGACGGTCCACCTGCGCGGCGAGCGGGCCCGTCCGGTCACCGCGCGCATCGCCACCTCGACCGAGCGAGCGGTCCTCTGGCCCCGTCTGGTCCAGGTGTACGCCGACTTCGACAGCTATCAGTCGTGGACGGACCGGGAGATCCCGGTCGTCGTGCTGGAGCCCCGGGCCCCTCGCCAGGCTCAGGGAACGAAGGAGGGCTGATGGACATCCAGGAGCTGAGCGACCGGGCCGAGATCGCCGACGCGATCATCCGCTACACCCGCGCGATCGACACCCGGGAGTGGGACCTGCTCGACACGGTCTTCGCACCCGGCGCGCGGGTCGACTACACCGAGTCCGGCGGCGCGGCGACCGAGCACCCGGCGGTCAAGGCCTGGCTGAGCGAGAACCTGCCCGCCTTCTCGCAGCGCTACCTCCACACGCTCGGGCAGCTGTCCTACGAGTTCGCCGCGTGTGGCGAGGAGGCCGAGGTGGCGGCGTACTTCCACAACCCGATGGTGATCGCCGACGGCAGCGGCGGCGAGCGGGTCGTGGAGGTGGGCGGGATCTACCACCACGCCTTCGTGCGGACCGCCGAGGGCTGGCGCAGCCGCCGCCTCCGCGAGCAGGTGGTCTGGACCCGCGGGTTCTGAGCCCTGCCCGGGTGTCACCTACGATGACCGGGTGAGCCAGCCGCCGTACGACGACGACCGCCCCGTCCGCAACGGGCTGCTCGCCCTCGTGGGGGTGTCCCTCGGAGTCGGGCTGGTCGTGGCGATCGTGGCGCTGGTCGGCGTCCACGCGGTCGGCCTGGCCGGCGGCAGCTCGGGCAGCGGTGGCCCGGGCTCGGGCGAGACCATGTCCATCCCGCCGTACCAGAAGACGACGGAGGCCGGGGGCCCGCTCATCACCCTGAACACCCAGGGCGCCGCCGCATCCAAGCCGTCCTCCGCTCCCAAGGCGCCCTCCTCGCCGTCCAGCTCGGCGTCGAAGAAGCCCAAGAAGGGCCAGATCTCCCTGCAGGCCCTGGAGACGACCGTGCCGAACTTCGGCAAGATCGACCTGAGCGGCACCTTCCCCGGCGGTGAGGGCGAGATCCTGCAGGTGCAGCGCAAGACCGGCTCGAGCTGGGGCGACTTCGCCGCGACCGTCCCGGTCAGCAACGCGACCTTCTCGACGTACATCCAGACCGGGCTGAGCGGCAAGAACGCCTTCCGCGTCCTCGACAAGACCCGAGGCATCGCCTCGAACCCCGTCGTCGTCACCGTCCGCTGACGCCGCCCGGAATCTCCTCCGACCGTCGGGAACAACCCCGTCGGCTCGTCCGTTGAGCCGTATGTGAAACTTGAGTCGTAGCGGCTCAAGTAAGTTGCAGCCGGATCGTCAAGGAAGCCGGCAACGGCAGGAGGAAACAGACATGGCACGAGCTGTCGGCATCGACCTCGGTACGACCAACAGCGTGGTCGCGGTGCTGGAGGGCGGCGAGCCCACCGTCATCGCCAACGCCGAGGGCGCCCGCACCACCCCGTCGGTCGTCGCCTTCGCCAAGAGCGGCGAGGTGCTCGTCGGCGAGGTCGCGAAGCGTCAGGCGGTCACCAACGTCGACCGCACCATCAAGTCGGTCAAGCGCCACATGGGCACCGACTGGAAGCAGAAGATCGACGACAAGGACTTCACGCCCCAGCAGATCAGCGCGTTCGTGCTGCAGAAGCTGAAGCGCGACGCGGAGGCCTACCTCGGTGAGACGGTCACCGACGCGGTGATCACCGTTCCGGCGTACTTCAACGACTCGCAGCGCCAGGCGACCAAGGAGGCCGGCGAGATCGCGGGCCTGAACGTCGCCCGCATCGTCAACGAGCCGACCGCGGCCGCTCTGGCCTACGGCCTGGACAAGGGCGAGGACCAGACCATCCTGGTCTTCGACCTCGGTGGCGGCACCTTCGACGTCTCCCTGCTGGAGATCGGCGAGGGCGTGGTCGAGGTCAAGGCGACCTCCGGCGACAACCACCTCGGTGGCGACGACTGGGACGCCCGGATCGTCGAGTGGATGGTCAAGAAGTTCAAGGACTCCAACGGCGTCGACCTGTCCGCGGACAAGATCGCCGCGCAGCGCCTCCAGGAGGCCGCGGAGAAGGCGAAGATCGAGCTCTCGTCCTCCTCGGACACCACGATCCACCTGCCGTACATCACCCACGGCGAGTCCGGCCCGCTGCACTTCGAGGAGCGGCTGACGCGCTCGGAGTTCCAGAAGATCACCTCCGACCTGCTCGACCGGACCAAGGTGCCGTTCCAGAGCGTGCTCAAGGACGCGGGCGTCTCCGTCTCCGGCATCGACCACGTGGTCCTCGTCGGCGGCTCGACCCGCATGCCCGCGGTCACCGAGGCCGTCAAGGAGCTGCTCGGCGGCAAGGAGCCCAACAAGGGCGTCAACCCCGACGAGGTCGTCGCCGTCGGTGCCGCGCTGCAGGCCGGCGTGCTCGCCGGCGAGGTCAAGGACGTCCTGCTGCTCGACGTCACCCCGCTGAGCCTGGGCATCGAGACCAAGGGCGGCGTGATGACCACCCTGATCGAGCGCAACACCACGATCCCGACCAAGCGCAGCGAGATCTTCACGACCGCCGACGACAACCAGCCGTCGGTCGAGATCAAGGTCGCGCAGGGCGAGCGTCAGATGTGGGCGCAGAACCAGCCGCTCGGCAACTTCGAGCTGACCGGTCTCCCGCCGGCTCCTCGCGGTGTGCCGAAGATCGAGGTCACCTTCGACATCGACGCCAACGGCATCGTCCACGTCTCCGCCAAGGACCAGGCGTCCGGCCGCGAGCAGTCGATGACGATCTCCGGTGGCAGCGCGCTGTCCAAGGACGAGATCGACCGGATGGTCAAGGACGCCGAGCAGTACGCCGAGGAGGACGCCAAGCGTCGCGAGACCGTCGAGGTCCGCAACCAGGGCGACCAGCTCGTCTACACCACGGAGAAGTTCCTGGCCGACAACGGCGAGAAGATCCCGGAGGACGTCAAGACCGAGGTCCAGGCCGATGTCGAGGCCCTGAAGGCGGCCCTCGAGAACCAGGAGGCCGGCGCGGACGAGCTCAACCCCGCCATCTCCAAGCTCGGCGAGTCCAGCCAGAAGATGGGCGCCGCGATGTACGCCGCCGCCGAGGCCGACCAGGCCGCGGCCGGTGGTTCCACCGGGGCGACCGGCGAGGCCGACGACGATGTCGTCGAGGCCGAGATCATCGACGAGGACGAGGGCGGCGCTGACCAGTGACCGACGCTTCTGACGAGACCGGAGCCCCGACCCCCGAGGGGGTCGGGGACCCCGTCATCGACAACGAGCCCGACACCAGCGGCGTCGCCAACTTCGTCGAGGAGGGCGCGCCGCTGGAGCCCGGGGACGTTGCGGAGACGGAGGTCGCCAGCGCCGAGCAGCAGCTCGTCGAGCGCACCGCCGACCTGCAGCGGCTCCAGGCCGAGTACGTCAACTACAAGCGCCGCGTCGACCGCGACCGCGAGCTGATCAAGGAGAACGCCCGGTACGCCGCGCTGGCGCCGATCGTCGACGTGCTCGACACCATCGACCGCGCGCGTGAGCACGAGCCTCTCGAGGGCGGCTTCAAGGCCGTCGCCGAGCAGCTCGAGCGGGTCGCCGCCGGGGTCGGCCTGGTCAAGTTCGGCGAGGCCGGCGAGCCGTTCGACCCGACCGTGCACGAGGCCCTCAGCCACCTGGGCGCCGACGCCGACGTCGAGGTCACCACGGTCAAGGTGGTCGCCAAGGCGGGCTACAAGATCGGTGACCGGGTCGTGCGCGCGGCGCAGGTCCTGGTCGTCGACCCCGAGTAATGGTCGAGACGTCACTTCTCCACGGTCGAGTGGGCAGATCTGCCTCTCGGGCCGTGGAGAGGTGACTACTCGACCGTGGAGAAGTGACGTCTCGACAGGATTGAGGGAGGTGCGCGATGAGTGACCCGATGGACGGCATCAGGGCCGACTGGGCGAACAAGGATTTCTACAAGGAGCTCGGCGTCGCCAAGACGGCCACCGTCGACGAGATCAAGAAGGCCTACCGCAAGCTCGCGCGCGCCAACCACCCCGACTCCAACCCCGGCGACACCGCCAAGCACGACAAGTTCAAGGCCGTCGCCGAGGCGTACGACGTCATCGGCGATCCCGAGAAGCGCAAGAAGTACGACCAGGCCCGGGAGATGTTCGCGGGCGGCGGCTACCCCGGAGGCTTCGGCGGTAGCGCCGGTGGCTACGGCTTCGGCGGTGGTGCCGGCGGCATCAACCTCGAGGACCTGCTCCGCGAGCAGGCCGGCGGCCGCGGCGGCGGGGGCTTCGGCGACCTGTTCGGCGACCTGTTCGGCGGGGGCGGCGGGCGTCGTACCCAGCGGGCGGCGCGGGGCGGCGACCTGGAGACGACCGCCACCATCGGCTTCACCGAGGCGCTCGACGGCGTCACGGTCTCGCTGCGGATCTCCTCCGACGCCGCGTGCCCGACCTGCCACGGCTCGG
>WQZX01000089.1 GCA_009780515.1 Nocardioidaceae bacterium | reverse complement strand
TCCCGCCACACCGCGCGCTCGATGGGGGGCGGCAGGAAGTGGACGTGCAGGTCGAGCAGGCCCGGCAGGCCGAGGTCGCCCCAGAAGCGGCGGACCTCCTCCGCCTCAGTCACGCATGCCCTTTAGGCGACGGCCGAGCTCGACCTGCTTCTCCCGATCGGCCTCCCGGGTGGCGATCGACTGTCGCTTGTCCCAGGACTTCTTGCCCTTGGCGAGCGCGATCTCGACCTTGGCCCGACCCTTGACGAAGTAGAGCTGCAGCGGGATGACGGTCGAGCCCTTCTCGCTGACCTTGCGCTCGATCTTGTCGATCTCGGCGCGGTTGAGCAGCAGCTTGCGCTTGCGGCGAGCCGCGTGGTTGGTCCAGGTGCCCTGGGCGTACTCCGGGATGTGCACGCCGTGCAGCCAGACCTCGCCGTTCTCGATGTCCACGAAGCCGTCGACGAGGGACGCGCGGCCCAGCCGCAGCGACTTCACCTCGGTGCCCTGCAGGACCATCCCCGCCTCGAAGGTGTCCTCGATCAGGTAGTCGTGGCGCGCCTTCTTGTTCGACGCCACCACCTTGTGCTCGGGTCCCGCGGCACCTGACTTCTTGGACATGGTCCCATTCTCCCAGCACGGTCCAGCGGTTATCGAACCGCCGGCCGCACCCGGCTACATCCCGATGTACGGCGCCGGGTTGATCGCCCGGCCGTCCCGCATCAGCGTGAAGTGCAGGTGGCAGCCGGTCGACCATCCGGTCGTGCCGGCGAGGGCGATGGTCTGGTCGGCGGCGACCCTCTGCCCGACCTTCGACCGGTACGCCGAGATGTGGTTGTAGATCGCCACGAAGTGGTGCCCGTTGATCCGACCGAGGTCGAGGTAGAGCCGGTGGCCCCACACGTCGGAGTAGTACTGCGCGACGACCTTGCCGGCCCCGGCCGCACGCTCCGGGGTCCCGCACGGCGCGGCCAGGTCGTCGCCGTCGTGCAGACCCCAGTAGTGGTAGATCGGGTTGATCCGCCAGCCGTAGGGCGAGGTGATGTAGGTGTGCCGCACGGGCACGTAGAACATGCCGTGGACGTTGCCGACGTGGCGGTTGCGGTCGCCGGCGGTCGCCGCGGTGATCTTGCGCTGGATGCGCGCCTCCTGCGAGCGGAGCACCCGCAGTTTGGCCTGATCCGACCGACGGGCGCGCACGGCGGCCGCGCGGGTGCGCTTCGTGGAGACGATGAGCCGCTTGACCTTTCGCTTGGTGTGCGCCGCGCGGATGACCAGGGTCCACATCTGCTTGAGCTTCGCCTGCGCGACGACCTTCTGACCGCGGACGTGGTCGCGAGCGTCCCGGACCCGGTCCTTGCGCGCGTCGAGGGTGTCCTCGACGCTCTGCAGCGCGGCGATGGCGCGCGTCTGGCGACCGGCGATCATGTCGTTGCCGGTCTGGCTCATCATGACGTCGTCGAGCGATCCGTCGTCGAGGTAGGACGACAGCATCGCCAGCCCCGGGTCGCCCTGGGCGGCGAGGCCGATGATCGTGCGCTTGGCGACCTCGCGCTGGACGTCGACGCTCCTCCGCGCCGCGGCCGCCTTCGCCTGCGCGACGTCGAGCCGGCCCTGGGCGGCACGCAGCCTGCCGCGGAGACGCAGCGCGGTGCGTCGTACGACCGCCAGGCGCCGCTGCGTGGTGACCAGCGACGCGCGGGCGTGCACGAGGCTGTGCTGCTGGCGCTTCAGTGCGGTGCTGATCCGCGCGACCCTGCTGCTGACGTCACCGATGTCGCCGGACACGCGCCGGATCCTGCCGTGCACCCGCTTGGCGCGGTGCTGGAGCGCCGCGTGGTGGGCGTGGCCGCCGTGGTGGCGATGGCTGTCGGCGTACGCCACCGGGGCGGCGAGCGCCACCGCGACGACCAGCGTCACCAGGGCTGCGAGAAGACGGTGCGGAGCGATGGGTCGCTGTCGCCTGGCGCCGAGCAGGTAGCGCACGGAGGACCTTCAAACTGTGCGGGGAAGAGACCTCCGAACCCTAACCTCGCACGGTCACACCCGGATGTATTTGCGAGTCAGCAGGAGTGTCGGGATCACCGTCAGCGCCGGGCCGAGGATGAGGATGCCCACCGGCCAGCCGCCGATGATCGCGTGGAGCCAGTCGCCCCAGCCGATCCACGGCAGGAAGTGGATCTTGTCGGCGAGGCCGTTCTGGATGCCGTACCTCTCCACCAGGGCCAGCACGCCGGACGCCAGCGCGACACCGATGATCGCGGTCACGAGTGCCTCGAGGAGGAACGGCAACGCGATGTAGAGCGTCGACGCACCCACCAGGCGCATGATCTCGATCTCCTTGCGGCGCGCGAGCGCGGCCAGCCGGATCGTGTTCGCGACCTCGAGGAGCGCGGCGATCAGCAGGAAGACCGCAGCGATCCAGGAGCCGACCTTCAGCGATCCGATGATGCTGTAGACCTGCCCCAGCTGCTCGTGCTGGTCCTTGATGTGCGACACGCCCGGGAGCCCGCGGACGGCGCTGATGACGCCGGCGGTCTTGTTGGGGTCCTTGAGGGTGACCCAGAACGCCGACGGCCAGTCCTGCACCCTGATGATGGGCGTCGGGCCGCTGAAGTAGTCGGCCGGGTAGAGCTTGCGGGCGATCTGGTAGCCCTGCTCCTGGCTCTGGTAGCGGACGGCGCTGACGTCCGGGCTCTGCTTGAGCACGGACTCCACCTGCTTCATCTGGGCCGCGGTCACCGCGCCGCCGGAGCAGTTGGGATTGCCCTCGCGCAGCGACGGGTCCTTGTCGGTGCACAGGTTGACCAGGATCTGCAGGTCGCTGCCGAGCGCGTTGGTGGTCACCTTGGCCTCGCGCTGCAGCAGGATCCCGCAGCCGGCGAGCGTCAGCGAGACGAACAGCGTCAGGATGACCGCGAGGTGCATGGTCAGGTTGCGGCGCAGCCCAGTGCGCAGCTCGGAGAAGACATAGCGCAACGTCATGATCTCTTCAGCCCTCTCCGGATCAGTGCTGGAAGCCGTAGCTGCCGGACGCCTCGTCGCGGACCACACGGCCCTCGCCGAGCTCGACGACACGCTTGGTGAACTGGTCCACGATGCCGTGGTCGTGGGTCGCCATCACGACGGTGGTGCCCGCGGCGTTGATGTCCTCGAGCAGCTTCATGATGCCGACCGACGTGGTCGGGTCGAGGTTTCCGGTGGGCTCGTCGGCGATGAGGATCATCGGCCGGTTGACGTAGGCGCGCGCGATGGCAACGCGCTGCTGCTCACCACCGGAGAGCTCGTCGGGAAGGCGGTCCGCGGTGCCGCGGAGGCCGACCATCTCGAGCGTCTCGGGCACGACGCGGTTGATCTCCTTGCGCGACTTGCCGATCACCTGCTGCGCGAAGGCGACGTTCTCCGAGACGGTCTTGTTCTGCAGGAGGCGGAAGTCCTGGAACACCGTGCCGATCTGGCGACGCAGCCGCGGGACCTTCCAACCGGCCATCCGGTTGATCTCCTTGCCGGCGACGTACACACGGCCGGAGGTGGGACGCAGCTCGCGCAGCACCAGGCGGAGAGCGGTCGACTTGCCCGAGCCGGAGCTGCCGACCAGGTAGACGAACTCACCCTTCTCGATGTCGATCGTCACCTCGTCGAGCGCCGGCCGACCGGGGCCGGGGTACTTCTTGGTGACCTTCTCGAAGCGAATCACGGAGACTGACGGTACGCGATCTTCGCCCGAGAGCCACGTTCGCGCGAGCGTGACCTTGCCCAGCGCGCGGTCGACGTGCGGTCGGCGTGCGCCGGGTCACGCTGGGCGGCCGACTATGGTTGCCGCGTGCCGA
Source organism: Nocardioidaceae bacterium (assembly GCA_009780515.1). GTDB lineage: Bacteria > Actinomycetota > Actinomycetes > Propionibacteriales > Nocardioidaceae > Nocardioides. The sequence continues at coordinate 8,309 of WQZX01000089.1, read as the reverse complement.
CCGCTCTCCGTGCGCTGCTGCTGGCAGTGGTGTTCACTGTGGTCCCGGTCGTGGTGGGGGTCCTGATGACCGGCGGGAGCAGCGCTCCGGCCAAGCCGCCGGCGTACTCCGGGACCGCGCTGCGCGACTTCGACTCCAGCAGCGTGACCATCGCCCGTGGCGCGTTCTGCGACCGCCTGCCGTCCGCCGCGGTCAGCGCCGCGCTCGGCACGGGAGCCAAGGTCGCCCGCGGCTACGACAGCGGCCAGCGCGCGTCGGTCGGCGCCGGATCGAGCGACGTGATGCACGAGTACGGCTGCACCTACGCCGCCGGGCCGGCCCAGGCGCATGCCTGGGTCTTCGCTCCCCCGGTCTCCGAGAGCCAGGCGCACACGATGATCGGCTCGCTCGACAAGGGGTGCCAGCGCCCGAAGAGCGCGGCCGCCTTCGGCAGCCCCACGATGGCGACCGTCTGCGGCACCACGGCCCGTACGGCGACGTACCGGGGGCTGTTCGGGGACGCCTGGCTGTCCTGCAGCCTGACGCTGCCCAAGGGCAAGGTCGACGAGACGGCCCTGGTCGACCGCGCCGGCAGGTGGTGCGTGGCGGTCGCGCAGGCCGCGAGCAGCTAGCTCGCAGTCTCGGTGTCGGCGCCGCGGCGCCAGCGGATGCCGGCCTCGAGGAACGAGTCGATGTCCCCGTCGAAGACCGCCTGCTGGTTGCCGGTCTCGTAGCCGGTGCGGAGGTCCTTGACGATCTGGTACGGGTTGAGGACGTAGTTGCGCATCTGGTCGCCCCACGATGCGGCGACGTCGCCCTTGAGGTCCTTCTTGAGCGCGGCCTCCTCGGCCTTCTTCTTCGCGAGGAGCTTGGCCTTGAGGACGATCATCGCGGCGGCCTTGTTCTGCAGCTGCGACTTCTCGTTCTGGCAGGAGACCACGATGCCGGTGGGGACGTGGGTGAGGCGGACCGCGGAGTCGGTGGTGTTGACCGACTGGCCGCCGGGGCCGCCGGAGCGGAACACGTCGACGCGGAGGTCGTTCTCGTCGACCTCGATCTCGTCGGTCTGCTCCAGCTGGGGGACGACCTCGACCGCGGCGAACGACGTCTGCCGGCGGCCCTGGTTGTCGAACGGGCTGATCCGGACGAGGCGGTGGGTGCCGGCCTCGACCGACAGCGTGCCGTAGGCGTACGGCGCGTGGATCGCGAACTCGGCCGACTTGATGCCGGCCTCCTCCGCGTAGGAGACGTCGTAGACCTCGACGCCGTACTTGTTGCGCTCGGCCCAGCGGGTGTACATGCGCATGAGGGTCTCGGCGAAGTCGGCGGCGTCCACCCCGCCCGCGCCCGAGCGGATGGTCACGATGGCCTCGCGCTCGTCGTACTCGCCGGAGAGGAGGGTACGGACCTCGAGCGCCTCGACGTCCTTCTTGATGCGGGTCAGCTCGGACTCGGCCTCGGCGAGGCTGTCGGCGTCGCCCTCCTCGGTCGCGAGCTCGACGAGGACCTCGAGGTCGTCGACGCGGCCCTGCAGACCGGAGAAGCGCTCGACCTGACCCTGGAGGGCGGAGAGCCGGCCGGTGACCCTCGTGGCGTTCGCCTGGTCGTCCCAGAGGTCGGGTGCGGCGACCTGCTGCTCGAGCTCGGCGATCTCCCCTTGGAGCCTGGGGATGTCGAGCACCTGCTCGATGGTGTGCATCGTCGCAGCGAGCTGCTTGATCTCTGAGTCGAAGTCGGGTCCTGCCACGAGGGTCAAGCCTATCGGCTCACGGACGTGGACGAGGACTCAGCGGTGACGTCCGAAGACCTGGGAGACGTACCAGGACCCGTTGCTCGCCTTGGCCGAGCCGACGGCGATCAGGTGGTACTTGCGGTTGAGCAGGTTGCGGCGGTGCGGCGGGGACTTCATCCAGCCCTTCCAAACGACCTTGTCGCCGTTGGGGTAGCCGAACGCGACGTTCTCCCCCACGAAGTTCATGCCGCACTGGTGCAGCACCGGCGACAGCGCCTGGTGGAACATCCGCTTCTGGCGGGCCATGCGCTTGGCCTGCGCTCGCGCCTTGCGCTGCAGGCAGCTGGAGTGGCTGAGTGCCTTGCGGCCGTGGTCGAGCCGCGCGACGTTCGTCGCGTGGACGGCCTCGTGGGAGTACGTCGAGGGGACCATCCGCGCGACCGGATGGACCGCCGCCGACGAGGACCCCGCGAACGGGACGAGAAGGGCTAGGACAGCAAGAACGACACCGAGAAATCGTTGCATGTCCAACGACCATAGAGGGTTGACAAGGCCGGCTGTCAAACATCGTCTCCTGGTCATGGACGCGCGCTCGTCGCAGCGCCGACGTCCGGTCGGACCTCCGCCGACCCGACCGACCGCACGACCGGCCGCAGGGGCGAGCCGGGCAGGTGGAGGGGCAGCGCGACCGGAGCGGTGAGCACGACGACCACCCGGTCCCCGGCGATCCGGACCGTCGCCCGCAGGCCCGGATGGGTGTGGATCGCGCTGGTCTCCCGGAGGTAGTCGAGCACCGCCGCGCGGGCCTTGCCCGTGGCGAGCGACAGCGGGCCGGAGCCGACGCCGTGGCGGTAGGTGTCGTCGCCCTCCGCCGCGAGGTCCGCCCCGCGGAGGGCGGCACCATCGGCGATCGAGTCGACCTGCTGGTGGCCGAGGTACGCCGCGCTCGCGTCGATCACGACGACTACCAGGAGCAGCACGATGGCCGCGAGGGCGATCAGCAGCGGAGCGGTCTGGCCGCGCTCACCCCGCACCGCCGGCCACCTCCCGGAACTGCCCGATCGGCACGGTCTGCGAGGCGTGCAGCGCGAACCGTGGCGCACCGCTGCCGAGGATGTCGGGCAGCAGCGGGAGCCGGACCGCCGTGTCGATCCGGACGGTGATGACCGAGGTCCCGCTGTGGCAGTCGTGCGGGTACGGCGTACAGGTGATGCGGACGGCCGGCACCTGGCGGATGCCCTGGTCGTCCAGCGCCAGCCGTACGACGGCCCGCGCCCGCTGCTCCCCCGACGCGTCGTCGGGCGCCAACGCATAGGCGCGGGCCGCGGCCCGGGCCGCACCCGAGGTGGCGAAGGCCGCCCGCTGGACCTGGAAGACCGACAGCACGATCCACAGCAGCGGGACCATGAGCAGGATCCCGATCCAGGTGACCTCGACCAGCGCGCTCCCGCGCTCGGCCCGGACCCGACGGCTCACGGCGACTCCTCGACGGCCCGGCCGGAGACGTCGAAGGCGACCCCGGGGCCGCCGAGGCCGAGTGCGGGCACGACGGCATGGACCACGATCTCGACCGCCGGCGCCCCGTCGACCAGCACGTGGCGGGGCGTCACGCTCGTGACGAAGCGCCCGCCCGCCGACTCGGCGATCTGAGCGCGGGTGCGGGACACCCCGTCGGCCGGGCTGCTGTCGACGGTCGCCGCCAGCCGCGCACCCTCGGCCGCTGCCGCGGCCAGAGAGTTGCGCACGTGCAGCACGAGCGCGACCTGCACCAGACCGACGAACAGCGGGACCATCACGACCAGGACCAGCACGAAGTCGACCACCGCGCTGCCGCGCTGGCTCATCGCGCGAGCGCATCGGCCCAGCGCGCGAGCGCGCTTCCGGCTCATCTCACCGAGTTGAGCGCGGACCGGAGCATGTCGGTGAGCATCGGCCGCGCGACCGCGAAGAGGCCCATGCCGACCGTGATCGTCATGACCGTGACGAGGACCCAGCCCGGCACGTCACCCCGTTCGTCGCGTGGGCCGACCAGTCGGCAGAACAGTGCCTGGGCACGCGCCCAGAGCATCAGTGGATCCATCTTCGACTCCTTCATCCCGAGAGGTGCCCCGTCGATCAGGGCGAGGTGAGCGTGAGGCCGACGTAGCCGGGCCAGAACGCGAGCACGACGACCAGCGGCATCACCAGGAAGACGACCGGCAGCATCATCCAGATCTCCTGCCGCGACGAGCGCTCGATCAGCTCGCGGCGACCGGCGTCGCGCACGTCGGCCGCCTGGGCGTGGAGGACGTCGGCGAGCGGGGTGCCGCGCTCGACCGCCACGGCGATCCCGTGGGCGAACCGCGCGACGACGGGTACGCCGCAGACCGCGGCCAGCCGGTCGAACGCGTCGGCCACGGGCTCGCCGGTGCGGATGCCCGCCAGCACGTCGGCCAGATCGCGGCTGAGCTCGCCCCGGCTGCGTCGTACGACGCGGTCGAGGGCGGCGACCGGACCCTCCCCGGCGGCGACCGCCAGCGCCAGGAGCTCGGCGACGGTGGGGAACTCCGCGACGATCGCCGCCTCGCGACGCTTGACCTGGGAGGTCAGCCGGTTGTCGCGCAGCAGCACGCCGGCCGCGAAGCCACCCGCGCACATCAGCGCGAGCGGCAGCGCCGAGCCGGGCGAGTGCAGCGCCCGCAGCAGCGCGAACGCCGCCAGGACCGCGAAGCCGGTCAGACCCCAGAGGACCTGCTCCACCCGGAAGTCGTGCACGCTGCGGTCGAGACCCGCGCGGGCGAGGCGGCGGCGTACGGACTCCGCACCGCCGAGCACGCGCTCGACGCCGTCGGCGGCACGCCGGAGCAGCGGTCCGTAGATCGCGGCGGCCGCGTTGCGCGGGGCGGCCGGGGCGGAGCGCGGGCCGTCGCCGGCGAGGTCGCGGAGGTAGGGCAGCACGCGTGCCTCGAGGCTCGGCCGGCGCCCGGCCAGGACGTGGGCCACCACCAGCAGCACGCCGCCCGCGAGCGCGGCGCCGAGGAGACCACCCGCCACGATCACGACAGGATCCGCCGCTCGACGGGCAACCGGCCGAGTCGCATCATCAGCCGGTAGGCGACGACGCAGAGCACCGCCGCCACGACGAGGATCAGCGCCCCGGTGGCGGAGCGGTAGCGGGCGATGACCTCCGGCTGCGTGGACATGGCGAGCAGGACCAGCCAGGGCGCCGACACCGCGAGACGCGCCCCGTTGACGGTCCAGGCCTGGCGCGCCTCGAGCTCGTTGCGGGTGCGCAGCTCGTCACGGAGGTAGCCGGACAGGTTGCGCAGCAGCAGGCCGAGCTGGCCGCCGCCCACCTCGCGAGCGACCCGCAGACCCTCGACGACGCGGTCGCCCACCGGGTCCGCGAGCCGCTCCTTGAGCCGGTCGAGGCAGTCGCCGAAGCGGCCGGAGACCTGGTAGTCCAGGGCGAACGACGCGAACGCCGGCCGCAGCGCCGCCGGCCCCCGCTCGGCCAGCGCCGCCACGGCGTCGGGCAGCGACATGCCGGCGCGTACGGCGGACGCCAGGTCGTCGATCGCCTCGGGCCAGACCTCGGCGTACTCCCGGCGCCGGCGGCGCGCCCGTCCGGCCAGCACCGCGACGGGCAGGTAGCCGGCCAGCCCGCCGAGGACCAGCGCCAGCGGCGGGGTCCGGGTCAGGAGGAGCACCACGAACGCGGCAGCGAGACCCGACGCCACGCAGACCAGCAGCAGCGAGCGGGAGCTCAGCTCGGGGTGACCCGCCTCGACGAGCAGCCGCCTGAGCCGGCCGTCGGCGCTGGGCCGGCGATCACGGCGCGGCCACAGGAAGGCGGACCAGATCAGCAGTGCACCCAGCCCGAACCCCAGACCGACGAGCGCTCCCATGCCGCGGCCTACCGCGCCTCGCCCAGCAGGCGTCGTACGTCGATGCCGACCCGCTCGAACTGCTCCGGCCGCGGCGGCATCCCGATCGCGCGCACGAGCGCGCCGCCCCGCCGCTCGAAGATGGGCTCGGTCTCGATGACGTCCTGCTCGATGCGCCCCGGCACCCCCACGATCTCGGCCACCCGCCGGTTGCCGCGCGGGTCGATGGTGAGGTGGACGACCAGGTCGATCGACCCGGCGACGGTGGGTACGACGAACCGCGCCGAGATGTTCTCCCCCACCAGCAGCGGCAGCGTGCACATCTTGGTCAGCGCCTCGCGAGCCGAGTTCGCGTGGATGGTGCACATCCCGGGAAGCCCGGAGTTGAGCGCGATCAGCAGGTCGAGGCACTCCTCGGACCGGACCTCGCCGACGATCAGGCGCGACGGCCGCATCCGCAGCGCCTCCTTGACCAGGTCGCGCAGCCGGATCTCGCCGGTGCCCTCCAGACCCTCCTGCCGTGTCTGCAGGCTGACGGTGTCGGGGTGGTTGAAGCGGATCTCGAAGACCTCCTCGGCCGTGATCACCCGCTCCCCGCCGGGGATAGCGGCCGCGAGGCAGTTGAGCGCGGTGGTCTTGCCGGTCTGGGTGCCGCCGGTGACGAGGATGTTCAGGCCCGCCCGGACCGCCGCCTCCAGGAACGCCGCCGCCTCGGGCGTCATGCTGCCGAGCTCGACGAGCTCGGCCAGCCGCGCGGCCCGCACGACGAACTTGCGGATGTTGACCGCGGAGAAGCCCCTGCTGATCCCCTGCAGCACGACGTGCAGCCGGTGGCCCTGCGGCAGCATCGCGTCGACGAACGGGCGGCTCAGGTCGATGCGGCGTCCGGTGGTCTTGAGCATCCGCTCGACCAGCTCGGTCACCTGCGCGTCGGTGAGGATCAGGTTGGTCAGCTCGTGCCGTCCGTTGCGTGCGACGAAGACGCGGTCGGGCGAGTTGATCCAGAGCTCCTCGACCGTCGGGTCGTCGAGGTAGGGCTGCAGCGGGCCGAAGCCCGCGACGCGCGCGACCAGCTCGCTGACCAGACCCTCCGGGTCGGCGACCGGCGCGACGGCACCGGTGAGGCTGCGCTCGTCGTGCTCGTGGACGAGGCGGTGGGCGAGGGAGCGTACGGCGCCGACCTCGCGCTGGGGATCCAGCCCGCCACGTCGTACGGCGGAGCGCAGCGCCTCGTCGAGCGCGGCGACGACCTCGGGGCTGTGGCCGTCGCGGCGCAGCGCGGCGGGCGCCGGGGACGGCGCGGCGAGCGGCTGCTGGGCCATGGGAGCTCCCGAGATGAGTGATGGCCCCTAGAAGGTAAGTCAGAAATCCGGACTTCGCGAGGGGCAATTCAGCGGGCTGTGGAAGACGGCCGCTGCCGAATCGTTACTGGTGCCGGGGCGGCCGATGTGGTGGAGTGCGCATGACGGCCGTCACGGGAGGGTGACCGGTCGTCGATCCAGAGAAGTCCATACAGGGAGGGAAAGCCCATGTCGATGGGTAGTACTCGCGCGCGCCTGCGCGCAATCGCGGCCACCGGTGTCCTCGCGCTGGCCGCCGGCTCGGCGACCGTGCTCGGCACGGCCGGCGCGGCCTCGGCACAGACGCTGAGCTTCGACTGCAACGTGCCGATCCTCGGCACGCAGACGTTCTCGGCGAACATCACCAGCAACGCCCCGGCGCAGCTGCCGACCGGCAGCTCCGCCACGCCGACGGTGACGACGGTGCTGACCGTGCCGGCGTCACTGGCCGACCTGATGCGCAGCCTGCTCAGCGCGGACCACGTCGACGGCGTGATCCACTCGACGGCTCTCGTGAACGGCGTCGCCCAGGTCGTCGACCTGACCGTGCCGCTCACCGCGGTCGGCGCCAGCGGGACCGACGTGCCGCTGTCCGCGACCGGGACCCTCGCGCCGATCACCGCCGGTGCACCCGGGACCGTCACCACGGTGGCGGCCGGTGCCCAGGACGCCGCGCTGAACCTGATCTCGGCGGGCAGCCCGTCGGCGTTCGACGTTCCGTGCACGCCGTCCGCCGGTCAGACCCTGACGCTCGCCAAGATCACCTCGGTCAAGGACACGTCGCGGACGAGGGCTAAGGCCGCCTACAGCAAGGCCAAGCACCAGGCCGCCGTCACCGTCACGGTCGCCTCGATCCACGGCGTCGTCAAGCCGACCGGCAAGGTCAAGCTGGTGCTGAAGCGCGGCTCCAAGAAGGTCGCCTCAGTGACCCGCACCCTCAAGAGCGGCAAGGTCGCCAACGCCTTCAAGAACCTGCGCAAGGCGGGCTCCTACAAGGTGACGGCGTCGTACGCCGGGTCGAGCCGGCTCAAGGCGTCGTCCGGCACGGTGAAGTTCCGGGTGCGCTGACGCACGAGCATGACCGGCGCCCCGGTCCGTCGTACGACGGACCGGGGCGTCGTACGTCAGCCGGACGTCGACGGGTCCGACCGCAGGGCGACCGCGTCGCGCAGCGCCTGCTCGGGATCGACCCCGGCCTCGCGCGCCTCGGCGACCAGGGCGAGCAGCCGCTCGCCGAGATCGGGCGACCCCGGGTCGACGGCGGCCGGGCGGCCGGCCGAGTCGAGCCGCGCGAGCAGCTTGTCGGCGTACAGCAGGGCGGGGAGGGTCGGCGGCAGGCCGTCGGTGATCCCCGAGCGCCCCTTCTCCTGCGCCTTGATCCGCTGCCACTCG
>WQZX01000088.1 GCA_009780515.1 Nocardioidaceae bacterium | reverse complement strand
CGGTAGTAGCCGGCGCACGACCACAGGAAGCCCGCGGTCATCTCCTCGGTCGTCACGGCGCCGTCGGCGTCGGTGACCTCGACCGTGAGGCGCCACAGCTTGGCCGTGGAGTCCCAGTCGGCGGACGCGAGCCGGTGGCGGTAGCGGATGTGCCGCTCGACGTCGTACTCCTCGGCGACGGTCTTGATGTAGCTGAGGATCAGGTCGCCGTCGGCCAGGGCCGTGTCGGACCGCCAGGGCCGCCACTTGTAGCCGAAGGTGAACATGTCGGAGTCGGAGCGGATGCCCGGGTAGCGGAACAGGTCCCAGGTCCCGCCCATCGAGTCGCGGGCCTCCAGGACCGCGACGGACGCGCCCTTGAGGCGGGTCTTCACCTGCGCGGCCGCGCCGACCCCGGAGAGTCCGGCGCCGATGATCAGTACGTCGACGTGCTCAGCCATGTCGCTCAGCCTTCCACCTGTACGGCGGCGCCGCTGGAGATCAGGCCGTCGACGTCCTCGATCCCCCACGCGGTGAGCGCCTCGCGGGTGTGGACGCCGGGGCCGGCCGCGGGCGGCATGCCGAGCCGGGGCGTCGTACGGGAGAAGCGCGGGGCGGGCTGCGGCTGGACGATGCCCTCGTGCTCGACGAAGACCTCGCGCGCCTTCATGTGCGGGTGCTCGGGGGCCTCGGACATCTTCAGGATCGGCGCCACGCAGGCGTCGGTGCCGTCGAAGACCGCGGACCACTCGTCGCGGGTCCTGGTCTTGAAGGTGGTGGTCAGCAGGTCGCGCAGCTCGGCCGAGCGGGCCGGGTCGAAGCGCTCGAGGTTGTCGGGCGCCTGGTCCTTGATGCCGAGCAGCTCCACCAGCAGGTCGTAGAACTGCGGCTCCAGCGCGCCCACCGACATGTGCTCGCCGTCGGCGGTCTCGTAGACGTCGTAGTACGGCGTCCCGCCGTCGAGCAGGTTGCTCACCCGCTCCTCGCGGAAGCCACCGCCGGCGAGGAACGCAGATGTCATCGCGTTGAGGCTGGCGGTGCCGTCCACGATCGCCGCGTCGACGACCTGGCCCTTGCCCGACACGCGCGCCTCGAGCAGCGCCGCCAGGATGCCGATGACGAGGTACGTCGACCCGCCGCCGAAGTCGCCGACCAGGTTCGCCGGGAACTGCGGCTTGCTCTTGTCCTGGCCGAGCCCGTGCAGGGTGCCGGTGATGGCGATGTAGTTCATGTCGTGGCCGGCCGCCTGCGCCCACGGGCCCTCCTGGCCCCACCCGGTCATCCGGGCGAACACCAGCCGCGGGTTGCGCTGCTCGCACGCCTCAGGACCGAACCCGAGTCGCTCGGCGACACCGGGCCGCATCCCCTCGACCAGCACGTCGGCCTGCTCGACCAGGTCGAGCACGGTCTCGACCGCCTTTGGGTCCTTGAGGTTGAGCGCGACGCTCGGACGGCCGCGGTTGAGCAGGTCGTGCGACCCACCGGTCAGCACCTGCCCGCCGGGGCGCTCCACCCGGATCACGTCGGCTCCGAGGTCCGCCAGGATCATGCAGGCGTGCGGGCTCGGCCCGATCCCGGCGATCTCGACGACCTTGATCCCTGCCAGCGGCCCCGTCCCCTGACCCAGCTCGTATGCCATGCCGCGATCATGACACAGACCGTGACAGCATCGCTGTCACGGTCAGGACCGGGTGCAGGCGGTCGCCGGCCCGAGGCGGTCGAGCCTGTCGAGACCTCAGCCGGGCTTGACGATGTGGTTGAGCTCGAAGTGCATGGGGTCGGTGTAGGTCCAGGTGCCGCCCCAGGTGAAGCCCCAGTGCTCGAAGACCGCGATCACGCCGGGGTCCATGTGGCCGACCGTGCCGCGCTCGTTCTGCGACGGGTCGATGTCGAAGGCCAGGCCGAAGGCGTGGTTGGAGAGCGTGGTGGTGCCGGCGATGAAGCGCGGGTTGTAGCAGCCGGCGTAGTTGGTGATCTTGCTGGCCAGGCCTTCCTTCTGGATCTCGATCAGCGCCGCCTGCAGCTGCGGGAAGATGTACTTGTTGCAGGTCATCGGTCCGATGATCGGCATGACCTCGGTGCGGATGTGCGCCTGGACCCACGCCGGATCGGGTCGTACGGCGCCGCCGCCGATCGGCGTGTAGTGGTAGACGCCGATGGCCTGGCTGAGCGTGCCGACCGGGATGACGGTGGAGAAGGTGCCCGGGTCGATGCCGGTCTGGGCCACGATGTCGAGCGCGACGACCGAGAGCTTCGGGTCGATCCTGCGGATCGCCTGACGGACCTTGGCCGGCGAGGAGAAGCCGGTGTTGATCAGCATCGCGTTGTCGGCGGGAAGGCCGAGCGCCTGGCCCCACCTGGTGTTGACCATCGCGTCGACCGCGTCGACGGTGGCCGGCGACCAGGCGCCGACGTGGATGCGCTCGGTCTGCGCGCCGGAGCCGACCGCGAGGTAGCCCTTGCTGTCCAGCGGGATGGTGTTCTCGAGGTGCTTCATCACCGCCATCTCGCCACCGGCGATGCGGTCCCACTGCTCCTGCCACTTCGCGCTCTCGAGCCCGGTGAAGTCGCGGTACGTCGAGGGGTCGACCGCGGCGATGTTGTAGTACTGGTTCTGGATGGCGAACTGGCCGTAGGAGAGCGCCGCGGAGACCGCCACGCCGGGCACCGCCTTCTTGCCCGTGCCGACCTTGATCGCCTTGATCCGCTTCACCAGGTCGCCGGGGAGCGTCTTGTCGCCGACGACGAGGAGGTCGTCGCCAGGGAGCTTGCCGTCCCACTTGCCGGGCGCGGCGACGGCGTGGCTCGGGTCGACGGCGTCCTTGATGGTGGTGGTCGCCGATGCGTTGCTGGGGTCGGCGCTGCTGCCGGCGCCCTTGGTCGATCCGCACGCCGCGAGCGCGGAGGCGAGGACGAGCCCGCCCAGGCAGGCCGCCACGAGGCGTCTCCGGGCGCGACGGCGCGCGACGATCATGCTCACTTCCCTCCCCCGCCAGGGTAGACGCTGAGCACCGACAGCGGGGATCGAACCCGCGATGTCACGCGAGGACGAGGCCGACGACCCACGCGATGTCGTCGGCGACCTCGTCCGGGCTCCCGCCCGGCTGCATCACGTGGCTGAGCACCAACCGGACGATGAGGTCGACACCGACCTCGACCTGCCGATCCGACAGCCCGACGTCGTAGGTCGAGACGTGGGCGCGGACCACGGCCTTGGCGCCCTCGAGCAGCGAGGCGCTGTTGGTCGTCAGCAGCGGCAGCAGCTCGGTGTCCGCGCCGTGGTTGGCGGAGACCACGGCGTGCAGCACGGCGTTGTCCGTCGCGTACTTCAGCACTCGGCGGGCGGCCGCCCGGATCGCCTCGGTGAGGTCGGACGGGAACTCCTCGAACGACTTGGTCACGCCGGCCAGGAAGAGGTCCAGCTCGCGCAGGACGATGGCCTCGGCGAGGTCGTTCTTGGTGCCGATCTCGTTGTAGACCGTCTGTCGGCTGACGCCGACCTCCGTGGCCAGCCGCGCCATCGTGACCCTGCCCCAGCCCTCGGCGACCAGCAGGGCGGAGGCGGCGTCGCAGAGCCGGTCCCGCAGCGGGACCGGCACGTACGACGAGGCGAGGGCCGTCACGGTGGCGAACCTAGTCGGCCAGGCTGAGAGCCAGCACAGGACAGGCCTGCACGGCGGCGTACACGTGGGCGCGATCGGCCTCCGACGGGCTGTCGTCGAGGATCTTCACCTGGTCGGTCTCCTCGTCGACCTCGAAGTAGTCGTTGGCCATCGACTCGCACATGCCGAGGCCCTCGCACGTGTCCATGTCAGCGGTGATCTTCACGATGCCTCACTCTCGGTGGTCGAGGAGGTCGCGCTAGCGACCCTCTCGAGACTCTCGGGGTCGAAGGGGACGAAGTCGATCTTCTCGCGCACGCCGCAGTCGGGGCAGCACCAGTCGTCGGGGATGTCGGTCCATGCCGTGCCGGCGGCGAAGCCCTCGTGCTCGTCGCCCGCGGCGACCTCGTAGACGTAGCTGCAACCGGGGCAGCGGGCCGCGAGCACCTCGCCGGACTGGTCCTGGGCGAAGAGGTCCTGGTGCACGTCGTGGACCGACGGCGGCGGGAACTTGGCGGCGTACTTCGCCTCCTTGCCCGGCTGGATGTTCGCCAGGGTCACGTCGCCGTCGAGGTGCTCGACGACGCGGCGGTCCATCACCTTGCGCCACAGCGGCGGGAACAGGGCGATGGTGAGCATGCCGGCGTACCCGGTCGGGAGGGCCGGCGACTCCTTGAAGTCGCGCAGGGTCTGGTAGCGCCGGGTCGGGTTCGCGTGGTGGTCGCTGTGGCGCTGCAGGTGGTAGAGGAAGATGTTGGTGACGATGTTGTTGCTGTTCCAGCTGTGCATCGGCAGGACCCGCTCGTAGCGCTGCTTCTCACCGACCTTCTGACGCTTCATGCCGTAGTGCTCGAGGTAGTTGATGATCTCCAGCAGGGAGAAGCCCGCGACGATGGTGATCAGCAGGTAGGGCATCACGCCCCAGCCGAACAGCGCCACGATGGCGGCGTACAGGACGACCGACATCAGCCAGGAGTTGAGCACGTCGTTGCCGAGGTGGAACGGGTGCGTGCCCTTGCGGCGGTAGCGCTTGGACTCCAGGCTCCACGCGCTCTTGAGCGAGCCGGAGACCGTGCGGAACCAGAACGTGTAGAAGCTCTCGCCGAGACGGCTGGACGCCGGGTCCTCGGGGGTCGCGACGCGGACGTGGTGGCCGCGGTTGTGCTCGATGTAGAAGTGGCCGTAGAAGGTCGGCGCGAGGGCGATCTTGGAGAGCCAGCGCTCGACGGCCTCGCGCTTGTGGCCCAGCTCGTGGGCGGTGTTGATGCCGATGCCCATGATGCCGGCGACCGAGAAGGCCAGGAAGCACTTCTCCCACCAGCTCAGCGCGACGGGGGCGACCAGGGACGAGCCGAGGTGCGCGGCGGCCCAGCCCTTCGCGCCGATGAGACCGAAGAACCACGCGGCCGGGTTCTGGTCGGCCAGCACCGCGGAGCCGGCGAACAGCACGATGAACTGAAGCGGCAGGTAGGCGTAGACGACCCAGCGGTAGTAGCGGTCGTTCTCGAGCCTCTCCATGACCTCGTCCGGCGGGTTCGACGGGTCGAGGCCGAAGACCAGGTCGAGCGCCGGGATGATCAGGTTGATGACGATCGGGCCGCCCAGCAGGAAGATCCACGATCCGGTGTAGAGATAGCCGACCAGGACCCCGACGCCGATCAGCGGCACGACCAGGCCGATCAGCCAGAGGTACCGCTTCTTGTCCTTCCATGCCTCGGTGGTGCCGTCAGGGACGGTGCTGCCGATCGCTGCGCTGCTCATCGTTCTGCCCTTCCGTTGCGGATTGACAGAACGATAGGAGTTGTAAAGCCGTTTGACAACAGGTTGTCGAATGTAAAGCCGTTGCTCAGGCGAGCGCCTTCTCGATGTCGCCGGTGATCTTCTCCGGCGTGGTGGTCGGGGCGTAGCGGTCGAGGACCGCCCCGTCGCGGCCGACGAGGAACTTGGTGAAGTTCCACTTGATGCCGCCGCCGAGCAGGCCGCCCTGCTGCTTCTTCAGCCACTGGTAGAGCGGGTGCGCGTTCGAGCCGTTCACCTCGATCTTGGCGAACATCGGGAAGCTGACGCCGTAGTTGGTCGAGCAGAACGACGCGATCTCGGCCTCGTCGCCCGGCTCCTGGTGGGCGAACTGGTCGCAGGGGAAGCCGAGCACGGTGAAACCCTGGTCGGCGTAGGTCTCCTGCAGCTTCTGCAGGCCCTCGTACTGCGGGGTGAAGCCGCACTTGGAGGCGGTGTTCACCACGAGCACCACCTTGCCGTCGTACGACGAGAGGTCGACGTCCTGGCCGTCGATCGACGCCGCGGAGAAGTCGTGGAGGTTGGTCATGCGTTCAGTCTGGCACCGACGTCCTCGCGCGGCGCCAGATCCAGATCCCGATGAGCAGAAGCAGGAACACGTCGACCATCAGCGCCACCACGACGAGAACCGGTGCGGTGTGCCAGAGCTTGCGCGGGCCGACGTCGAACAGCGGCACGTTGACGAAGAAGACGATGACGAGCGCCGAGAGCCGTACGGCGCAGCCGCCCCTCGGCTGGGGCAGCGGGGTCTCCTCGTCGTCGGTCAGCACCACGGCACACCCCACGCGTCGCCGTAGGCGATGTCGGCGAGGGGGCGTCGTACCCGCTCGCGGTCCTCCTTGGCCCGCTCCCGCTCGTCGGCGAGCCCCGGGTCGCCGGGGACGCCGACGGCGATGCCGCTGACCAGCCGGACGTACGGCGGCAGCCCGACCTCCGCCGCGACGGCCTCGTGGTCGAACCCCGCGAACTGGTGGGCGTGCAGGCCCATCGCCCTCGCCTGGAGCGTGAGGTGCGCGGCGGCCTGGCCGAGGTCGTAGTAGGAGTACGTCGGCTCGTCCGGCCCGTTGCCCTCCTCGTCCTTGGCCACCTGCGTCCCGGCCAGGAACACGACCGACGCGCGCGGGACCCATCGCGAGTTGCCGCGGGTCAGGTGAGCGACGAGCGCGCGGTGGGCACCGTTGCCGCGCTTGGCCACCCCGAGCCGCCAGGGCTGGGTGTTGCCCCAGCTCGGCGACCAGCGCGCGGCCTGCAGCAGGGTCGCGACCTCCTCGTCGGTCACCTCGTGGCCCGGGTCGAAGACCATCGGGCTCCACCGTGACCGCAGCGGCTCGGCCAGCGGCTCGGCGTCGGGCATCGGTGCGTGGGAGGAGTGGGCTGGGCGCGCCATGGGTCCAGCCAATCAGGAGCCGAGCAGGACCAGAACGCCGACGGCGATCAGGGCCTGTCCGACGTGGTAGGTCGTCATGATCAGCGGCCGGGCGCCGCGGAACGGCTTCACGAACTTGTTGATGGCCAGGCTGCTGTCGCTCACCACGAAGATCGAGGCGCCGACCGCGATCCACCACTCCTGCGTCAGCCAGGCGGTGATCGTCATCGCGGCGATGACGGCCATGTAGACCGCGATCGGCACGACGAGCGCCCAGCCGTCCTCCCTCATCGCGCCCGGCAGCACGCCGTTGCCGACGGCCAGCGCGACGACCATCACCGCGATGCCGCCGGCCAGCCACCAGCCCATCGTCAGGCCGAGGATGACGAAGCAGACGACGTACGCCAGGTGGCCGACGAGGAACGCCGCCAGCCCGGTGATGAATCGCGACTCCACGGTGTCGTCGAGCAGCGCGACGTCGCCGACCAGCCCCAGCACGAGCGCGACCGCCAGCCAGACACCGGCGGTGTGGCCCAGGGCGCCCGCGGCGACGACGGTGAGGATCAGCAGGACCAGCACGGCCGGCTTGAGCCAGGTCTCGAGGTCCTTGCGCTCGCGCACGACGGCGGTCCAGTCGGCGAGGGCGACGAGTCCGGTGAGCACGGCCAGAGCGACGGTCAGCACCGGGGAAGAGTGGCACATCCGCCGACGGCGCGTCATGGGCCGCGCGGGGTGGTGCGTGCTAGACCAATCCCGTGGAGGTTCCCCGGTCCACCCTCGACGGACTGGCCCAGGACACGACCCGAGTGGCCGCGTGGGGTCGACGCGCGTTCGTGTGCCTGATGCTGGTGGTGGTGATCGCGGGCGTCACCGGCCTGCTCGGCGTGCACACGAGCACGACGACGGCGTCGGGTGGGGACACGACGCTGTCGCTGCGCTACGCACGCATCGCGCGGGCGGGGCAGGACGTGCCCTGGCAGGTGACCGTGACGCGGGTGGGCGGGTTCAAGGGGCCGGTGACGCTGGCGGTGACGGGCAGCTACTTCGACATCTTCGAGTCGCAGGGCTTCGAGCCCCAGCCGTCGACGGAGACCCGCAGCGGCGGGACGCTCTACATGAGCTTCGACCCTCCCCCGGGCGACACCCTCCAGGTGGCGTACGACGCCTACATCCAGCCCTCCAGCCAGCAGGGACGCAGCGGCCGGCTGAGCGTGCTGGAGAACGGCCGGCCGATCGCCACCACGCACTTCACCACCACCCTGATGCCGTGAAGGAGGCGCACCGTTGGAGATCGTGATCCGGGCGCTGGCCATCTTCAGCTTCTTGTGGCTGGTGACCCGCGCCGTCGGGCGTACGACGCTGGGCGAGCTGAGCACCTTCCAGCTCGTCATGTACGTCACCGTCGGCGACCTGGTGCAGCAGGCGGTCACCCAGCAGGACTACTCCGTCACCGGCGGGATCCTCGCGATCAGCACCTTCGCCCTGCTCGCGGTCGCGCTGTCGTGGTTGCAGTGGCGCTTCCCGCGGCTGCGCCCCGCCACGACCGGCCGGCCCATCCTGCTCTGGCGCGGCGGGCCCCTCGAGGCACCCATGCGCAACCAGCGGATGAGCATCGCCGACCTGCTCGTCGCCGCCCGCGAGCAGGGGATCCGGGAGACCTCGGAGATCGAGTACGTCGTGCTCGAGGCCGACGGCAAGCTGTCCTTCTTCACCCACCGCGACGGCGACCGCGAGGACGACGACGGGGCTCCCGACAAGCCCGCCGTCGACGAGTGACCGGACGCGACTACGCCGCGGTCCGCTGGGTACCGGTGTGTCACCTGGCCCCTGAGACACGAGGAGGACGCGATGAGTGACCCCACCGAAGAGTCGCTGACCGACGACGACATGACCACGACGTACGCCGGCCCGGCGGACGCCCCCACTCCCGGCGGCGGCGACGCCGACGGCACCGACGGCGACGGGACGGACGGTGACGGCACGGACGGCACCGACGGCGACGGGACCGACGGTGACGGCACGGACGGCACGGACGGCACCGACGGGGACGGGACCGACGGCGACGGCACCGACGGCGTAGCAGGGGACGGCGTGTCCTGAGCGCTCTCGACCTGCTGAGCGGGGACGCCCGGCTCTTCACCGAGAAGATCTGGGCGTCCCGCACGCACCTGCACCGCACCGACCCGTCGGGGCTGGTCGACCTGCTGTCCCTCGACGACGCCGACCGCCTGCTGACCGGGTCGGCGATCCGCACGCCCGCGGTCCGGATCGCGCGGGACGGCCAGGTCCTGCCGCAGTCGACCTTCACCCGCCAGGCCACCATCTCCGGCCAGCAGATGACGGGGCTGGTCGACCCCCGCAGGGCGCTGGAGCTGTTCGACCAGGGGGCGACCGTGGTCTTCCAGGGCCTGCAGCGCTACCACCAGCCGCTCGCCGACCTCGTCGCCGAGCTGGAGCTGGAGCTGGGCCACCCCTGCCAGGCCAACGCCTACCTCACCCCGCCGGGCTCGCAGGGGTTCGCGGTCCACTCCGACAGCCACGACGTCTTCGTCTTCCAGACCGCGGGCAGCAAGGACTGGGAGGTCCACGACCCCGCGACCGACGAGGTCGAGCGGGTCACCATGGAGCCCGGGCTCTTGCTCTACCTGCCGACCGGCACCCCGCACGCCGCCCGCGCGCAGGAGACGGTGTCGCTGCACGTCACCATCGGGATCAACCAGCTCACCTGGAGGGACCTGACCCGGCGCACCGTCGAGGACCTCCTGCCCGCACCCGAGCACCTGCCCGCGGGCTACCTCGACGACCCGGCCGCCCTCCGCGACGGGCTCGCCACGCGCCTGAGGGCCCTGGCCGACGAGCTCGAGGGCGTCGATACGGGAGCGGTCGCCGAGGACGCCGTACGACGCTTCCTGACCAGCCGCGTGCCGCGGCTGCGCGGCGGGCTGCACGATGTGCTGACCGAGGTCGCCGACGACACCGAGCTGCGGCGGCGCACCGGTCGCCCCTGCGTTCTGCTCGACCGCGACGACCGGGTCGAGGTGCTGCTCGGGGACCGCGCGGTCACGATGCCCGCGTGGCTCCGGCCGGCGCTGGACGTCGTACGCACCGCGCGGACGCTACGGCCCGCCGACCTGCCGATCTCAGAGCAGGCGCGGCTCGTGCTGTGCCGTCGGCTGGTGCGCGAGGGGCTGCTGGAGGTGTCGGCGCCCTGAGCGACTTCCGCTGCGCGGTCGCCAGCGAGAGCCGCGACGAGGACCTCGCCGGCAGCGCGTCCGTCGTGCGCGCGTTCGTGCTGCTCGAGCACCCCGGCCCGTGGGGTGTCGACGCCGTGCGCGATGCCCGCATGGCCTCCGACACCGGCAGACGCCTCGCCCGTGCCGCCGCGGACGCGAAGGTCCGGCTGCTGCTCGTACGCCGCCCCGGCCGCCGCGCCACCGATCACACCGGCGAGCACCGGGTGTTCGCGGTGCAGGCGCGGCCGCCGTACACCTGGGCGGAGACGACGACCGTGGCCGACCCGCTCGAGCTGCTGGACCTCGACCTGGCCGGGCTGAGGGCCGGCCGGTCACCGGGCCTGGAGCGGCACGACGACCCCGTGCTCGCCGTCTGCGCCCACGGCCGCCACGACGCCTGCTGCGCCGAGCGCGGGAGACCGGTCGCGGCGGCGCTCGCCTCGGCGTACCCCGAGCAGACGTGGGAGATCTCGCATCTGGGCGGCGACCGGTTCGCGGCCAACATGCTGCTCGCTCCCGACGGCCTCTACTACGGGCGCCTGGACGAGGAGTCCGCGGTCGCGGTCGCCGACGCCCGGATGCGCGGCGAGCTCGAGCTCGACCACCTCCGCGGCCGCACCGGCTACGGCATGCCGGTCCAGGCCGCCGACGTCGCGCTCCGCCGCCGGCTCGCCGACCGCACGCTCACCGGGCCGCGCCTCCTCGAGCGCACCGTCGAGCGCACGGTCGACGGCGAGGTCACCACCGCGACGTTCGCCCACGGCGGCCGCCGGTACGCCGTACGGGTGCGGACCACGAGCGGCGAGCCCACCGCCCTCACCTGCCGCGCGACCCGGGCGAACCCGCCCCTGCGCCACGAGGTCCTCGACGTCGCCGAGCTCCCCGCCGGCCGAGGCCGCACGAGTGGTCCGGTCGCCGAATCGACGTACCGTCGAAGGGGTACCGCATGACCGCCCTATCCCTAGGAGGCAGACATGCCCGAAGTACCCCAGCCGAACGACGGCACCTCCATCAAGAGCGCCCCGTCCGAGGAGGCCCGGAAGGGCTCCACGACCGACACCGGCGCACCGGCGCCCAGCGACCGCAACAGCCTGACGGTCGGCGCGGACGGTCCGATCCTGCTGCACGACACGCACTTCCTGAGCCAGATGGCGCACTTCAACCGGGAGCGGATCCCGGAGCGCAACGTGCACGCCAAGGGCTCGGGGGCGTTCGGCGAGCTCGAGATCACCGAGGACGTCTCGGCCTACACCAAGGCCTCGCTGTTCCAGCCCGGGAAGAAGACCGAGATGCTCGCGCGCTTCTCGACCGTCGCCGGCGAGCAGGGCTCGCCCGACACGTGGCGCGACCCCCGCGGCTTCGCGCTGAAGTTCTACACCGACGAGGGCAACTACGACCTCGTCGGCAACAACACCCCGATCTTCTTCATCCGCGACACGATGAAGTTCCCGCACTTCATCCGCAGCCAGAAGCGCCGCGGCGGCAACGGCCTGCGCGACAACAACATGCAGTGGGACTTCTGGTCGCTCAGTCCCGAGTCCGCGCACCAGGTCACCTACCTGATGGGCGACCGCGGCATCCCGAGGTCCTACCGCCACATGAACGGCTACGGCTCGCACACCTACCTGTGGGTCAACGAGGCGGGCGAGAAGTGCTGGGTGAAGTACCACTTCCACAGCGACCAGGGCGTCGAGGGCCTGACCGACGACGAGGCCACGAAGATCGCCGGCGAGGACGCCGACTTCCACCGCCGCGACCTGTACGACGCCATCGCCCGCGGCGACTTCCCGTCCTGGACGCTCTCGGTCCAGGTCATGCCGTACGACGACGCGAAGACCTACCGCATCAACCCGTTCGACCTCACCAAGATCTGGCCGCACAGCGACTACCCGCTGATCAAGGTCGGCACGATGACGCTCAACCGCAACCCGGAGAACTTCTTCGCCCAGATCGAGCAGGCGGCGTTCGAGCCGTCCGCGATCGTGCCGGGCGTCGGCTTCTCGCCGGACAAGATGCTGCTGGGCCGCGCGTTCGCCTACTCCGACACCCATCGCCACCGGATCGGCGCCAACTACCTCCAGCTGCCGGTCAACCGTCCCCACGTCGAGGTGAACACCTACGCGCAGGACGGTCCGATGGCCTACGAACACCGGGGCGACGACCCGGTCTACGCGCCGAACTCCTTCGGCCGCGGGTACGCCGACGAGGTCGGCCCCGTCGAGGAGT
>WQZX01000087.1 GCA_009780515.1 Nocardioidaceae bacterium | reverse complement strand
CGACCGAGGACCTCGAAGTGGAAGAGCCGGCACCGACCGGCACATCAGCCACGCCCCGAGCCGGACCAACGCGATGCTCCACCGAAATCACCGATCACATATCAGCCGTGGTGGATCCGGGGTGAATTATCCACCCGCGCCCGTCACCCGACCGAGCGGTCGCCCGTCCAGAACCGGGCCCGCAGCGCCTTCTTGTCCGGCTTGCCCAGCCCGGTGAGCGGGAGCGCGTCGACGGCGATGACCTGCTTCGGCGCCTGGACCGAGCCCTTGCGCTCCTTGACCATCGCCCGGATCTCGGCCACCACGTCGTCGGTCAGCTCGGCACCGTCACGGAGCACGACGACGGCGGTGACGGCCTCGCCGAACTTCTCGTGCGGGGTGCCGATGACGCCGACCTGGGCGACGGCGGGATGCTCGGCGACGACGTCCTCGACCTCGCGGGGGAACACGTTGAAGCCGCCGGTCACGATCATGTCCTTGGTGCGGTCGACGATGTACCAGTAGCCGTCCTCGTCCTCGCGCGCCACGTCGCCGGTGTGCATCCAGCCGTCGTCGCGGAATGTCTCGGCGGTCGCCTCGGGAAGGTTCCAGTAGCCCGCGGCCAACAGGGGTCCGGCCACGCAGATCTCCCCCGGCTCCCCCGGCGCGACCTGATTGCCGTCGCCGTCCAGCAGCGCCGTCCGGAGGTACGCCGACGGGCGGCCGCACGACGTCAGCCGGCTCTCGACGGGGCGCCCGTCGACATCGACGTGGCCGGCCTTCGGGAAGTAGGAGATGACCATCGGCGCCTCGGACTGACCGTAGTACTGCGCGAAGATCGGCCCGAACCGCTCGATCGCCTCCTTGAGTCGCACCGGGTTGATCGCGGACGCGCCGTAGTAGACGGTCTCGAGCGAGGACAGGTCGCGGGTGCGTGAGTCGGGGTGGTCCATCAGCGCGTAGAGCATCGTCGGGACGAGCATCAAGGAGTTGATCCGCTTCTCCTCGATGGTCCTGAGCACGTCGGCCGGGTCGAAGCGCGGCGAGACGAACAGCGTGCCGCCCTGGAGCACCACGGGGACGAAGAACGCGGCACCGGCGTGCGACAGCGGCGTGCACATGAGGAAGCGCGGCTCGTCGGGCCACTCCCACTCCGACATCTGGATCTGCGCCATCGTCGAGAACGCCTGCGCGACGCCGATGACGCCCTTGGGCTTGCCGGTGGTGCCGCCGGTGTAGGTGATCGAGGTGACGTGGTCCGGCGCGAGCAGCGCGGCCTGCAGCGGTCGCGACTCGAAGCCGGCTGCCGCCTCGATCAGGTCGACGCACTTCTTGCCGGTCGCGGCGAGCCGCTCCGGCACCGGCCCGATCGTCAGGACCTGCTCGAGCCCCGGACACTTCTCCAGCAGCTCGATCGCGCGGTCGGCGAAGTACGGGTCGACGATCAGGTAGGTGATGCCGGCGTCGTTGATGACGTACGCGTGGTCGTCGGCCGAGCCCAGCGGGTGCAGCGACGTACGCCGGAAGCCCTGCGTCTGGCCTGCGCCGAGGATGAACAGCACCTCGGGCCGGTTGAGCGCCAGCAGGGCGCCCGCCGTACCGGTTCCGGCGCCGAGCGACTCGAACGCCTGGACGTACTGACTGATCCGCGTCGCGACCTCCCCACCCGTGAGCGTCACGTCGCCGAGGTGGATCACCGGTCGGCTCCGGTGACGCTTGAGCGCCGCCACCATCAGATGCCCGTTGTGGGTTCCGGTACGCAGCAGATCAGTCATCCCTATCCTTCGGTCCCTGAGCGCCCGCGAGGAACGAGCGGGCGTACCGAAGGGTAGAACGTGTTCTAGATTGCGGCAACCGCCGCGCCGGACCGGCAGAACTCCAACGCCCCGTCCGCGGCCGGGTCGTCCTTGAGCTGCTTGACGTCCGCGTAGTAGTTGTTCAGCTGTCGGAACGGCGCCTTCTTGCCCTGACGCGGCATCACCGCGTCGCCGCGCTGGATGTAGCCGGACGTCAGCGCCTCGCCGAGCACCGAGAACTCGGTGTACGCATCGGCGTCGGCGTGCACGACGGCGTACTCGTCGGGGCGCTCGGCGAGCGTTCCGATGAGCCGGGTGAAGAAGCGCGCGATCAGGTCGGCCTTCAGGGTCCAGGAGGCGTTGGTGTAGCCGATGACGAACGTCGCGTTCGGGACGCCGGTCATCATCGCGCCCTTGTAGAGCATGCGGTCGCGGGTGTCGACGACCTCGCCGTCGACGACGACCTCGGCACCGCCGGCGAGCTGGATCACCAACCCGGTCGCGGTGACCACGATGTCGGCCTCGAGCTCCTGGCCGCTCCTGAGCCGGATGCCCTTCGGCGTGAAGGTCTCGATGTGGTCGGTGACGACGTCGGCCTTGTGCGACTTGAGCACCTTGAACAGGTCGCCGTCGGGCACGACGCACAGTCGCTGGTCCCACGGGTTGTACGACGGCGTGAAGTGCTTGATGTCGACCGACCTGCCGAGGTGCAGCTTGAGCGCATTGAGGACGATCGACTTCGCGACGGCCGGCTTGCTGCGCGACAGCGCGTACATGCCGCGCTGGAGGGCGACGTTGCGTGCACGGCCGATCTTGTAGCGCGTGGCGAGCGGCACCCTGGCCTTCGCGAGCGCGACGGCCACGGGGTCCTGCGACGGCAGCGACATGATGTACGTCGGCGAGCGCTGCAGCATCGTGACGTGCTCGGCCTTCTCGGCCATCGCCGGCACCAGCGTGATCGCGGTGGCGCCGCTGCCGATGACCACGACGCGCTTGCCGGCGTAGTCGAGGTCCTCGGGCCAGAACTGCGGGTGCACGAACGTGCCCTCGAAGTCCTCCTCGCCCGGGAAGGCGGGGCGGAAGCCGTTGTCGTAGTCGTAGTAGCCGGTGCAGCCGGCGAGGAAGCGCGCGACGTACGTCTCGGTGCCGGACTCGGTCTCGGCGGTGACCGTCCAGCGGCCCTCCGCCGAGGACCACTCCGCGCGTACGACGCGGCGGCCGAAGCGGATCTTGTCGGTCAGGCCGTTCTCGGCCGCGGTCTCCTCGACGTACCCGCGGATGCTCGCGCCGTCGGCCAGGACCTTGGTGCCGTGCCACGGCTTGAAGTCGTAGCCGAAGGTGTACATGTCGGAGTCCGAGCGCACGCCCGGGTAGCGGAAGAGGTCCCAGGTGCCGCCGATCGCGGCGCGTCGCTCGAGGATGAGCATCGACTGGTCGGGCGTCTCGCGGGCGACGTGGGACGCGACGCCGATGCCGGACAGCCCGGCGCCGACGACGAGGACGTCGACCTCGGTCGTGGCGGCGCCGTCTCGAAGGGTCATGCCACGTCCTCCTCGCGCATGCCCTGGCTGCTGCCCTGCAGGAGCACCTCCGCGACCATGGACGGGTCGTCGGGCATCGGGACGTGGCCGACGCCGGACAGCATCAGGTGCTGGGCGTCCGGCAGCTGCGCGGCAGCACGCTTCGCCTGGTAGCGCGGCAGCACGTGGTCGTGCTCGGCCCACGCCACGGTGACAGGGATGTGCTCGGGGATCGGGCGGTCGAAGACCGTCGCCTGACGGATGATCGTGCGGAGCGCGGGCCGCGAGCGCACCATGTTGCGGGCGTCGCCGATGACCAGCGAGCTGTCGACCCGGGACGGGTGGGAGTGGATCCAGCCGACCAGGGCGGCCCGGCCGGCCGTGCTGCGCGCGAGCGTCGGCACCAGCGGGCCGGCGGCGCGGCCGGCGGTCACGACGGAGGCGAACAGCGCCCGCGTGTAGGCGAAGTCGGCACTGCCGCGCCAGAAGCCGGCGGGCGACAGGGCGGTCGCACTCGCGACCAGGTCGTCGGCTGCCGCCTCGAGCGCGATCCGGCCGCCCAGCGAGTTGCCCGCGATGTGCGGGTGGTCCAGGCCGAGCTGGTCGAGCAGCCCGATGAGCTCGTCGTGGAGCACCTCGGTGATCGGTCGACCGTTGGTGACCAGGTCGTGCGACTGACCGTGACCGGGGAGGTCGAACAGCACGACGGTGCGCTGCTCGGAGAGGCGGTCGAGGACGGGGTACCAGCCCTGGCGGCGGTGACCGATCCCGTGGACGAGGACCAAGGGGTCGCCGGAGCCGACGACTTCGTGCTTCAGCATCTGTTGAGTCTCCTACGGGGCGGCGATCAGGCCGCGGCCGGGGCGGGCTCGCTGCGGTAACGGGCAGGGCGGCCGTCGATCTTCAGGGCCTTCCACAGCCGGCGGGAGACCTTGTTCATCAGGCCGGCCTCCTCGGCGAGGGTGCGGACGTCGGCGAACAGGTCGCGCAGCATCTTCGCGCCGTCCTCGCTGTCCCAGTAGAGCTCGTCTACGACGTCCTTCGGGATGTCGTAGCGGGCACAGAACTCCGGGGTGGGCTTCATGATCGCGTCGCCCAGCACGCGCATGACGATCGGGAAGGTGATCGACAGCGCGGCGCGGCGGCCGCGGCTCAGGCTCGGGACGGTGCGGCGGAGGTACTCGTGTGCGAACGAGATGTGTCGCGCCTCCTCTGCGACGTGGATCTGCATCACGCGCTGCATCATCGGGTGGATGTCGGAGCCGCCGCGGAGCACGGCCTTCTGGACGTGGTCGATGGGCTCCTCGCCGGCCAGCACGCCGGTGAAGAAGAGCTCGGGCAGGAGCCGGCCGAACACGGGCACCACGGGCTGCATCGCGCGGAGGAACCTGCGCGCGCCCTTCACGTCGGCGCCGGTGCGGTTCACCGTCTCCTGGAACATCTGGGTGTGGTGGGTCTCCTCCGTCACCTCGTGCATGAGGTAGCGGTACTCCGGGTCCTGGTTGTCCAGGGTGAAGACGTACTCCATGACGCCGCGGATCAGCACGCTCTCGAACTGCAGGCCGACCTTGCAGATCTGGGCCTGGTAGGCCATGCCGATCTCGATCTGCCGCTCGCGCGGCAGCGACTGGTACCAGGAGTGGCGACCGATGGGGAACTCCTTCGGCAGGATCCACCTCTCGTCGTCGGGGACGACGGCGTACGCCGGGTCGTCCCACGCGATGTCGACGAACGCCTCGAAGTTGGTGTGCACGGATCCTTCGGAGAGCGTGCGCAGCATCTCGTGGTAGGCGGCGGTGTCGGACGACGTCATCGTGGTCGACATGCTTCGGACCTCCTCATGCGTTCCGGCCTGTTCAGCCGGAGGAAACTTCCTGGCAACACAGGAGCGTACCTACGGTATGTCCGCTAGCACAAGGGCTAGCGCTACAGCGTGTCACAGGTCATGCCGGCCGGCGGAACGGCCACAGAACCGCGCGATTGGGCGCATTTCACACGTGGAGAGCAGCAAGCGCTACAGGCTGTAGCGATACTGTGTGTCCATGCCTCATGTCGTGACCCAGTCGTGCTGCGCCGACGCCTCCTGCGTCCTCGCCTGCCCGGTGAACTGCATCCACCCCGCCCCCGGCGAGCCCGGGTTCGGCACGGCCGAGATGCTCTACATCGACGCCGCGGCGTGTGTCGACTGCGGCGCGTGCACCACCGCGTGCCCGGTGGGCGCGATCGACCACGTCTCGAGGCTGACCCCCGACCAGCTGCCGTTCGTCGAGCTCAACGCGGACTACTTCGTCGGCGAGCCGCACGCCGAGCGGACGCCGCTCGCGCTGGTCCCCAAGCCGTCGTACGACGTCGGGCCGCTGCGCGTCGCGATCGTGGGTGCCGGCCCGGCGGGCCTCTACGCCGCCGACGAGCTGCTCAAGGTCCGCGGCATGACCGTGCACGTCTACGACCGGCTGCTGACCCCGCACGGCCTGGTCCGCGCCGGCGTCGCGCCCGACCACGTCAGGACCAAGCGCGCGCTGGACCTGTTCGCGAAGATCGAGCAGGAGCAGGGCTTCGACTACCGCCTCGGTGTCGAGGTCGGCACCGACATCACCCACGCGCAGCTGCGGGCGTCGTACGACGCGGTGCTCTACTCCTCCGGCGCGGCGACCGACCGCCGCCTCGGGGTGCCCGGCGAGGACCTGCCCGGCAGCGTCTCCGCGACCGAGCTGGTGGCCTGGTACAACGGCCATCCCGACCGGGCCCACGACCGGCACGACCTGAACCACCGCCGCGCCGTGGTGGTCGGCAACGGCAACGTCGCGCTCGACGTCGCTCGCGTGCTCACCCTGCCGGCGGAGCACCTCGCCGCCACCGACATCAGTGACATCGCGCTGGCCGCGCTGCGTGAGAGCAGGATCGAGGAGGTCGTGGTGCTGGGCCGACGCGGTCCCGACCAGGCCGCCTTCACGCTGCCCGAGCTGGTCGGCCTGACCGGCGAGCACGACATCGACATCGTCGTCGAGGGCGAGATCGACGAGATCAGCCCGAAGACGCGTCAGCTCGCGGCCCTGGCCCGGCGCGAGCCGCTCGGCGAGGGCCGGCGCCGCATCGTCTTCCGGTTCCTCGCCGAGACCGAGCGCATCCTCGGCGACGACCGCGTGACCGGCGTGGAGGTCGAGCGCACGCGTCTCGAGACCGACGCCGACGGCGTCGTACGGGGAGTGCGGACGGGCGAGACCGAGGTGATCGAGGCCGGGCTCGTCGTCCGCTCGGTCGGCTACCGTGCCCGGCCGGTGCCCGACCTGCCGTTCGACGAGCAGCGGGCGGTCGTCCCGAACGACGCCGGCCGCGTCGAGCCCGGCACCTACGTCGCGGGCTGGATCAAGCGCGGACCCAACGGCTTCATCGGCACCAACAAGACCGATGCCACCGAGACCGTCGCCTCGCTGCTGGCCGACGCCGCCGCCGGCCTCCTCCCCGCACCGACCGCCGTTCCGCCCACCGCGGTCGGGCTGGGAGCGATAGACCTGGCCGGCTGGCAGCGGATCGCGACCGCCGAGAGGCGCGCGGGCGCAGCCGTCGGGCGGCCCCGCGTGAAGCTTCTCGATCGTGACGCGCTGGGGGCTGCCGCGCGCGTGTGATCGCGGACACTAGGATCGACCGCGTGTCAGACGTGTTCCCTCCCCGCCGTGCCGCGCGCTGGGACGAGCACAACGCCAACCGTCGCGAGCAGATCGTCGAGGCGGCGATCCAGGCGATCCAGGACGCACCCGACGGGTCCGAGCCCAAGGTGCAGGACATCGCGGCGCGCGCCGGCCTGGTGCGCACGGTCGTCTACCGGCACTTCAACGGCCGCGAGGAGCTGAACCGCACGGTCCAGCGCCACCTCGTGGAGCAGATGTACGACGCGATCACCGCCGGCCTCAGCCTCGAGGGCACGATCCCCGAGATCATCACGCGCACCGCCGCGGCGTACGTCGACTGGGTGGCGGCCAACCCCAAGCTCTACCTGGCCGCGACCCGCGACCTCGGCGACGGCAAGCCGAGCGAGGCCGCCGCCGGCATCGACTCCCTCGCGCGCAGCGTGATGTCGGTCGTCGGGTTCGCCGCGGAGCTGGTGGCGCGCGACGTCGTCGTCGACCCGAAGCTGCTCGAACCGATGGTCTACGGCGTGATCGCCCAGGCCCGCGGCATGGTCGAGCACTGGGCCCGCACCCCCAACGGCGCACTCAGCCAGAAGGCCGTGACGGCCACCCTGTCGCGGTCGGTCTGGTTCCAGATCCAGGGCTTCGCCGCCGACCTCGGCGTCCCCCTCGAGCCCGACGTCGAGCTGCGCGCGCTCTTCGGCTCGGCCGACGGCTTCCTCGACGCACCCGCCGACCGCGAGGCCTGAGCCACCCCAGCACCTACTTGATCAGATCGCCCGGCTCCACGCCGAGCGCGATGGCGATGCTCCAGATGTTGTCGAGGCTGATGTTGCGCTCTCCGCGCTCGACGCTGCCGACATAGGTTCGATCGAGACCAGCAAGGTGTGCCAGCTGCTCCTGGCTCAGACCTCGCGGTTTCCGCAGCGCCCGAACCTGTGCTCCGAACGCCTTCCGGCGATCGAGTTCGGTGTCTGTCGGCACCGAACCAAAATCGGCCAATGCGGACCATAAGGCGACGGACTATGAGTAGCATCCGACCATGTGTTCATCCTGCCTCAAGCCGTGGGACCGGGACACCCCCCATCACGAGACCCAGGAGCACGACATGAAACGACTGAGCAATGCCAGCGGGCCTGCGGGACTGATCCTCGGCATGATCGCCCTCGTCCTGGTGATGTGCGGCGGCACCGCCGTCGCAGCCACGCTCATCACGACGAACCAGATCAAGAACAGCGCCATCACCACCCCGAAGATCGCGAACGGCGCGGTCACGGGCGCGAAGGTAAAGAAGGGCTCCTTGAGCCTCGCCGACATCACGGCAAGCGACCGCAAGAAGCTGCTGACGACACCCATCAACACGACAATCGTCTCCACACCGGACGAGACCATCGCCGCCGGCGACATCTCATCTGTCACCGCAACCTGCCCCGCGGGCAAGAAGATCACTGGCGGCGGCTACTTCAGCAGCATCGCGATCGCTGCGTCCAGCCAGCCCTCCGGCAGATCTTGGGTCGTCATCATCAACAACAGCAACAACTCGATCGATATCACCGCGAACGCCTACGCCGTCTGCGCTTGACCACAGGCAACAAGCGGGCCATCTCGGCGGGCACGCCGGCCGCCACATCCCCAACGCCTCCGACGGACCCGACAGCGGTGCTTGCTGGCTCGAGGCGACTAACGCCGTCATCGGGGAGGATCCGATCAACCTTCTTGATCGGATCCTCCCCGATCTTCCTCAGCCGAGCACCTCGGCCACCTGACGTACCTCGTCGGCGTTGCGGCAGCTGAGCAGGAGGGTGGTCACGCCGGTGTCCTCCCACTGCGCTACACGCTCCTTGACGTACGCCGCGTCGCCCACGATGTGTATGTCCTCGACGAGGTCGTCGGGGATCAGGGCGGTGGCCTCGTCGCGCTTCTGCGCGAGGAACAACTCCTGCACCTGGTCGGTGATGGAGCCGTAGCCCATCCGCTCGAACACGTTCTTATGGAAGTTCTGGTCCTTGGCGCCCATCCCGCCCATGTAGAGCGCGACGACCGGCTTGATGCCCTCGATCACCGCACGCCGCTCCTCCTCGCTCGTGGTCACCTGGAGGTGGCAGGTGGCGGCGATCTCGAAGTCGTCACGGGTACGCCGCGCGCCCGGCCGCGCGAAGCCCTCGTCGAGCCACGGCTGGTACATGTCCGCGCTCCTGGGCGTGTAGAAGATCGGGATCCAGCCGTCGGCGATCTCGGCGGTCTGCGCGACGTTCTTGGGGCCCTCGGCACCCAGCCAGATCGGCAGGTCGGAGCGGAGCGGGTGCACGATCGGCTTGAGCGGCTTGCCGAGACCTACCGAGCCGGGGCCGCGGTAGGGCAGCGGGTGGTGGGGACCGTCGTTGGTCACCGGTGCCTCGCGCGCGAGCACCTTCCGGATGATCGAGACGACCTCCCGGGTGCGCGCCAGCGGCCGCTCGAACGGCTGGCCGTACCAGCCCTCGACGACCTGCGGGCCGCTCACGCCCATGCCCAGGACGACCCGGCCACCGGTCAGGTGGTCGAGGGTGAGCGCGTGCATCGCGATGGAGGTCGGCGTACGGCCGGACATCTGGACGATGCTCGTGCCGAGGCGCAGGCGCGAGGTCTCGCGGCCCCACCAGGCCAGCGGGGTGAAAGCGTCGCTCCCCCAGGCCTCGGCCGTGAAGAGCGCGTCCCAGCCCGCGTCCTCGGCGGCCGCTACGAGGTCGGCGGTGCCGGTGGGCGGCTGTGCGCCCCAGTACCCCAACTGCAATCCGAGCTTCATTCCGTCATTCCCTTCGGTGGTCGAGGAGGTCGCCCTGCGACCGTCTCGAGACCGGTCGTTGAAACCCAATACTAGAACGTGTTTCACTTTCGCCTATGACCACACCCGCATCCGCGGTGCTGCACCAACCGCTCACGCTCGAGTTCGACTACACCAGGTCGCTCGGGCCGGTGCTCTCCCAGTACATCTCAGGCCTCGGCGCCAAGCAGGTGATCGGCGGTGTCCTGTCCGACGGGCGTGTCGCCGTACCGCCCCCGGACTTCGACCCGGCGACCCACGACGCCGTCACGGAGATGAAGCCGGTCGCGTCCGAGGGCAGCGTCGTCACCTGGTCGTGGGTGGCCGAGCCGCTGGCGGACCAGCCGCTGGACCACCCCTTCGCCTTCGCGCTCGTCCTGCTCGACGGCGCGGACACGCCGTTCCTGCACGCCGTCGATGCCGGCAGCCCGGAGGCGATGAGCAGCGGGATGCGGGTGCGCGCGCGGTGGGCGGACGAGCCGACGGGGTCGGTGCGGGACCTCGCCTGCTTCGAGCCGGCAGACGCCTCGACCAGCCCGGACCAGGAGGTGGGCGAGCCTGGCGAGACCAAGATCGGCATCACGTCGGTCCGGCTGTCCTACGACTACGCCGCCTCCCCCGAGGAGTCGGTCTTCGGCAAGGCCCTCAAGGAGGGACGGATCCTGGGGCAGCGGTGCCCGGTCTGCCAGAAGATGTACGTCCCGCCACGGGGTGCCTGCCCCGTCGACGGCGTGCCGACCAGCGACCCGGTCGAGATGCCCGACACCGGCATCGTGACGACGTTCTGCATCGTCAACGTCCCGTTCCTGGGGCAGAGGATCAAGCCGCCGTACGTCTCGGCGTACGTCCTGCTCGACGGCGCGGACATCGCCTTCCTGCACCTGATCCTGGGCGTCGACGCCCACGACGTCCGCATGGGCATGCGGGTGCGCGCGGTCTGGAAGCCCGAGGCCGAGCGCAGCTTCTCCATGGAGAACATCAGCCACTTCGAGCCGACCGGTGAGCCGGACGCCGACTACGAGACCTACCGGAGGCACCTCTAGATGAGAGACGTCGCAGTCGTTGGCTTCGCCCAACGCCAGATGCGGAGGTTCGACGGATCCTCCAACACGATCGAGCTGCTGGTCCCGATCCTGCAGGAGCTGTGGGAGCAGACCGGCTGGACCAAGGACGACATCGGGTTCTGGTGCTCGGGGTCCTCGGACTACCTGGCCGGGCGGTCGTTCTCGTTCGTCACGGCGATCGACGCGCTCGGCGCCGTGCCACCGATCAGCGAGTCGCACGTCGAGATGGACGGCGCGTGGGCGCTGTACGAGGCATGGCTGAAGATTCAGACCGGCGAGGCCGACTCGGCCCTGGTCTACGGCTTCGGCAAGTCCTCGGCGAGCACGCTGCGTCGTACCCTCGCGCTGCAGCTGGACCCCTACACGCTGACGCCGCTGTGGCCCGACACCGTCTCGCTCGCCGGGCTACAGGCCCGGCTCGGGATCGAGCAGGGCGTGTGGGACGAGAAGGCGATGGCCGAGGTCGCCGCCCGCTCTCGCACCTCCGGCGCCGACAACGAGTACGCCGTGCGCGGCGCGGCCACGAGCGTCGACGACGTGCTCGCCCAGCCGCTGTTCGCCGACCCGCTGCGCAAGTGGGACTGCGCGCCGATCACCGACGGCGCGGCGGCGATCGTCATCGCGGCCACCGACCGGCTGCCGGAGAAGTGCACACGGCCCGCGGTGATCAGCGGCATCGCCCACAACGTCGACAGCCCGAGCCTCGGGCTGCGCGACCTCACCCGCTCCCCCAGCGCGGCGGCCGCCGCCTCGGCCGCCGGCGGCACCGACGGCGTCCAGGTCGCCGAGCTGCACGCGCCGTTCAGCCACCAGGAGCTGATCCTGCGACGCGAGCTCGGCCTGGGCGAGGACGTGGACGTCAACCCGTCCGGCGGAGCGCTCGCGTCGAACCCGATGTTCTGCGCCGGCCTGATCCGGATCGGCGAGGCGGCCCGCAGGATCTGGGACGGCGACGCCGACCGGACCCTGGGCCACGCCACCAGCGGCGTCGCCCTGCAGCAGAACCTCGTGTGCGTGATGGAGGCCCAGGCATGAGCAAGACACCTGCCGCGGTTGTCGGCGTCGGCCAGACCTACTACCGCTCCAAGCGCGAGGACGTCTCGATGCCGCAGATGCTGCGCGAGGCCATCGACCGTGCTCTGGCCGATGCGAGGCTGACCTTCGACGACATCGACGCGGTCGTGGTCGGCAAGGCGCCGGACCTGTTCGAGGGCGTGATGATGCCCGAGCTGTTCCTCGCCGACGCCATCGGCGCCAGCGGCAAGCCGATGCTGCGCGTGCACACCGCCGGATCGGTCGGCGGCTCGACCGCGATCGTGGCCGCCTCGCTCGTTCAGTCCGGCGTGCACCAGCGCGTCCTGACGGTCGCCTTCGAGAAGCAGTCGGAGTCCAACGCGATGTGGGCGCTGTCGATCCCGGTGCCGTTCACGATGCCGGTCCACGCCGG
>WQZX01000086.1 GCA_009780515.1 Nocardioidaceae bacterium | reverse complement strand
CTAGGCAGATCGCGAGGGTCACCACGAAGAGGCGCTTGCGTCCCCAGCGGTCGGTCAGCCGTCCGAAGAGCAGCGCCCCGACCACCTGGCCGATGAGGTGGACCGTTCCGGTCAGCCCGACCTGGGCGTCGGACATCCGCAGCGTGTCCGGGAAGCCGGAGGCGGCGACCATCTGGATCTCGAGGCCGTCGAGGATCCAGGCCGTGCCCAGACCCAGCACCACCAGTCAGTGGAACCTCGCCCACGGCAGCCGGTCCATCCGCACCGGGATCAGGCTGCGTACCGAGCCGTCTCCCGCCGATGCCGCGGGTCGTGCCGACGTCGCCGTCATGCGTCCTCCCGTCCATCGCGATCGAGGTACCCGAATCGATACCCCTCATACGAGCCGGGTCACACCTGGTCCTCCTCGCCGCCGTGCTCGGCCGCGCCCTTGGGTACGGCGACGGGTCGGACCCGCGCCCACACGACGAACACCACCGCGACGACCAGCAGCACGATCCCGGCCCAGAGGTCTGCGTGCAGCTGGCCGGTCTTGGCCGGCGCCTCGTTGCTCACCAGACCGGTCACCACCATGATCACGCCGTAGATGCCCAGCAGCGCGCCGATGACGTTACGGATGTCGAACGCGCCCGCCACGTGGTGCCTCTGCTCCTCGGTCATGGCCGTGCCTCCCTGCCGTCGTGGGTCATCAGAAGATCGCGTTCAGGACGATGACCATGGCCAGCGCGACGCCGGCGAGCGGCAGCGTGCGCTGGTACCACGGGTACGTCGCCTCGTCCGGGTCGGTGCGCTCCTCCCGCGGGGTCTCGGAGTAGACCAGCCCCCGCAGCTCGGAGGCGGGCTTGGGCGTGGTCACCGCCGACAGCCCCACGCTGAGCACGGCATCGACGACGAAGGCGGCGGCCGCGCAGAGGAACGCCGCCCCCTGGCCGCCGATGCCGATCAGCCCGGTGGACAGGCCGCCGAGCGTGCCCTTGGTGAGGATCGCGACCACGAGGGCCGCCAGCGTGCCGGCGACCAGGCCGACCCAGCCGGCCGTGGGCGTCATCCGCTTCCAGAACATGCCGATGATGAAGGTCGCGAACAGCGGAGCGTTGAAGAAGCCGAACAGCGTCTGGAGGTAGTCCATGACGTTGGAGAAGTTCGAGGCCACCAGGGCGGTGCCGATCGCGATCACCGTCGCGACCACGGTGGCGATCCGGCCGACCTTGACGTAGTGGCTGTCGGCGCGGTCCTTGGCGACGTAGGAGCCCCAGAGGTCGTAGCTCAGGACGGTGTTGAACGCGGAGATGTTGGCGGCCATGCCCGCCATGAACGACGCCAGCAGGCCGGTGATCGCGATGCCGATCAGGCCGTTGGGCAGGAGGTCGCGCATCAGGTAGAGCAGCGCGTCGTTGTAGGTGACGCCGCTGCCGGAGGCGCCGCCCGCCGGGTGTCCGCCTGCCTTGAGGTGGGCGATCTCGGTGACCACGACGGCGGCGATCATGCCCGGGACGACGGTGATGAACGGGATGAACATCTTCGGGAAGGCCCCGATGATCGGCGTCTTGCGCCCCGCCGAGATCGAGTTCGACGCCATCGCGCGCTGCACCTCGACGAAGTTGGTCGTCCAGTAGCCGAACGACAGCACGAAGCCGAGACCGAAGACGATTCCGACGACCGACCAGAACGGCGAGTGGAAGCCCGACAGGGCCTGGCCGGGCCAGGAGCTCAGCTGCTGCGAGGCGGGGGCGATCCCTTGGTGTGCGGACGCCGCGGCGCGGATCTTGTCCTCCAGGCCGCCCCAGCCGCCCACCTTCTCGAGCCCGATGATCGTCAGGGGCAGCAGGCCCGCGACGATCACGAAGAACTGCAGCACCTCGTTGTAGATGGCGGCCGACAGCCCGCCGAGCGTGATGTAGGACAGCACGATCACGGCGGCCACGACGAGCGCGAGCCACAGCGGCCAGCCGAGCAGCGCGTGCACGATGATGCCGAGCAGGTAGAGGTTGACGCCCGCGATGAGCAGCTGTGCCACCGCGAACAGGAGCGAGTTGACCAGGTGGGCCGGGGGACCGAACCGCCGCAGCATGAACTCCGGGACCGACCGCACCTTCGAGCCGTAGTAGAACGGCATCATCACCACGCCGAGGAACAGCATGGCGGGGATCGCGCCGACCCAGAAGTAGTGCACCGTCGGGAGCCCGATCTGGGCACCGGTCGCCGACATGCCCATGATCTCGACGGCGCCGAGGTTGGCCGAGATGAAGGCGAGGCCGGTGACCCAGGCAGGGAGCGACCGCCCCGACAGGAAGAACCCGACCGAGTCGGAGACCTTGGCCCGAGCCAGCCATCCGATGCCCAGGACGAAGACGAAGTACGTCGCCAGCACCAGGTAGTCGACTGCGTTCGCGTGGATGATCGTGAGCGGAGTCACGTCTTCACGTTAGCCCCCAGGGTGGTGGTCGGCGACGAGGCACGCGCCGGAGGAAACCGGTGGACGGCGCCGATAGCGTTGACCCTCGTGAGCGCCACCCTGCACGTGCACGACCTCGCGTGCGGCCACGGCGCCCACGCGCTCTTCGACTCCCTCGACCTCATCGTCGCGCCGGGCGACGTGATCGGGCTGGTCGGCCCGAACGGCGCCGGCAAGTCGACGTTGCTGCGCGCACTCGCCGGCGACCTGGTGCCCGAGGCGGGCAGCATCGACCTCAGTCCGCGGACGGCCGCGATCGGGTACCTCCCCCAGGAGACCGAGAGACGCCCGGGTGAGACGGTCGGGGAGCTCCTCGCCCGGCGTACCGGCGTCGCGGCCGCGCGGACGCGCTACGACACCGCCACCGCGGCGTACGACGACGACCCCGACGAGTACGCCGAGGCCCTCGAGCACTGGCTGGCGCTCGGCGGCGCCGATCTCGAGGAGCGCACCGAGCAGGTGCTCGACGACGTCGGGCTGACGGTCGGAACGGACGCGCTGACGACCGACCTCTCCGGCGGTCAGGCGGCACGGGCGAACCTCGCCTCGCTGCTGCTGAGCCGCTACGACCTGTTCCTGCTCGACGAGCCGACCAACGACCTCGACCTCGACGGCCTGGAGCGCCTGGAGGGCTTCGTGACCTCGCTGCGCGCCGGCGTCGTGCTGGTCAGCCACGACCGCGAGTTCCTCGCGCGCACCGTCGACCGGGTCGTGGAGCTCGACCTCCACCAGCACGAGGTGAACGTGTACGGCGGCGGCTACGAGGCCTACCTGCGCGAGCGCGAGGTCGCGCGCCGGCACGCCCGCGACGCCTACGAGGAGTACGCCGGCAGGCTCGGCGACCTGCGTAGCCGGATGGTGACGCAGCGCAGCTGGGCCACCCAGGGCGTGCGCAACGCGCGACGCAAGCAGGCCACCGAGCGCGACAAGTTCGTCAAGAGCTTCGCCGCCGACTCCGCCGAGAAGCAGGCCGCGAAGGTACGTCAGTCGGAGAAGGCGATCGAGCGGCTGGAGCGCAACGCGGTCGAGGAGCCCCGCAAGGAGTGGGAGCTGCGCATGGAGATCGCCTCCGCGCCCCGCTCCGGTGCGGTCGCCGCTAGCCTCAGCGGTGCCGTCGTACGCCGCGGCGACTGGCGGCTCGGACCGGTCGACCTCGAGATCGGCTGGGCCGAGAAGGTCGCCATCACGGGCCCGAACGGCTCGGGAAAGTCCACGCTGCTGGCCGCGCTCCTCGGCAGGTGCGAGCTCGCGGAGGGCACCTCGCACCTCGGCCCCGGCGTGGTCGTCGGCGAGGTCGACCAGGCGCGCAGGCTCTTCGAGCCTTCGGTGGTCGAGCCTGTCCGGACCCCGCTGGTCGACGCTTTCCGGCAGCACGTCCCCGACCTGGCGCCCGAGGAGATACGCACGCTGCTGGCGAAGTACGGCCTGAAGGCCGAGCACGTGACCAGGCCCGCGAGCAGCCTCAGCCCCGGCGAGCGCACCCGCGCAGCCCTCGCCCTGCTGCAGGCGCGCGGCGTGAACCTGCTCGTGCTCGACGAGCCCACCAACCACCTCGACCTGCCCGCGATCGAGCAGCTGGAGAAGGCGCTCGACGACTACCCCGGCACCCTGCTCCTCGTGACCCACGACCGCCGGATGCTGTCGGCGGTGCGCACCGGCCGGACGCTGCGCCTCGCCGACGGTCGCGTCACAATGGACGCATGAGCGGACCGCGGATCGTCGCCGTCGAGGGCGACATCACGACGATCGCGGTCGACGCGATCGTCAACGCCGCCAACTCCAAGGTGCGCGGTGGCGGCGGGGTCGACGGCGCGATCCACCGGGCCGGCGGCCCGAGGATCCTCGAGGACTGCCGGCGGCGGTTCGAGCAGGGCCTCGCGACCGGCGACGCGGGCGCCACGACCGCCGGCGACCTGCCGAGCCGCTGGGTGATCCATGCGGTCGGCCCCGACCGCCACCGTGGCCAGGTCGACCCTGCGCTGCTGGTGTCGGCGTACCGCCGCAGCCTCGAGGTCGCCGAGGAGCTCGGCGCGCGCACCGTCGCCTGCTCCCTGATCGGCGCCGGCGTCTACGGCTGGTCGCGCGAGGAGTCGGTGAGTGCCGCCCTCGAGGCGCTCGAGACCTCCGGCCGCGCGCTCGAGGAGGTGCAGCTCGTCTGCTTCGGCGAGGCGGCGTACGACGAGGTAGCCGCGATCCTCAACGCGCGAGGATGAGCCCGGACGTCGGCACGCCCGTGCCGGCGGTGACCAGGACGTGCGCCGGGTCGGCGACCTGGTTGACCGACGTGCCGCGGATCTGACGGACGGCCTCGGCGATGCCGTTCATGCCGTGGATGTAGGCCTCCCCCAGCTGACCGCCGTGGGTGTTCAGCGGCAGCCGGCCGCCGAGCTCGATGGCACCGTCCCTCACGAAGTCCTTGGCCTCGCCACGGCCGCAGAAGCCCAGCTCCTCCAGCTGCATCAGGACGTACGGCGTGAAGTGGTCGTAGAGGATCGCCATCGGCATGTCGTCCGGGGTCAGCCCGGACTGGCGCCACAGCTCCCGGCCGACGACGCCCATCTCCGGGATGCCGATGTCGTCGCGGTAGTACGACGTCATCACGAACTGGTCGCGGCCGCTCCCCTGCGCCGCCGCCGCGACGATCGCGGGCGTCTGCCTCAGGTCCCGGGCCCGCTCCACCGAGGTGATCACGAGCGCGACGGCCCCGTCGGACTCCTGGCAGCAGTCGAGCAGGTGCAGCGGGTCGGCGATCATCCGCGAGGCCTGGTGGTCCTCGATGGTGATCGGCCTGCCGTGGAAGAAGGCGTTCGGGTTGGTGGCCGCGTGGCGGCGGTCGGCCACCGCGACCGCCCCGAAGTCGGCCGAGGTGGCGCCGTACTCGTGCACGTAGCGGCGTGCCTGCATCGCCACCGTCGCGGCCGGCGTCGAGAGGCCGAGCGGGTAGGTGAACGCGTTGTCGATGCCGTTGGTGTTGACCTGCGACGCCGCCTGCGTCGAGACCTGGCCGAAACGGCTGCCCGAGCGCTCGTTGAAGCCGCGGTAGGCGACCACGACGTCCGCGACACCCGTGGCGACCGCCATCGCGGCGTGCTGGACCGTCGCACAGGCCGCGCCGCCGCCGAAGTTGATCCGGCTGAAGAAGCGCAGCTCGGGGATGTCGAGCTCGCGCGCCACCGCGATCTCGGCAGAGCTGTCCATCGTGAACGTGGTCAGGCCGTCGACGTCGGCAGGCGTCAGTCCGCAGTCGGCCAGCGCGTGCTGGACCGCCTCGACGCTGAGCTGCAGCTCCGAACGGCCCGACTCCTTGGAGAACTCCGTCGCGCCGATGCCCGCGATAGCGGCGGCGCCGCTGAGCGTGCCGATCATGCGACGGTCTCGACGGGCTCGACCACCTCGACGCGCACGGTGCCGGTGACGTGGTCGCCGAGCGAGACGCGACCGACCACGTCGAGCGTCGCGACACCGTCCTCGACCGACCGCACCGACCCGCTGAAGGTCAGCGTGTCGTAGGGGTACGCCGGGGCGCCCAGCCGGATCGCGATGCCCTGCAGCTCGCAGTCGTGGCCCAGCCAGTCGGCGACGTACCTCTCGACCAGGCCGTTGCTGGTCAGGATGTTCATGAAGATGTCCTTGGACCCGGCGGCCTGCGCGACGTCACGGTCGTGGTGGACGTCCTGCCAGTCACGGGTCGCGATCGCGGTGCTCACGATGGTGGTCGGCGTCAGCGGCAGGCTCCACTCCGGGATCGTCTGGCCGGCTTCGATCTGCCTCATCTGCTCGTCTCCTCGGTCTCGGCGGGCTCGACCACCTTGTGCCAGATCGGCAGCGTCAGGTCGTCGTCGACGTCGTTCCAGCCCACGCTCACCCGGTCGCCGATCTCGACGGGGCCGGTCATCTCCGCCACCATCCGCACGCCCTCGTCGAGGTCGAGGAGCGCGATCACCAGCGGCAGATCCTTGCCGGGCACCTGCGGCGCGTGGTGGACCAGGTAGGAGAAGACGGTGCCCTCCCCCGACGCCACCACGTGGCCCCGGTCGAACGCGCCGCACCTCGGGCACGCCGGACCCGGCGGGTTGCGCAGCACGCCGCAGGCGTTGCAACTCTGGATGCGCAGCTCGTGGGCCCTCGTGCCCTCGAAGAAGAACTGGGTGTCCCGCACGACCACCGGGCGGACCGGCCCGCTCATCGCGTCCCACCGGAGGTCGAGGAGGTCGCGCTGCGACCGTCTCGAGACCCAGGGACGAACTTCAGCACCCGGAACAGCATGGTGGCGACCTTCTCGGCGCCGCCGGGGCCGTCGACGTACCAGGTGTTGCGCGAGGTGACGAAGTAGCCCTCGCCCATCGCCGTGTTCTTCGGCCCGACGACCGAGTCGAGGGCCGAGGTGACGCGGAGCTGCTCGCCGACCTTGAGGTAGCGCTCGTAGGTCTGCTCGCAGTTGGTGCCGAGGACGGCGGTGTAGCCCTCGTCGGTCAGCACCACCATCATCCGCGACAGCGGGTCCTCGTCGGCGCGACGCCGGCCGAGGCCGGGCATCGTCCACGCCTGGATCATCGACGGCGGCGCCTCGCCGTCGCGGAAGCGGTCGTTGTCGTAGCCCATGGCGTCCAGCCAGGTGCCGATCGTCGGCTGGTTGACCTCGTACGGCGCCATCGACTCGGCGGCCTCGCCGAGCGCCTTGATCCGCTCGGCCTCGGCCATGATCCGGTCGTGCCGTTCGTCGGTCATCGCGGAACCCTCGGCAGGCCGAGCCCGAACATCGAGATCAGCTCGCGTTGCACTTCCTGCACTCCGCCTCCGAAGGTCAGCACCAGGTTCCGCTTGGCCTGGGCGTCGAGGTAGTCGATGAGGTCCTTGGTGTCCGGCTCCGACGGGTCGCCGTACCGGCGGACCAGGGCGATCATGTCG
The DNA here is from genome assembly GCA_009780515.1 of Nocardioidaceae bacterium. Classification (GTDB taxonomy): domain Bacteria; phylum Actinomycetota; class Actinomycetes; order Propionibacteriales; family Nocardioidaceae; genus Nocardioides. The sequence goes on along the minus strand of WQZX01000086.1, from coordinate 5,478 downwards.
GCCAGCAGGTGCTGGACCTGGTCCGAGGCGAACACCTTCGTGGACGACGCGTCGGCCACCGAGATCGCGCCCGACGCCGCCGCGCGGGCGACCTCCCAGTTGAGCAGCTCGTTGAGCCGGAACACCGCAGTGGCCTGCCCGAGCAGCTCGCGCACGTCCGGCTCGTCGGCGACCCCGGCAACACGGGTCCAGGCAGCGACCTTGTCGCGCAGGCCCTCGATGCGGCCGGCCGGCCCGAGCATCACGCGCTCGTGGTTGAGCTGGGTGGTGATCAGCCGCCAGCCCTCGTTCTCCTCGCCGACCAGCATGTCGACCGGCACGCGCACGTCGTTGAAGTACGTCGCGTTGACGTGGTGCGACCCGTCGGCGGTGATGATCGGGGTCCAGGAGTAGCCGGGGTCGCGCGTGTCGACGATCAGGATCGAGATGCCCTTGTGCTTGGGCGCGTCCGGGTCGGTGCGGACCGCGAGCCACAGGTAGTCGGCCTGGTGGCCGCCGGTGGTCCACAGCTTCTGGCCGTTGACGACGTAGCAGTCCGTGCCGGGGTCGCGCTTCGCCGTCGTGCGAAGCGAGGCCAGGTCGGTGCCGGCGTCGGGCTCGCCGTAGCCGATCGCGAAGTGGACGTCCCCCTTGAGGATGCGCGGGAGGAACATGTCCTTCTGCTTCTCGGTGCCGTAGCGGATCAGCGTCGGGCCCACCGTCTGCAGCGTGACGGCCGGGAGGTGCACGTCGGCGTACTGCGCCTCGTTGGCGAACACGGTCTGCTCGATCTCGCCGAGCCCGTGGCCGCCGTACTCCTTCGGCCAGCCCACGCCCATCCAGCCGTCCTCGCCCATCCGCCGGATGAGCCGCTGGTACGACGGACCGTGGCGGTCCCACGCGCCCTCGACCGGGTCGGGGTCGTCGAGATGCCCGAACTCCTCGGCCAGGCCCCCGAACCACCCGCGCAGCTCCGCCTTGAGCGCGCGCTGCGCCTCGGTCAGCTCGAGGTTCTTGGCGGCGGGGTCCTCGATCGGCACCTCGGCCCCGCTGGTGTCGAGCGCGTGCGCGAGCTCGGTGCCCCAGGTCGTGTAACCGACCAGCGGGTAGGTGACGTCGACGCCCATGCCGCCGTGGAGGTGGTGGCACGTCCGCAGCGCGTACGGCGCGACGCGGCTGGCCCAGTAGCCGGCGACCGCGAGGTCGTCACCGGCCGGCAGCCCCTCGCTCACCCGCCACACGGCGTTGTCCGCGGCGAGGTCGAGCGTGCGGGAGGCGACGTACACGTCGGCCATCTGCAGCGAGACGGCCTGGAACTCCGCGAGCGCGCGGCCGAACTGCCGCCGCCCCTTCACGTACTCGGCCGTCAGGTCGCGGGCGCCGGCCAGCACTCCGGCGGCCATGACGGCGAGCCCGGCCCGGGCGAGGTCGTCGAGCAGCGCCGCGGCGCCGTCGCCGAGCAGCTCGGCGGGAGCGGAGTCGAGCACGACCGTGTGCTGCGGGCCGCCGCTGCTGGCGGCCTCGACGAGGGCGACGCCGGCGCCGGACGGGTCGACCAGCGCGACCACCGGCCGGCCGTCGTCCTCGGCGAGGACGAGGAGCCGGTGCGCGGCGGCCGCGCCGGTGACGCCGACCTTGCGGCCGGTGACCGTGCCGTCGCGCCAGACCGTGGCCCGCCCGTGTGCGTCGCGCAGCGCGGGCGCGACGAGGGTCTTGCCCGACGCGATGGCGGGCAGCAGCTCCTTGCGCTGGGCGTCGGTGCCGTGAGCGGCCAGCGTGAGCGCGCCGCAGCACAGCGTCTCCCACACCGGCACCCGTACGCCGCGCCGGGCGGCCTCGCGCAGCATGACGGCGACCGCGGCGAGGCCGAGCCCGCCGCCGCCGTGCTCCTCGGGGAGCGCCGCTTCGGTGAGGCCGGCCGATGCCCACGCGGACCACCTGTCCGCGTCGGACTCGCGGCCGAGGACCTCGCCGACGACGCTACGGATCGCGCTGATCGCCTCTGCATCCACGGACCAAACTGTAACGTGTTCTAGTGTTGGCCGCATGGCGGTCTCCCCACTCGACGTCGCCCGGCGGCGCGTGCAGGTCCCGGCCACGGCGATCCCCGCGGGGCGGATGGTCGAGCTGCCCGGACGCGGCTCGACCTACGTCACCGACACGGCCGGGCCCGGCGTACCGGAGGGTCAGAGCGAGCCGACCGCGACCATCAGCCGCTCCAGCTGGTCGGGGAAGTGGCGGACCAGCGCGTCCGCGTCGGGCATCGACTCGCGGCAGGCGATCGCGCCCACGTGCAGCTGGCCGGCGTTCGACATCACCGTGACGTTCAGACCTGCGCCGTGGAAGACCGGGCCGAGCGGGTAGAGCGCGTCGATGCGGGCGCCCGCGAAGTAGAGCGGCATCGGCGGCCCGGGCACGTTGGAGATCACCAGGTTGTGGACGACCGGGTGCTTGTCGGCGAGCCGGAGGTTGGCGTAGGTGCGCATCGCCAGGCCGAAGGTGCGCGGCGCGGCGAACTCCGCCCAGTCCTGCAGCGCATCGGCGGGGATCGCGTTGTGGTGGTCCTTGGCGTGCTGGTTGCGCTCCGCCAGCATCGCGAGTCGCTCCAGCGGGTCGGCCAGGTCGGTGCCGAGCCTGGAGAAGAGCGCCGAGACCTTGTTGGCACCGCCGTCGCGCCGAGACGTGTCCCGTACGCTGACGGGGACCGTCGCGAGCAGCGACGCCGTGGGGAGCTCCCCGCGCTCGTCCAGGTAGGCGCGGAGCGCGCCGCCGCAGACGGCCAGCACCACGTCGTTGACCGTGGTTCCGGTGGCCTGCTTGATCGAGCGCACGTCCGCGAGGTCGATGTCGGCGAGCGCGATCGAGCGATGGCCGGTGATCGTGCCGTTGAACGACGTGCGCGGCGCCGAGAAGGGCGCCGCCATCGCGGTGCCGCGGCGTACACGGCCGAGCGTGCGGGTGACGACCTGGGCCGACGGGCCGATCACCTTCGCCAGCACCAGCGGCTTGGCGACGGTCCCGGCCACAGCGCGGCCGAGCAGCTCGCCGCGGCTCGGGTCGCGCGGGTGCGCCTGCTCGGTGCCGCCCATCGGCGCGGAGCCGGGCTCGAGGGAGCAGAGGTGCGAGAGCAGGTTCGCTCCGGACACGCCGTCGACGGTCGCGTGGTGCATCTTGAGGAAGACCACGACCCGCTCGCCTTCCTCCTCGGCCGGGCGGTAGCCCTCGATGATCCACATCTGCCACAGCGGGCGCGACCGGTCCAGCGGCAGCGAGGCCAGGTGGGCGCAGAGATCCATCAGCTCCGCGTAGCCGCCGGGCGTCGGCAGGGCGAGCCGGTGGACGTGGCGCTCGATGTCGAAGCTGCGGTCGGTGACCCAGACCGGGTGGTCGAGGCCCAGGGGCACGCTGCGGACCTTGCGGGTGAACGTCGGGACGTCCCCGACGTTGTCCCCCACCGTCCTGCGCAGCTCCTCGAAGTCGTACGCCGACGGCATGGTGCTCGGATCCAGGACCATCACCGCGCACACGTGCATGAGCTGGGCCGGGGTCTCCAGGTAGAGGAAGCTGGCGTCGAGCCCCGACAGGCGGTCCATCGTCGTACCCCTTCCTAGAACACGTTCTGATCGGGGCAAAGCCTACGGCTACTGTCATCGCATGGGCTTCCGAAGGCGTCAGGTGGTCACGGCGGCGCTCGTGGCGAACGCGATCAGGCCACTGCCCGGCTTCCGCGGCGGCCTCGCGAGCTTCTTCCCGGGCTGGCTGACCGGTGAGCTCGCGCCCCACGTCCTGACCGGCCTCGCGGCCGACACCGGCTGGCAGCTGGCCCGTGGCCGACGCGACAAGGTGGCCCTCGGGCTGGCGGCGGCGTCGACGGTCGGGCTGGGCTATCTCATCCGGCAGGGCGGTGGCGCCGGGGTCGTCGTCCGTGCCGCCCTGGACGAGGGGCTCGCCGCGGGGTTCGACAAGGACGTCGCGGCATCCGAGCTCGTCGGCGCGACCACCCTGCGCCGGCTGGTGAACCCGTTCGGCTTCGCGGGTGCCGGCCGCCGGGCGGGCGTGAAGGTGCACAAGGACATCGCCTACGCCCCCGACCACGGCAAGCGCGGCCTGCTCGACGTCTACACCTCGGTCAACACGCCCTCCGAGGGCGCGCCGGTGCTGCTCCACGTCCACGGCGGCGGCTGGACCATCGGGAACAAGGAGCAGCAGGGCATCCCGCTCCTGCAGCACCTGGCCGCCAAGGGCTGGGTCTGCGTGACCATCAACTACCGGCTCGCGCCGCGCGACGCGTGGCCCGCGCAGATCGTCGACGTCAAGGCCGCGCTCGCCTGGGTCAAGGGGCACGTCGCCGAGTACGGCGGAGACCCGGGCTACGTCGCCATCACCGGCGGCTCCGCCGGCGGCCACCTGACCGCCCTCGCGGCGCTGACGCCGAACGCGCCCCAGTTCCAGCCCGGATTCGAGGACGCCGACACGAGCGTGCAGGTCGCGGTCCCCCACTACGGCGTGTATGACTTCGCGGGCGTGACCGGCCTGCGCAGCGCGATCCTGATGCGCGACCGCTTCCTCGCGCCCCGGGTCGTCGAGCGCCGCTTCACCGCCGCGCCCGAGGTCTTCGCCGACGCCTCGCCGATCCTGCACGTCAGCGCGGACGCGCCCGACATGTTCGTGCTGCACGGCACCCACGACACCCTCGTCGACGTGCGCCAGGCCCGTGCCTTCGTGGCTCGCCTGCGCAACACCTCGAAGAGCACGGTCACCTACGCCGAGCTGCCCGGCACCCAGCACGGGTTCGACATCTTCCCGTCGATCCGGTCGCAGTCCGTCGTACGCGCCATCGATCGGTACCTCACCTGGCACCGCTCGACCTGGCAGCGGGAGCACCAGGGCTGAGTTCTCCACAGGCTCCGCACCGAGGCTGGGCGGCCGGCGGCGCGCTGACCTAGGCTCGTGCCCTCACCGATCCACGGAGCAAACCATGGCCACGTCCCACGAACAGCTCGTCGCCCGCGTCGAGCGCAACACCAACGACATCGACGCGATCTACGACATCCTCAGTGGCCACACGCAGCAGCTGACCAGCATCCAGGCCAAGCTCGTCGAGCACGACGAGCAGCTCGCCGAGATCCGGGCGAAGCTCGGCGACCACGATGGCCGCTTCGACTCCCACGACCTCCGCTTCGACTCCCACGACGCACGCTTCGACGCGCACGACCTCCGCTTCGACAGCATCGACGCACGCTTCGACGCGCACGACCTCCGCTTCGACTCCCACGACGCACGCTTCGACGCGCACGACCTCCGCTTCGACAGCATCGACAGCCAGCTCGCCGAGATAGTCAGGCGACTGCCCGAGCCGCCCGCCTGACCGCTAGCGCGTGTCTCTCAAGTCGGGCGCCTGCTGCGCGCCGCCCCGCACGCACGCTGGCCACGTTGTCGTCAGTCGCCGGGACTCCGTCCCGCCTCCCTCCTCCGCCTTGCCATCGCACGCACGGGACG
>WQZX01000085.1 GCA_009780515.1 Nocardioidaceae bacterium | reverse complement strand
TTGGCTGCTGTAGAAGGTCGCTGCAACGACGTACTTCAGCCGCCGGCTGCGTACTAGCTGGGTAGACGACGTGTTACAGCAGCCAACGGCGCACCAGTCCTACTGACCACGTGTTACAGCAGCAGTCGGCAGCTCACCCCCGGCTGCCCTCAGAGCGAGGTGACCCAGTTGCGCAGCAGCTGCGCGCCGGCGTCGCCGGACTTCTCGGGGTGGAACTGCGTGGCCGAGAGCGGACCGTTCTGCACGGCGGAGACGAACCGGTCGCCGCCGTCGGCTGCGGGGCCGGTCTCGGTCCAGACGACCCGCGGCTGGTGCGAGTCGGGGGTGCGGTCGTTGGTGACCAGGTCCCAGGAGCGCACGCCGTAGGAGTGCACGAAGTAGAACCGCTCGTCCTCGACACCGGCGAACAGGGACGTCCCGGGCGGCACCGAGACGGTGTTCCAGCCCATGTGCGGCACCACCGGTGCCCGCAGCCGCTCGACCGTGCCGGGCCACTCGCCACAGCCGTCGGACTCGACGCCGTGCTCGATGCCGCGCGCGAAGAGGATCTGCATGCCGACGCAGATGCCCATCACCGGCCGGCCGCCGGAGAGCCTGCGGGCGATGATCCGCTCGCCGCGGATCGCCCGCAGCCCCCTCATGCAGGCCTCGTACGCACCGACGCCGGGGACCAGCAGCCCGTCGGCGTTCATCGCGGCGTCCATGTCGCCGGTCAGCTCGACCTCGGCCCCGGCCCGCTCGACCGCGCGCACGGCGGAGCGGACGTTGCCCGACCCGTAGTCGAGGACAACGACGCGCGGCTTGGTCACTCGATCGCCCGGTCTCGAGACACCTCGACCAACGAGGTCACAGGGCGCCCTTGGTGGACGGGATGCCGGTCTCGCGCGGGTCGATCGCGATCGCGTCACGGAAGGCCCGGGCGAACGCCTTGAACTGCGTCTCCACGATGTGGTGCGGCTCGCGGCCGGCCAGCACGCGGACGTGCAGGGCGATGTGCGCGTGGAAGGCGATCGTCTCGAAGACGTGCTTGGTCAGCGATCCGAGGTACGCCGGAGTGGTGCCGCCGAGCTGGACGTAGACCTGCCCCTCCGGCTCGCCGGTGTGGACGCAGTAGGGACGACCCGACACGTCCACGACGGCCTGCACGAGCGCCTCGTCCAGCGGCACGGTGGCGTCGCCGAAGCGGCGTACGCCGGCCTTGTCGCCCAGCGCCTCGCGCAGCGCCTGGCCGAGCACGATGGCGGTGTCCTCGACGGTGTGGTGGGCGTCGATGTGGGTGTCACCCTCGGTCTGCACCGTCAGGTCGATCAGACCGTGGCGGGCGAACGCGGTGAGCATGTGGTCGTAGAACCCGACACCGGTGGAGATGTCGTGCTTGCCGCTGCCGTCGAGGTCCACCTCTACGAGGACCTTCGACTCGCTGGTCTGGCGCTCGATGCGAGCAGTGCGGCTCATGCGCGTTCTCCCTTGACTTCGGTCAGTGCTGCCTTGAAGGCGGCCATCTCGTCCGGCGTGCCGACCGAGACCCGCAGCCAGCCCTCGGGTCCGGTCTCCCGGATGAGGACGCCGCGGTCCAGCAGACCCTGCCAGACAGCATGCCGGTCGGCGAATCGTCCGAACAAGCAGTAGTTGGCGTCCGAGTCGGCCACCTCGTAGCCCTCCGCCCGCAGCCACGACACCAGCCGGTCGCGCTCGGCGCGCAGCGCGTCGACGTTCGCGAGCAGCTCATCAGCGTGCCGGAGCGCCGCCAGCGCGGTCGCCTGGCTGACCGCGGAGAGGTGGTACGGAAGGCGTACGACGCGGACGGCGTCGCAGATCGCGCGGTCGGCGACCAGGTAGCCCAGCCGCAGGCCGGCGGCCGCGAAGGCCTTGCTCATCGTGCGGGTGACCACGAGGTTGCGGTGGTCGCCCAGCATCTCGATCGCGCTCGGGGTGCCGGTGCGGCGGAACTCGCCGTACGCCTCGTCGACGACGACGATCCCCTCGTCGCCGACGGCCTCGCAGAGCGCCCTGATCGCGGCGGGCGGCAGGGCGGTGCCGGTCGGGTTGTTCGGGCTGGGCAGCAGCACGACCGAGGGCCGGACCTCCTCCACCAGCGCCCGCGCCTTGTCCAGATCGAGCGAGAAGTCGGCCTCGCGGGCGCCCGCGACCCACTCGGTGTGGGTGTTGCGGGCGTACTCCGGATACATCGAGTACGTCGGCGCGAAGCTGATCACCGTGCGTCCGGGGCCCCCGAAGGCCTGCAGCAGCTGCTGCATGACCTCGTTGGAGCCGTTCGCCGCCCACACCTGGGCGGGGTCGACCCGCACCGACGGCACGTCGCGGTGGAGGTAGTCGGCCAGTCCCGCGCGCAGCTCGACGAGCTCACGGTCGGGGTAGCGGTTGAGGTCGACCGCCGCCTGCGCCACCGACGCGGCGATGTCGCAGAGGCAGTCCTCGGACGGGCCGTAGGGGTTCTCGTTGACGTTCAGCTGCACGGGTACGTCGAGCTGCGGTGCGCCGTACGGCTCGATGCCGGCCAGCTCCGGCCGGATGGGGGGCCACATGTCAGCGCACCGCGAACCGGATGGTGGCCCCGGCGCCGTGCCCGGGCAGGTCCTCGGCCTCGGCCAGCGTCCTGACGTGGCCGACGACGCCCTCGAGCGCGTCGCGGGTGTACTCGACGACGTGGGTCTGCTTGCGGAAGGTCCGCGCGCCCAGCCCCGAGGAGTGGCAGGCGCAGCCGCCGGTGGGCAGCACGTGGTTGGAGCCCGCGCAGTAGTCCCCCACCGCGACCGGCGACCACGGGCCGATGAAGATGGCGCCGGCGTTGACGACGCGCGCCGCGACCGCGGCGGCGTCGCGCGTGTGCACCTCGAGGTGCTCGGACGCATACGCGTTGACCACGTCGATCCCCTGGTCGATGTCGTCGACCAGGATGATCGCCGACTGCACGCCGCCCAGCGCCGCGGCCACCCGCTCGCTGTGGGTCGTGGCGGGAACCTGCTTGCCGAGCTCGGCGACCACGTCGTCGGCCAGCGCCTCGGAGTCGGTCACCAGCACCGAGCCGGAGGTGCCGCCGTGCTCGGCCTCGGTCAGCAGGTCGGCGGCGACGAACGCCGGGTCGGCGCTGTCGTCGGCGAGGATCGCGATCTCGCTCGGTCCGGCCTCGGAGTCGATGCCGACGACGCCGCGCAGCAGCCTCTTGGCCGCGGTGACGTAGGGGTTGCCGGGGCCGACGACCATGTCCACACGGCTGCACTCACCCGCACCGTAGGCGAACATCGCGATCGCCTGGGCGCCGCCGACGGCGTACATCTCCTCGACGCCGAGGAGCGCGCACGCGGCCATGATCGTGGGGTGCGGCAGCCCGCCGAACTCCTTCTGCGGGGGCGAGGCCAGGGCGAGGGAGCGTACGCCGGCGACCTGTGCCGGCACCACGTTCATGAGGACCGTCGAGACCAGCGGCGCCTCGCCGCCGGGGACGTAGAGCCCCACCCGGTCGACCGGGATGTTGCGGTGGGTGATCCGCGCGCCCGGGGCCACCTCGACGACGACGTCGTCCTCCAGCTCGGCCGCCGAGGCCGTGCGCAACCGGCTGATCGACTCCTCCAGGCCCGCGCGGATCGCCGGGTCGAGCTGCTCGAGCGCCTCCCGGCACGCCTCGGGCGCGACGGCGATCTCGGTCTGGCTCACCCCGTCGAACCTCGCGTTGAGCTCGAGGATCGCCTCGACCCCTCCGGTCCGCACCGCCTCGAGGATCGGCCGCACCGCATGCGTCGCCTTCTCGATGTCGAACTCCGCGCGCGGCACGGCCGCGCGGTAGTCGACGGAGCCGGCGGCTCCGCGGAGGTCGATCCGACGAATCATCTCGGGGCCCCCGAGATGTTGTTCGGAGGAGCGAAGCGGGGGAGAAGAACTTCGCGGGGTGAGATGTGGGACATGTCCCGATTCTACGGGCGGAGACGCCCGCGCTCCGACCGAGTTCTCCCACGCGGACCCGCCCGCACATCCTCTACGTTGGAGCCGTGCCCAGCGAGATCCCGATGTTCCCGCTCAACGCGGTCCTGTTCCCCGGCGTCTCGCTGCCCCTTCGGGTGTTCGAGGACCGCTACCGCGCGCTCGTGCACCACCTGCTGCGCATCGAGGACCCCACCGAGCGGTTGTTCGGCTCGGTCGCGATCCGCGCGGGCTACGAGGTGGGCGACCACGGCGCGCAGTCGCTGTTCCGGGTCGGCGTGCGGATGCAGCTCACCGAGGTCGAGGAGAACGAGGACGGCACCTTCGACGTCGTCGCGGTCGGGCGCGACCGGATCCAGCTCGACCGGCTGAGCACCCGCGACACCTTCCCCGTCGGCGAGGTGCGTGAGCTGCCCGAGCCCACGGTCGCGGTCGAGCAGCACGTGGCCGATGCGGCGCGCGCGACGTTCGCGGCGTACCGGATGGTGCTGGGCGAGATCGCGACCGATCCCTACCAGGGCGACCTGCCCGAGGACCCGGCGTACCTGTCGTGGACGCTGGCGGCCTGCGCTCCCCTGCCGATGACCGAGCGCCAGCAGCTGCTCGAGGCCGACGACGCCTCGGAGCGGCTGATCCTGGTCACCGACCTGCTCCGCTCCGAGCTCCGCGCCATGAACGTCATCCCCTCGCTGCCGGCCAGCGAGGTCGCACGCACCAAGTGGTCGCCGAACTGAGCGACCTCAGGCCGTCGTCTGCGGGGCCGGGTCGACCGGATCGGACGGCTCGGACGGCTCGCGGACGTGCTGCGGCGACTCGCCGATCCGGCGCTCGCCGCTGAGCCCGAGCATGACGCACAGGAAGCCGAGAAGCGAGCCCACCGGCCACGCGAGGTACGGCGTCCAGCCCTGGACCGAGATCGCTCCGGGATAGGTCTTCCCGAAGTGGGCCGCGTCGGCGTAGCGGCTCGGGTCGACGGGGCTCAGGGCTGTGCCGACCTGCCACATGACGTAGGCGCCGAGGCAGGCGGCCAGGACCGTCAGCGTGAGACCGAGGTAGGCGCGGTTGCGCCCGAGGACGCCGACAACGACTCCGAGCACGAGGGCCAGCACGAAGCCCGCCACGGCGTACTGGAACGTGGCGGAGGCGACGTGGGCCTGGCCGGGGTCGAGCGGGAGGGCGAACCAGGTGTAGGTCTTGCCGTCGCTCAGCCTGAAGATCTCGCCCTTGGGCGCCGGACCCCACCAGCCCCACCACCACCAGCCGCCGCCGGCGGCGAGCGCCGCGGCCAGCACGAGGCCGCCCACGGCGAGCAGGACTCCGCCCAGCACGCCCCGCCTCGGCGGCGGCTCGACGTGGGCGGGGGCCGGCTCGGGGCCGGACACGGGATCGGACATCGGCACGCTCACCCTGCCAAGCATCCAGGACCGAGCAACTGCTTGAGGTCGGCGAACAAGGCGGGAGACGGGGTGACCCGCAGGTTGTCGTCGAGCCTCATGACCCGGGTCGTGTCGCGCATGAGCAGCTTGAGCCGGACCTCGGTGACGCCGGGGTGGGTGCGCAGCACGTCGCGCAGCTGGTGGACGACCGGCTCGGTGCAGCGCGTCACGGGCAGGCTGAGGACCACCGGGCCGTCGCCACCCTGCTCGATGTCGGGGACGGTGACCTCCTGGCCCCGCAGCTGGATGCTCTCGCGCTCCTTGTCGAGCTGACCGCGCACCCGCAGGATCGCGTCCTCGGTGAGGTACGGCGCAGCCAGCCGGTAGCTGCTCGGGAAGAGCAGCACCTCGATCGCACCCTCGAGGTCCTCGAGCACGATCGTGGCCCAGGGATCGCCGTTCTTGGTGATCTTGCGCTGCACCGAGGTGACCAGACCGGCGACGGTGACGGTGGAGTTGTGCGGCCGGTCCTCGTCGAGCAGCAGCTGGCCGACCGTGCAGTCCGTGCCGTTGGACAGGACGTGCTCGAGACCGAGCAGCGGGTGGTCGGAGACGTAGAGGCCCAGCATCTCCCGCTCGTAGCCGAGCAGCTTCATCTTGTCCCACTCGTCGACGTCGGGGATCGGCACGCTCACGCCGAAGCCGCCGTCATCGTCGTCGTCACCGCCGAGCCCGGCGAAGAGGGAGTCCTGGCCGATCGCCTCGTTGCGCTTGATGTCGACGTACTGGTCGACCGCGGTCTCGTGGATCGCCGAGAGCGCGCTGCGGTGGTGCTTCATGTCGTCGAACGCGCCCGCCTTGACCAGCGAGTCGATGACCCGCTTGTTGCAGACGTGGGCGGGGACCTTGTCGAGGAAGTCGTTGAAGTCGGCGTACCGGCCGTTGTCGGTCCGGCCCGCGACGATGCCGTCGACGACGTTGGAGCCGACGTTGCGCACGGCGGTCAGGCCGAAGCGGATGTCGTTGCCCACGGCGGTGAAGTTGTGCGAGGACTCGTTGACGTCCGGCGGCAGCACGGCGATCTTCATCCGGCGACACTCGTTGAGGTAGATCGCCATCTTGTCCTTGTCGTTCTTCACCGAGGTGAGGAGCGCGGCCATGTACTCGACTGCGTAGTTGGCCTTGAGGTAGGCGGTCCAGTACGTCACCACGCCGTACGCCGCGGAGTGGGACTTGTTGAAGGCGTAGTCGGCGAAGGGGACCAGGATCTCCCACAGCGTCTTGACCGCCGCCGCGGGATAGCCGCGCTCGAGCATGCCGGCCTCGAAGCCGGCGTACTGCTTGTCGAGCTCCTCCTTCTTCTTCTTGCCCATCGCGCGGCGCATGTTGTCCGCGGCGCCCAGCGAGAAGCCGGCGAGCACCTGCGCGATCGCCATGACCTGCTCCTGGTAGACGATCAGGCCGTAGGTCTCCCCCAGGACCTCCTCGAGGGGCTCGGCGAGGGCCGGGTGGATCGGCTCGATCGGCTCGCGGCCGTTCTTGCGGCGGGCGTACTTGTTGTGCGAGTCGGCGCCCATCGGGCCCGGCCGGTAGAGCGCGGACACCGCCGTGATGTCGGCGAACTGGTCGGGCTGCATCGAGCGCAGCAGCGCCCGCATGCCGCTGCCATCGAGCTGGAAGACGCCGAGCGTCTCGCCCCGCCCCATCAGGTCGTACGTCGCCCGGTCGTCGAACGGCACGTCCTCGAGGACGAGGTCGATGTCGCGGTTGGCCCGGATGTTGGCCAGCGCGTCCTCGAGCGTGTGGAGGTTGGACAGACCCAGGAAGTCCATCTTCACCAGGCCGAGCGACTCGCACATGGGGTACTCGAACTGGGTGATCACCGCCCCGTCCTGCTTGGGGTCCATCAGCGGGACGATGTCGAGCAGCGGCTCGCTGGCCATGATCACGCCCGCGGCGTGCACGCCGGTCTGCCGGATCTGGCCCTCGAGACCGATCGCGGTCTCGTAGATCTTGCGGACCTCCGGGTCCTCCTCGTAGAGCGACCGGAACTCGCCGCCGTCGGAGTAGCGCTTGTGCTCGGTGTTGAAGAGGTCCTTGAGCGGGACGCCCTTGCCCATCACGTCGGCGGGCAGCGCCTTGGTGATCTTGTCGCCGATCGCGAAGCCGTGGTCGAGGATGCGGGCGGCGTCCTTGATGGCCTGCTTGGACTTGATCCGGCCGAACGTCGCGATCTGGGCGACCTTCTCTGCGCCGTACTTCTCGGTGACGTACTTGATGACCTCGCCGCGACGGTGGTCGTCGAAGTCGATGTCGAAGTCGGGCATCGAGGGGCGCTCCGGGTTGAGGAACCGCTCGAAGTAGAGGCCGTGCTCCAACGGGCACAGGTCGGTGATGCGCAGGGCGTACGCCGCGATGGATCCCGCGCCCGAGCCACGCCCCGGGCCGACCCGGATGCCGTTGTCCTTGGACCACTGGATGAAGTCGGCGACCACGAGGAAGTAGCCGCAGTAGCCCTTCTGCTGGATGATCGCGAGCTCGAACTCGGCGCGGTCCTTGACCTCCTGGGTCATCGCCTCGCCCGGGTAGCGCGCCTCGAGGCCGCGGAAGACCTCCTTGCGCAGCCAGGACTCCTCGGTCTCGTCGGCCGGGATGTCGGCGCGCGCCATGTAGCCGCCGGTCGACTCGACGAACTCGACGTGACAGCGGTCGGCGATCTCGAGGGTGTTGTCGCAGGCCTCCATGAGGTCCTGGCGGCCCCACAGCTCGCGCATCTCCTCGGCCGACTTGATGTAGTAGCCGCTGCCCTCGAAGGCGAACCGCTTGCCGCCCTGGCTGTACGGCGGCTCGGTCAGCCGGCTGCCGGACTGCACGCACAGCAGCGCCTCGTGGGCGCTGGCGTCCTCGGGGTTGTTGTAGTGGGAGTCGTTGGTGGCGATCGGCTTGATGCCGAGCTCGCGGCCCAGCCGCAGCAGGTCGTCGCGGACCCGCTTCTCGATGTTGATGCCGTGGTCCATCAGCTCGAGGTAGACGTTGTCGTGACCGAAGATGTCGCGCAGCTCCTGGGCCTCCCGCACCGCCTCGTCCCACTGCCCCAGCCGCAGCCGGGTCTGGATCGCGCCGGACGGGCAGCCGGTGGAGACGATGATCCCCTTGCTGTGCTCGGCGAGGATCTCCTTGTCCATGCGAGGCTTGTAGAAGTAGCCCTCCATGCTCGAGCGCGACGAGAGCCGGAACAGGTTGTGCATGCCCTCGGTCGTCTCGGCCCACATCGTCATGTGGGTGTAGGCGCCGCCGCCCGAGACGTCGTCGCCGCCCTCCTCGTTCTGGTCGCCCTTGCCCCAGCGGACGCGCTTGCGCTCACCGCGCGGCGTCCCGGGAGACAGGTAGGCCTCGATCCCGATGATCGGCTTCACGTCGTGGGCGCGCGCCTTGGAGTAGAAGTCGTAGGCGCCGTGCAGGTTGCCGTGGTCGGTCATCGCGATCGACCTCATGCCGAGGTCGCTCACGCGGCTGAAGAGCCCCCCGAGCAGCGAGGCCCCGTCGAGCATGGAGTACTCGGTGTGGACGTGCAGGTGGGCGAAGTCCCCGGTCGTGCCTGCCATCGGAGGTGTTCTGCTCCTCGCTGTCGTGCGGTCGAGGTGGGCGCAACGGCCCGGGCGGTACGTCGGGGAAGGCTCACAGCCTACCGGTCCCGACCCGTCGATACTGGCACCCACCACCGACACGGCGACGTCGGCGAGGCGGCTCGGCGGGCGGAGCCCGGACACCCGGCCCGGCACCCGCGGGACCGTCCGCCGCGCGCCGCCGGACCGGCAGACCCTGTACGCCGGGCGGCCCGCGGGTTAGCGTGCGGTGTGCCGCACTCCCAGCGGCACATCGGACATCGGAGGGAACATGCGCAGACGCACCATCTCGGGCATGGCGGCCACCGCCGCCATCGGTCTGGCGATCGCCGCCACCACCGGCGCCACGGCCCAGGCCGCCGGCGGCGCCGTCCAGTGGTCGGTACACCCGGAGCAGATCAAGGCACCGTTCGCGGGCAGCAAGCCGGCGGCACTCCCCACGCCGTCGCAGTGCCTCAGCGACTACGGTCTCGCCTGCTACACGCCGACCGACATCCGCTCGGCGTACGACATCCCCGACACGGTCGGCGGCAAGCCTGCGGGCACCGGCGAGACGATCATGATCGTCGACGCGTACGGCAGCCCGACCGCCCAGGCCGACCTGGACACGTTCTCCTCCACGATGGGCATCCCGTCGACGACGCTGAACATCTACACGCCGGAGGGTGCTCCGGACTGGTCCAACCCCGACACCAACGAGTACGGCTGGGCCGGTGAGACCAGCCTCGACGTCCAGTGGGCCCACGCGGTCGCGCCGGGCGCCAAGATCGACCTGGTCGTCGCGCCGGACAACATGGAGAGCCTGGACGCCTCGATGCGCTGGGGCATCTCGCACCTCAACCCCGACACCGTCTCGATGAGCTACGGCGACCCGGAGTTCGACTGGGACAACGCGGCGAAGCAGGTCTACCGGCAGGACAGCGGCTCCTACGCCCAGGCGGTCCGGTCCGGAACGACCGTGTTCGCCTCCGCCGGTGACGACTGGTCCGACAACGGCAACGGCAGCGAGAACTTCGCCAGCCCGGCCGACGACGCCAACGTCGTCGCGGTCGGCGGCACCAACCTCAACGACGGCCTCGACCCGAACGTCCCGAACGAGACGGTCTGGAACGACTACGACGGCTGCCTCTACGGCTGCACCAACGGCAGCTTCGGCGGCACCGGCGGCGCCCCGAGCATCATGACCAGCAAGCGCGGCAACGACGTGTCCTACGACGCGTCGGTCTACACCTCGGTGCTGGTCTACGAGGGCTTCCACGCCGACCCCTCGGCCAACTCGTTCTACTTCACCGGCGGCACCTCCTCGAGCTCTCCGCAGTGGGCGGCACTCACCGCGGACATCGACCAGGCCGTCGGCCGCCGGCTCGGCAACATCCGGCCGGACCTCGCCGGCTGGGCCGCGAGGGGCGGCCTGCGCGACGTCACCACCGGTGACAACGCGTCGGCGACCTTCTCCGGCGGCTACGCGGCCGGCCGGGGCTGGGACGTCCCCACCGGCTACGGCACGCCCGACGTCGGCAAGCTGATCGGCCTGGCCGGCAGCAACCACCGCGGCTTCCACGGGCCGCACATCGACCCGGCTCACCGCGGTCGACTGCACGACTAGCGCTCACCCGGCGTACGCCGGAAGGCAGCGGAGCGGGCCCCGACCTCACGGTCGGGGCCCGCTCTCGTCGTACGGGTGGTGTCGGTGCTCAGACCGCCTCGCGGACGACCTCCAGGGCGTGCCGCAGGTCGTCCGGGTAGCTGGACGCGTAGGTGACGTACTCCCCCGTCTCGGGATGCTCGAACCCGAGACGTACGGCGTGCAGCCACTGCCGCTCCAGCCCGACGCGCTTGGCCAGCGCCGGATCCGCGCCGTAGGTCAGGTCGCCGACGCAGGGGTGCTTCAGGGCGCTCATGTGCACCCGGATCTGGTGGGTGCGGCCGGTCTCCAGGTGGATCTCCAGCAGGCTGGCGAAGCGGTGGGCCTCGAGCGTCTCGTAGTGGGTCACGCTGTGCCGGCCGTCGTCCATGATCGCGAACTTGTAGTCGTGCTTGGGGTGGCGGCCGATCGGGGCGTCGACGGTTCCCTCGATCGGGTCGGGGTGCCCCTGGACCAGCGCGTGGTAGGTCTTGTCGACGGTCCGCTCGCGGAAGGCGTTCTTGAGCACGGAGTAGGCGTGCTCGGACTTCGCGATGACCATGACGCCGGAGGTGCCGACGTCGAGGCGCTGCACGATGCCCTCACGCTCCTTGGCGCCGGACGTCGAGATGCGGAAGCCGGCGCCGGCGAGGTGGCCGACCACCGTCTGCCCCCGCCAGCCGGGCGACGGATGCACCGCGACGCCGACGGGCTTGTCGATCACCACGATGGCGTCGTCGTCGTGGATGATCTTGATGCCCTCGACGACCTCGGGGACGATCTCCAGCGGATCGGACTGCTGCGGGATCTCGACGTCGAGCACGGCGCCCGGCAGGACCCGTTCGCTCTTGGTCGCGACGACCTGGCCGTCCAGGACCACGCGGCCCTCGGAGACGAGTTCCGCGGCGCGGGTGCGGGACACCCCGAACAGCTGGGCCATGGCGACGTCGATGCGCTCACCTTCGAGGCTGTCGGGGACGCGGAGGCTGCGGTGGTCCAGGCCACTCATCCGTGGGCCCGCTCCCCGTCCGCGCCGCGTCGGCCGTCGATGGCCACACCGCGCAGGACCTGGATCAGCAGCAGCAGCGCGCCGAGGTTGATGCCGACGTCGGCGATGTTGAACACCGGCCAGTGCGGCAGCTGCAGGAAGTCGACGACCTGGCCGCGCAACGGCGACGGGGCGCGCAGGAGCCGGTCGGTCAGGTTGCCGACGATGCCGGCCAGCAGCAGTCCGAGGGAGATCGCCCACACGGTGTCGCCCAGGCGCCTGCTGAACCACAGCACCACGCAGGTCGCGACGATCGCCAGGACGCTGAGCACGACGGTCGCGCTGGTGCCCATGCTGAACGCGGCGCCCGGGTTGCGCAGCAGCTGGAGCTGGAGCAGGCTGCCGATGAAGTGGCGCGGCTGCCTGTCGGAGAGATGGGCGACCGCCAGGTGCTTGGTGAGCTGGTCGGCGGCGTACCAGACGACGGCGACGGCGGCGAAGAGCAGCCACACGCCCTTGCGCCGGGGAGCCACCGAATCCGGGCCGCCAGACGGGTCTGTCATCGTTGCTCGCGCTTCTTCCATGTCCGGACGAGTTTCCCACACGGGGCCGCTCGGGCGGAAAGCCTCACGGGCCCTCTCGACGGCGGTCGAGCGTCAGCAGGTGGTGCAGTCCGGCGACCGACACCGCCACGACTCCGAGCAGCGCGAGAGCGGCCGCGCCGAAGAGCAGGAACCCGCCCACGAAGTCGACGACCGTGATGATCCCGAGGTGCTCGGGGACGGTCGTGCCGTAGACGCCGCCGACGAGCGCGACCACCAGCACGAACGACGTCGCGGCAGCCTCGCGGAACGTCCACCGCCCCGCGTCCGCACTCATGGAGCGGCCTAGCGGCGCTCTTCGCGCTGCTTGCAGGTCAGGCACAGCGTGGCACGCGGGAAGACCATCAGCCTGTTCTTGCCGATCGGGTTGCCGCACATCTCGCAGATTCCGTAGGTGCCGTCGTCGATGCGCGCCAGCGCGCGGTCGATCTGGGCGACCTTCTCGCGCTCGTGGTTGAGCACGGTCAGCTCGTGGTCGCGCTCGAAGCTGGTCGCGCCCACGTCGGCCTGGTCCTGGCCGGCGCCGTCACCGGCGTCGTGCAGCAGGCCGGTCAGGTCGGCCTCCTGCTCGGCCAGGATCTGGACGCTGTGGCCGCGCTGCTCGTGCAGCTCGCGCAGCACCTCGTCGAGCTCCTCCTTCGACCAGGCGTCCTCGGTGTCGAGGACGGGGAGCGAGCTGGGGGCGGCCTTCTTCACTGCCTTCTTCGCCGTCTTCCTCACGGGTGCGGTCTTCTTGGCCGGCGCGGCGGCCTCGGTGGACGGAGCGGTCGCCTTCGTCGCCGGCGCAGCCGCCTTCTTGGCGGGCGCGGCCTTCTTCGCGGGTGCGGCCTTCTTCGCGGGTGCGGCCTTCTTCGCGGGTGCGGCCTTCTTCGCGGGTGCGGCCTTCTTCGCGGGTGCGGCCTTCT
>WQZX01000084.1 GCA_009780515.1 Nocardioidaceae bacterium | reverse complement strand
ATCCGATCTCGCTGCGTTGGGGCCGCTCGACGTGCGATCCAGCATGCCTTCGCGTCCCCGCCTCGCCAGATCGGCGCGAAAGCCCGCTCGCTACGCCGCCGGATAAGGAGACATGCCCTAGTGACGCGTCTACGGCGACGGACCCGCGCGGGACTCCGCGGCGAGGTCGGCGGGCGGGCCGAGCCAGTGGGGACCGGCGACGTCGACGGTCACCCTGACGTCGGACCCGCTGACACGACAGGACGTGAGTCGGCCGAGGTTGGCGCTCGCCAGGCGCCCCGCCTCGCCGCAGGCGTCGCCACCCGACCGGAGCACCCTGGCCGCGCCCAGGGCCGCGAGGTCGGCCGCCGCCTGGGCGCGCCGGTGCGCCGCGACCATGGCGGCCACCTCACCGAGCGCAGCACCCACGAACAGCAGCAGCCCGATGCAGGCGACCACCATGACCGTGGCACCGCCGCGCTCGCCCCGGCGGCCCGTCACGGCCCGACACCGACGCCGGGCTGCGACCCGACGGACCGGTCGTCGCCCTCCGCCAGCGCCTCCGCCGTGGCGCGGACGCCTGCCCCGGGCAGGAACCCGAAGAGACCGCCCGGACCGGCGACCCGTCCGCTGGCGGTCGCGACCACCTGACCGCCGTCGGCCGTGACGGCGACCGAGACACCCGACGGAGCCACCCGCTGGCCCGCAGCGACGGCGGCGCCCGGATCGTCACCACGAGCCAGCGCTCGGGCGGCCTCGCGCGCCGCGTCGACCGTGCGCATCTGGGCCACACCCACCGACAGCATCCAGACCAGCCCGAGCGCGACGGCCAGCAGCAGCGGCAGGCCCATCGCGAGCTCGGCCGTCGCGGCCCCACGTGGGTCGCGGCGGCGTACCGAAGGAGACACGGGGGTGCTCAGCCGATGCCGAGCAGGGCGAGGACGTGGTCGAACAGGGTCTTGAGCAGCTTGTCGCCGAAGCCGCCGGTGAGCAGCTTGAACAGCAGCCCGGCCAGGCCGGCACCGGCTGCGGTGCCGACGGCATATTCGGCGGTGGTGATGCCGCGCTCCTCGCGACGGCGGGAGCGGAGCGGGGTGGTGGACAGGGACATGGGACCTCCTCGAGACACGGCCGCCGGGTGCGGCCTGAGGTCTGTCAGGGTGCGCGTCCGGACCGACGTTCCCGACCGCTCGGACGCTCGGCTGTGGAGGACCGGTCGCCCTCCACAGGGCGACTCCCTCGAAGTGGCTCGTGGTGTGACCGCTGGGGGCGGTGGGCGGCCTACGCTCGTTGCCGTGACCGACCGCTCCCCGCTCGCCATGCCGCCGCGAGACGTCCTGCTCGCACGCCAGCGGCTCGTGCTGGACCACTTCCGCGACGAGGTGGCGCACGACTGGGACGCCACCTTGTCGACCTTCCCGCACCCGCACTACGAGCTCGTCCCGATGATGCTCGTCCACGACGGCGACGCCGCGGTGCGCGGCTACTACCACGACACGAGGGTGGCGTTCCCCGACCAGCACCACGAGATCATCGCGCTGCGGCACAGCCACGACGCCGTGGTCGTGGAGTTCTGGCTGATGGGCACCCACCTCGGGCCGCTCGGGCCCGTGCCGCCGACGGGCGGGCGCTTCCGGGTGCGGATGACGGCGTACTTCGTCTTCGACGCCGACGAGCGGCTCGTCTGCGAGCGGATCTACTTCGACCGGATGACCATGGTCCGGCAGCTGCTCAAGGGGCTGGACCTCAAGGACCCGCGCCGCTGGCCGCACGCCGCGCGGGTTCTGCGCGGCCTGCTCGCCATGAGCAGCGACGAGCCCGACCCGCGGCTGAGCGAGACGACGCCCCCGACGTACGACGACGTCACCAGCTGATCGCAGCCGCCAGCCCCGCCACCAACGGCACGATCCCGAGCAGCAGGAAGGCCGGCAGCAGGCAGACGCCGAGCGGCACGGCGGCGCGTACGCCGACGGCACGGGCCCGGTCCTCCACGTCCGCCCGCGCCCGCCGGGCCAGCTCCGCACCGAGCCGCTCGACCTCCACCACGACCGGCGCGCCGGTGCGGTGCGCGCGGGCGAGCGTGCGGCCCAGCGGGGCCAGCACGTCGTCGTCGCCCAGCGACTGCCACACGGCGGCCGGGTCGCCGCCGAGCTCGAGCCGCGCTGAGACCCCGGCCAGCCGGTCCGCGGCCGCCCCGGGCAGCGCCCGTGCCACCAGGGCGATCGCCGCGGGCGGGGCTGCGCCCGAGCGCAGCGCGCTGGCGAGCAGGGCCACCACGTGCGGCAGGTCGCGGCGTACGTCCTCACGCCGCCGGCGTACGTCGGCCGGCTCGATGCGGCCCGCGACGACCCAGGTGCCGACCGCCGCGACGACGCCCGCGGGCAGCGCCAGCGGACCGCCGACCACCACAGCCGCGCCGACCCCGGCGAGGATCGCCCAGGGGACGCGCCAGCGGCGCAGCAGGCCGTCGGCGGGAGCCGGCACGGCGACGGCCGCCACCTCCGGCCTGCGCCATCGCACGGGCGGCTGGACCAGCAGGCCCGCGGCCGACCCGGCGGCGGCGACCGCGACGACGGAGACGGCGAGGTGGGCGCTCATCGGTCGCGCTCCACGCCGGTGGCCAGCGCCTCGATCCAGGTCAGGCCGGCCAGGCCGAAGGCGAGGCCTCCCGCCAGGCAGGCCCAACCGAGCGGGCGCCCGAACAGGAACGACCACGGGTCCGAGCCCGCTCCCGTGCCGAGCAGCAACGCGGCGACCGGCAGGCAGGCGACGAGCCGGGCGGTCGCCCGGGCCGACGCGAGCTCGCCGGCGACAACACGCCGGGTGCGCTCCGCCTCCCGCAGCTCGGTGGCGACGCGACCGACGGCGTCGGCGAGCCCGTGGCCGGTGCGGTGGGCGACCTGCCACGCGGCGGCCACCACCCGCAGGTCCCCGGCGCCGGGCGTGGTCGAGAGGCGCCGAAGAGCGGCTGGTACGTCGCCGCCGGACCTCGCCGTCCGCGCGGCCGGCTCGATCTCGGGCCAGTCGCCGGCGGCGAGCGCCAGCGCGTCGGCCGGGGCCTGCCCGGCACCGAGCTCGACCTGCAGCGCCTCGCACAGCTCCACCACACGCATGCGCACGCCGACGGCCCTGGCCCCGTTCGAGCGACGACGCCACAACCGGAGGCCGACAGCCCCGGTCGCCGCGGCGATCGCCAGGAGCACCAGCAGGGACCGGTCGCCGAGCACGACGGCGGGGAGCACGAGCGCGAGGACCACCAGCGGGGTGCCGGCTCGTCGACGGCGTGAGGCGAGGCCCGGCCGGCCGGGCACCAGCAGCCAGGCCGCGCCGGCCGCGGCCGTCAGGCACACGGTGGCAGCCGGAGCCTGCGGGCTCATCGGAGCCGCCGCCGCTCGATCAGGTCGACGAGCCGGTCCGCGCCCGGGCCGTCGACGTACCTCCCGTCTGCAGAGACCGTCCCCGCCCTCACGGTGCGGACCAGGCCCGAGGGCTCGCGCTCGAGCACCGCGATCTCGCCGAGTCGGCGGCCGCCGCGGTCGCGCACCATGTGCAGCACCACGTCGAGCGCGGACGCGAGCTGGCTGTGGGCAGCCTCCCGGGCGAGGCCCGCGGCCAGCGCGAGCGACTCGACACGCGCAGGTACGTCGGCGGCCGAGTTGGCGTGCAGGGTCCCGCAGCCGCCCTCGTGGCCGGTGTTCATGGCGGCCAGCAGGTCGACGACGGCGGCGTCGCGGACCTCCCCGACGACGAGCCGGTCGGGCCGCATCCGCAGCGCCTGGCGCACGAGGTCGCGGAGCACCACCGCGCCGGTGCCCTCGATGTTGGGCGGTCTCGCCTCGAGCCCGACCACCTGCGGATGCGGCGGGCGCAGCTCGGCAGCGTCCTCGACCACGACGATCCGCTCCCCCGCCGGCACCGCGGCCAGGAGCGCCGAGAGCAGCGTGGTCTTGCCGCTGCCCGTGCCGCCGCTGACCAGGAACGCCAGCCGCATCCGCACGATCAGCCGGAGCAGCGCCTCGGTCTCCTCGCACAGCGACCCGGCGGCGCGAAGGTCGGCGATGCTCAGGCCACCGGTGCGTGGCACCCGGAGCGAGATCGCCGTCCCCGGATGGGCGAGCGGCGCCAGGACCGCGTGGCAGCGGGTGCCGTCGGGCAGCCGCACGTCGGCGTACGGCGCGGCGTCGTCGAGCCGCCTGCCGCCGCTGGCGACCAGCCGCTGGGCGAGCCGGCGGCAGGCGTCCTCGGACCCGATCACCACACCGGTCTCCTCGGGGCCGCCGCCGCGGTCGACGCGCACCGGCCCGGGCCCGTTGACGAGCACGTCGGTGACGTCGGGCATGCGAAGCAGCGGCTCGAGCGGACCAGCGCCCACGACGTCGCGACGCAGGGCCTCGTAGACGGCCAGCACGGTCGCGTCGCCGACGGGCCGACCCGTGGCACGCAGCCCTTCGGCGACGCGGTGGGGCGTCAGGGCGCCCGGGGTGCGGGCCAGGTGGGTGCGGGCCGCCTCGACCAGCGGCGAGATCTCCTCCTCGATCACGACGCCGCCTCCAACCGGCCCGCGGACCGATCGAGCGCACCGAGGACCTCGGAGCAGGCTCGGGCGAGCGGACCGCGCGTCGACCTCAGCGGGCCGCCGCCGACGTCGATGCTCTCCGCGACACCGCGCTGGTCGCGCATCTGGGTGACGACCGGAAGCCGCACCGCGCGCTCGACCTCGTCGGCGCGCAGCCCCTCGCCACGCAGCACCAGACCCACGTCGGGATGGTCCGCGAACCGCGCCCGCATCCGTGCCGCACCGGCGACGCCGACGACGTTTGCCGGCGTCATCACCAGCAGCCGGTCGCAGCGGGCCGCCACCTCGTCCACCAGGCGGTCGGGCATCCGTGGCAGGTCGACGACCACGGTCGCGTGGCCGCGCCGGGCCGCCGACAGGGCCTCGCGGACGGCGAACGCCTGCAGCGTCTGCGGCTCGGCGCCGACGTACCAGGAGAGCACTCCGAGGCGGTCGCGCCGAGGCAGCGCCTCTCGGAGCGCCCGGGCGGAGATCCGGCCGGCCGTGGTGCAGAGCGCGTCCCACCGGAAGCCGTCGGCCGCCTCCAGGCCCAGCACCCGGTCGAGCCCCGGGCCCTGCGGGTCGCAGTCGATGATCGCGGTGTCGCCCGAGCGCTGCGCCCACTGACCGAGCGCGCACGCGAACGTGGTCGCGCCCGCGCCGCCGGTGGCGCCGATGACACCGATGACGCGTGCCCGCTCCGGCCGGGTCTCGGTGATGTCGGCGAGCATCTCGACCAGCCAGCCGGCCGACACGCCCACGTCCACGACCTGCCGAGCGCCGAGCTGGAGCGCCAGCTGGTAGGCCCGGTCGGGCGGGGTGCCCCGCGCGACGACGTACGCCGGAGCACCCGGCTCGGGGCCGACCCGGGCGAGCTCCTCGGCGAGGTCCTGCCCGACCAGCACCAGCGAGGCGCGCGCCCAGGCGAGCAGCGCCTCGAAGGCGTCACGCGCCACGGTCGGCGTCACGTCCGCCGCGGCCGTCAGCTCCATCAGGTCGGCGAGCAGCGCCTCGTCGGCGGTGACGAGCAGCGGTGCGGCGGGGTGGTCGGGGGCGGTGGTCTGGCGGTCCTCATGCATGCGGACGTTGTCGCCCACCACCGACATCGCCATGCCCCGCACGCCCCGGCCTGGGGAGAACGGCGTCGTCGTACCCGCCTGTGGACGACAAGTGGGCCGCCACGTGACCGGTGGGACGGATGTCGCGACACTAGGATGGCCGCATGGCTGGCCGCCCGGCAGCATTCTTCGACCTCGACAAGACGATCATCGCCAAGTCGAGCGTGCTCGCGTTCAGCAAGCCGTTCCACGCCGGCGGGCTCATCTCGCGGCGCGCGGTGCTGCGATCGGCGTACGCGCAGTTCGTCTTCATGGTGGGCGGCGCCGACCACGACCAGGTCGAGAAGATGCGGCAGTTCATGTCCCACCTCGTCGCCGGCTGGGACGTCGCCACCGTCCGAGAGATCGTCGCCGACACGCTGCACAACGTCGTCGACCCCATCGTGTACGACGAGGCCGTCCAGCTCATCGAGGACCATCACACCGCCGGCCGCGACGTTGTCATCGTGTCCACCTCCGGCAGCGAGGTCGTCGAGCCGATCGGATCCATGCTCGGTGCCGACCGCGTGGTCGCCACGCTCCTCGAGGTCGAGGACGGTCGCTACACCGGGGAGATCGGCTACTACGCGTACGGCGAGGAGAAGGCCAACGCGATCCGCGAGCTGGCGGCGACCCGGGGCTACGACCTCGACCGCAGCTACGGCTACAGCGACTCGATCACCGATCTGCCGATGCTCGAGGCCGTCGGCAAGCCGCACGTCGTCAACCCCGACAAGGAGCTGCGCAAGATCGCGGAGGCGCGGGGCTGGCCGGTCATGCTGTTCACCAAGCCGGTCGAGCTCCAGTCACGACTGCGGCTCCCACCGCCGAAGCCCACCCTCGCGGCCCTAGCCGTCGGTGGCGTCGTCGCCGTCGGAGCGGCGGTCTGGGTCGGCGTACGCCGCGCCCGCGAGTCGGCCTGAACACCCTCGTGAGGGACACACAGATGTCGTCCACGGTCCTCCCGACACTCCGAAAACACAACCCTTGATCCTGCCTCCCCGGCGGCGTACAAAGGTCAGCAAGAACTCCATAGACAACACGCGAACCCCGGTACCCACGCGGCGATCCACCCTTCCGAATTGGGCGCTGACCGACCGGGAGCTTCCCGAGGCAGCAATTGTTGATGCACGCCTGGTAGCCGGCGGATCGCGTGTCAGCGGTGGCACCCAGGTGATTCGCGACCCGGGTGCCACCTGCATGTTTTGATGGCGCGAGCGCGTTCTCGCTTCGCTCGCCCGCGCTGCCGCGCCGCAGTCGACAAGGCTGCCTGGTCACGGCACGCGGGCGGCTAACCGGCCGCCGTCGTGGAAAGCGCGCCCTCGCCTGAGAGCAGCAGCGACCGGCGTGTCGAGATCCCGAGGGTCGCGTTCGCGGAGGAGTTGGTTTCGATACGCCGCCTCGCTGGCGCTCGGCCGCTACTCGGCGTCGCGGCGGAGGGGGCTGGCCTCGGCGGCGGCGGCGTACGCCTCGGCGGTGTAGAGCAGCCAGGAGTGGCGGCCGGCGGGACTGGCGGAGGCCCAGCCACGCAGGTTGGACTCGTACTCCGCGCGCAGGGCCAGGTGGGCCGCCTCGGGCACGACGAGCGACTTCTCGTCGACGCCGCGGGCGACCAGCACCAGCCGCTCGACGGCCCGCGCGACCATCCCGTTGTGACTCGGGAAGGGCGCCGCGGTGGCGAGGTCGGCGTGTGCGATCGCGGCGATGCCCAGCGCGGGGGCGTCGGTGCGGGCGGTGATCAGGTCGGCGACCGCACGCAGGCTGGTGGCCGCGTCGGCGTCGCGCGGCCGGCCCACGCGATCGGGCGGCAGCGCGTTGCCCGCCGCCAGGGCGTGGATCCGCGCAAGCGCCTGCAGCGGCTGGGTACGCAGCGCCGGGGCCAGGCCGAGCACCTCGGTCGAGAGGCGTACGGCGTCCGCGGCGATCTCGTCGCCCCGCCCCTCGCGCACCTCGCCCAGCGTCGACGCCGACCCCTCCAGCACCGCGCTGGCGTGCGCACCCCGCAACAGCGACTCCGCCGTCAGCTCCGGGCTGGTACGACGAAGCCCCCGGTCGCGCAGCACGACGTCGATGCCGTCCCGCGCCCCGGCGTACGCCGACGGCACGCCCTCGAGCGACTGCATCCAGGCCGCGGTGGCGGCGGGGAGGTCGGCTGGGCTGGCGGTCGGCACCCGCGAGAGTCTAGGCGGGCGGCACGGCAGCCCGGATTCCGGCGTACGCGGCGCTAGCCTTGGCCCGATGTCGGAGCTGAACACACCCGACCCCGCCCTCTGCTTCGGAGGCGTGGTCGACGCCTACGACCGGGCCCGTCCCGGATATCCGCCGGAAGCCGCGCGCTGGCTCACCGGCGGCGAGCCGCTGACCGTGCTCGAGCTGGGCGCCGGCACGGGCAAGCTGACCGAGCAGCTGATCGCGCTCGGCCACGACGTCCACGCGACCGACCCCGACCCGGCGATGCTGGACAGGCTGACGCTGAAGTTCCCCGAGCTGCGCGTCTCGCAGAGCACCGCCGAGGAGATCCCGGCGCCCGACGCGAGCATCGACGTCGTGGTCGTCGCACAGGCCTACCAATGGTTCGACAAGGAGCGGGCGCTGCCGGAGATCGCGCGCGTGCTCAAGCGCGGCGGCACCCTCGCCCTTGTCTGGAACACCCGCGACGAGCGGATCCCGTGGGTCAAGCGGTTCGGTCGGCTCATCGGCCGCCAGGACCAGGACCACCAGGGCCCCGACGAAGCGCTCGAGGACTCGCCGTACTTCGGGCCGATCGAGGAGGAGTCCTTCAAGCACTGGCAGGTCGTCGACCGCGACTCGGTGCAGGACCTCGTGCTCTCCCGCTCGAACGTCGCCACGCTCTCCGCCGAGGGCCGCGCGGCCAAGCTGCGCGAGGTCGTGGCGTTCTACGACGACTTCGGTCGTGGCATGGACGGCATGCAGATCCCGTACGTCACGCGGTGCTTCCGCGCCGTCGTCGCCGTCCGCCCCCAGCGGCCCGCCCCGCCGCCGGTCGAGGCCGATCCCGAGGCCACCGACCCCAACGGCGTCGCCGTCGACGGGGAGGAGACCGCGCCGCTGGCGGCCGACTACCTCCGTCGGTACGACGACACCGGCAGCCTGCCCGCCCAGAACGTCCTCGACCCCGAGCCGCCGCGGGCCGACGACGACTCCGGCGTTCTCCTGATCAACTTCCGCTGATCGCGGGGGCCCGCCGGACGGTCGTCAGTTCGCGACCTCGGTCGGTACGTCGACCCGCGGGGTGCTGGACGGGTCGGCGTCGATGCCGAGCTTGCCCTTCTCGTTGGAGCCCCAGCACTCGACGAGACCCGCTTCGACGCCGCAGGTGTCGTCGTACCCGCCCGAGATCGAGGTCCAGTCGGCGCCCGTTCCGACCTGCACGGGCGAGGTCACGTCCGGCGAGATGCTGCCGTCACCGAGCTCACCGTTGCTGTTCTGGCCCCAGCACCAGGCGGTGCCGGCGGTGGTCACGGCGCAGGTGTGCCCACCGCCTGCCGAGACCTGCGCCCAGTTGGTCCCGGCGCCCACCTGGCGCGGCGCGAGAACGTCCTTGGTGGGGTCGTTGACGTCGACGCCGTTGCCGAGCTGTCCGGACGTGCTCGAGCCCCAGCACCACACCGTGCCGTCGGTCCTGACCGCGCAGGCGTAGCCGTCGCCGACGGAGACCTGGCTCCAGCTCGTGGCTGTGCCGACACGGGTCGGTACGTCGGTGTCGGTCCTGCTGCCCGTGCCGAGCTGGCCGCGGGCGTCCATGCCCCAGCACCACAGCGATCCGGCGGTCCGAATCCCGCAGCTGCTCGTGGAACCTGACGACACCTGGTCCCATGCAGTGCTCGTTCCGACCCGGGTCGGCACGTTCGTGTTCACGCGGGTCGCGCTCTGTCCGAAGGCGTCGTCGCCCCAGCAGTACAGCGCGCCGCCGGTCGTCACGCCGCAGGTGTTGGTCCAGCCGGCCGACAGCTCGTTCCAGAGGTGGCCGCCGGCGATCGTCGTCGGCGCGGTCATCGAGTTGCCGCCGCCGATCCCGAGCTCGCCGTCCTCGTCGCCGCCCCAGCACTGCCCGAAGCCCTGGCTCTCGCGGAGGGCGCAGGCGTGGGAGTGGTTCGGCAGGCTGCTGCCGCCGATGGTGAGCTGGGTCCACAGCTTGTTGACGATCTGCACCGGCGCCAGGACGCCGGGCGGGTCGACCGCGAGAGGCCCGCCGTCGCCGAGCTCGCCGGACTCGTCGTACCCCCAGCACCACAGGGTCGTGTCGGCGGAGATCCGGCAGCTCGACTTGCCGCCGGCGACGGCCTGGACCGGCGCGGCGGCCCTGGTGCCGACGACGATCGAGACCTGGGCATCGACCGACGCGACGCTGGTCGGCGTGAACTCGACGTTGAACGTCGTCGTGCCGGTCGCCTGCGGTGTGCCGGAGATCTGGCCGGTCGAGGCGTTGAGGTTCAGGCCTGCGGGCAGGCCGACGGCCGACCAGGTGCCGGGGCCACCTCCAGAGATCTTCAGCTGCGCCTGGTAGCCGGCATTGACCTGCGCGTAGGGCAGCACGGTCGTCAGGATCGTCGGCGCGGCCGTGCTCGTCACGGTCACGACAGGCGAGACAGCGGCTGCCCGCAGACCGACCCGCGGCACGATCGCGCGATAGCGGTCGCTCGGCCCGATCGGAAGGACGTACGCCGAGAACGCACCACTACTGCCCACGGTCGCGGTCGTCGCGGTCTGCCAGGTCCCGTCGCGGTACTGGATAGTCACCGTCGTGTCCTTCACGAACGGCGAGACGGTGCCGCTCAGCGTCGCCAGGTTCCCGTCGGGGACGGTGCCGGACGGCCCCTGCAGCGTCACGGTGACCGGCGTCAGTGCGGTGACCGGCATCGTCCTCGACGTGGCTGCGCGCAACCGGGCCGTCGCCGGGGCGGTGGCGCGGAAGGAGTAGGCCCCCGCGGCCGCCGGCATCGCGAGGACGGCGGACCAGGCGCCGGAGGCCGTCGTCGTGCGGGTCGACCTCACGGTCACCCAACTCGTCCCCGACCTCCGCTGCAGCCGCACCAGGCTGCCCTTCGGCGAGCGGGACAGGACGCCGGTGAACGTCTCGCTCGCGCCGGGCGCGAGAGTGGCCGCCGCCGCCCTGACGGTGAGCGTGCGCGCGACCGTCGCCCGCGCCTGTGCGGCCGGGCCGAGCCCGACCAACCCGAGCAGTACGGCGGCCAGGGCCGCCACGACGGTGAGCAGGCGTGGCCCGCCCGAGGGGTGTGCGGACGCCATGGTCGCTCCAGGAATGAGGGTCCGATGTGACGACGCCCGGACGTCCCGCTCACGGTAGGTCGCTTTGCGCCCGGCCGTGCGGGAATGCGAGAACCGGGACCCGGATCACCCCGGGTGGCCGGGATCAGCGCGCGACGGCAGCTCGAGCTCGAGCTGCTTGATCATCGCGGCCAGCCGCTGTCGCTCGGGGTAGATCGTGGGCACGCCCCACATCTCGAACCCCGCCGCCGTCACCGGTCCCACGCAGGAGGCCACCACGTCGGCCTGGAAGGCCGTCACGACCTCGTCGCGGTGGCCGGTCGAGGCGGCGGCCTGCATCAGCGCCACGACCGCGGGCGCGGCGGTGAACGTGACGGCGTGCACCCGCCTCGCCGCGATCTCCTCGACCAGCCCGAGGACCGGCTCGAGGTCCTCGGCGCCCTCGACCCGATAGACGGTGACGGTCGTGACCTCGGCGCCCTGTCGCCGCAGCGCGTGCGCCGCCATCGACAGCGACTGGCCGTGCTCCTGCACGACGATGCGAAGACCGGTCAGGTCGCGACCGCGCAGGCGGGCGAGCACGTCGTCGAGCTGCTCGCTCTCCGGCGCCCAGACCTCGCGCAGGCCCGAGCCGCGCAATGCGCCGACGCTCTTCGGCCCGCGGGCCAGGATCTCGGCGACGACGAGGTGCGCGCGCAGGTCGTCGAGCAGACCCCACCGCTCGGCCGCGCCGAACCAGGCCCGCAGCCCGATGCCGGTCGTGGCCAGGAAGATGTCGACCGGCCGGGCGAGCACGTCCTCGGTCGCCGCGCGCAGCGACGCGTCGTCGACGTGGTTGGGGGCGGTCGACAACGCCGGCGCGTGCAGCACCTCGGCTCCACGTCGCTCGAGCAGCGCGATCTGCTCGTCGGCCCGGCGTGCGGCGGTCACGCCGATCCGGAAGCCGGCGAGGGGCAGGTCGGTCACGACCCGATTGTCTCGCGGCGGGGACCCACGGCCACGACGCCGTCCTCGAGCCGCACCTCGTACGTCGCCACGACCACGGCCGGGTCGTCCATGCAGCGGCGGGTGCGCAGGTCGTAGCTCTGCCTCAGCAGCGGGCTCGCCACGAACGGCACCTCATCCATCAAGCTGTTCTCACACCTCGCTGCGCTCCGCGGCTCACGCGGTCCGGTCGCCGCCGTGAAGCGAGCCGACCATGCTCCGCAGGGCTGCGAACGCGGCGGACTGCTCGGCCGCGGTCATGCCGGACAGCATCCTCACCTCGACCTCACGCACCGCCCTGCTCGCCGTCGCCAGCCGCCGCCGGCCGCTGGCGGTGAGCCGAGCCGGCAGGGCCTTGCCGACCGGCGGCGCGGCCGGGCGGGTGACGTAGCCATCCCGCTCCAGGCCCTGCAACAGGACGTTCATCGTCTGGCGGGTCACGAACGCGCCGCGTGCGAGCTCCGAGTTGGACAGGCCCGGTCGCTGCGCCAACAGCTCGAGACAGGAGTAGTGCGTCACCGTCATGCCGAGCGGCCGCAGCACCTCCTCCATGGCGGCCCGGAGCGCGCTCGACGCCTCCTTGAGCAGGTAGCCGAGCGATGTCTCGAGGTCGATGCTCTCTTGACCCATGTCAGAATCCTGACATACATTCTGTGTCAGATAACTGACATGTCCAGGAGGAGCAACACCATGCCCGTCACCGGCCCCGACTTCATCTCCCTGCAGGCGCGAGACCTCGAGGGGTCGCAGCGCTTCTACGAGCACTACCTCGGGCTCGTCCGCTCGCCGGCCGGGCCACCGCACGCGGTCGTCTTCGACACCAAGCCGATCGCCTTCGCCCTCCGCGACCCGATTCCCGGCACCGACCTCGATGCGGTCGCGCAGCCCGGCATCGGCGCCGCGATCTGGCTGCACGCCACCGACGTACAGGCCATCCACGACGCCCTCGTCGCCGACGGGCACCCCATCGCCTCCGCCCCTGTCGACGGCCCCTTCGGCCGGACCTTCACCTTCGCCGATCCCGACGGCTACCAGATCACTCTCCACGACCGGTCCTGACCGAACCCCTCGCGCGCGGGGTCGGTCAGGATGCTCATCCGCCGCAGCGTCGACCTCTGTCGTTGGGGTGGGGTCGGGGTGGTCGCGGTTCTTGGTTACGGCTTGCAGTCGGGCTTGGGCGCCGCTGGGCTGCTCCCTGGGGTCGCGCGCCGACAAGATTTCTCGGGGGTGTGTCGCTCAGTTGCGTCGGTGGAATCTGAGGTCCCCGGACGCGAGGCGCT
>WQZX01000083.1 GCA_009780515.1 Nocardioidaceae bacterium | reverse complement strand
GTGCTGCGCGGCACCTACGTCATCCACCGCGGCTACGAGGACCTCGCCGCGCGGCTGAGCTCCCTCGGCGCCGACATCGAGACGTTCCGGGACATCTGAGACCGAAGGTGGTCGAGCCTGTCGAGACCTCGTCTGCGAGGCTCGAGGCATGACCTTCCTCGAGCCCGGCAGGTTCGTCGCGTTCGCCCACCGGGGCGGCGCCTACCACCCGGAGATCGAGGGTCTGGAGAACACCCTCGCGGGGTTCCGCCACGCGGTGGCGTTGGGCTACCGCTACCTCGAGACCGACGTTCACGTGACCGCCGACGGCGTGCTGCTGGCGTTCCACGACGCCGTCCTCGACCGGGTGACCGACCGGGTCGGGGTGATCGCGGACCTCACGCTCGAGGAGGTGCGGGAGGCCCGCATCGACGGACGCGAGCAGGTGCCGACGTTCGCATCCCTGCTGGACGCGTTCCCCGACGCCCGCTTCAACGTCGACCTGAAGGCCGGCGGTACGCCGAGGGCGCTGGCCGACCTGGTCGAGCAGCGGGGTGACCACGACCGTCTCCTGGTCGGCGCCTTCTCACCCGCCCGGATCCGCGAGTTCCGCCGGCTCACCCGCGGGCGGGTCGCGACGGCTGCGCACCCGTTGGAGATCGTCGCGTTCCGAATGGCTCCGACCGCCGCCATCGCGCGACGACTGGCCGGCGACGGCTTCGTCGCGCTCCAGGTCCCACGGACGCGTGGCCGGCTCACGGTCGTGACGCCCGGTCTCCTCGCGCGCGCCCACGCCTCCGGGCTACAGGTGCACGTCTGGACCATCGACGACGCGGCCGAGATGGCCGAGCTCGTCGACATGGGTGTCGATGGGATCTTCACCGATCGCACCGACGTGCTCAAGGATGTGCTGAAGGAGCGTGACCGATGGGGGCCGTGAGGGAGGACGACGAACGTGACCGCTGGAGCGAGCGCGACCCTGGGTGACTTCACCCCGGTCAGCCGGGTCAGGCAGCAGAAGGCCTGGTACTGGTACGACTGGGCCAACTCGGCCTTCTACACGACGGTGCTGACAGTCCTGTTCGGGCCGCTGATGATCACCGTCGCGGGCCGGGCGGCCGGCTGCGGCAGCAGCGCGGACGACACCTGCTCCAAGACCGTCTCCGTGCTCGGGCTGCATCTCGCGGCGGGCTCGCTGCCGTCGTACCTCACCAGCTTCGCGACGATCGCCAGCGCGTTCGTGCTGCCGATCGTGGGCGCGATGGTCGACCGGTCGGGGCGCAAGCGGCTGCACATGGCGTGGTTCGCGTGGTCCGGCGCGCTGGTCGGCTGCCTGCTCTTCTTCCTGCAGGGAGATCACTGGCAGCTCGGCGCGGTCGCTGTGGTGGTCTCCAGCGTTCTCGCCGGCTGCTCCCTGGTCAGCTACTACGCGATCCTGGTCGACATCTCCACCGAAGCCGAGCGTGACGCGGTCTCGTCGATGGGTTGGGCGTGGGGCTACCTCGGCGGAGGCCTCCTGCTGCTGATCAATCTCGGCATGGTGCTCGGCCACACAGCGATCGGTCTGGACAAGGAGATGGCGGTCCGGCTGTCGCTGCTGTCCGCGTCGGTGTGGTGGGCGGCGTTCACGATCATCCCGGTGGTCCGGCTGCGCGACCGGCCCGCGGAGGCCGTCGTACCGACGACGGGGAGCCTGTTCTCCCGCAGCTTCGGCCAGCTCTGGACGACGCTGCGCCAGCTGCCGGCGTACCCCGTGACGATGATGTTCCTGATCGCCTACCTCTTCTACAACGACGGCATCCAGACGGTCATCTACAGCGCCTCGATCTACGGGTCCAAGCAGCTGCACCTCGGCGACAGCGTGCTGATCGCCGCGATCCTGCTGATCCAGTTCGTCGCCTTCGGCGGCTCGCTGCTCTTCGGCCGGGTCGCCGCGACGTACGGCGCCTACCGGTGCCTGGTCGTCGGCACGATCGCGTGGATCCTCATCGTGGTCCTGGCCATGTTCCTCCCCGAGCGCAGCGTGACGTGGTTCCTGCTCGCGGGCGTGGCCATCGCGATCGTCATGGGCGGGACGCAGGCGCTGTCCCGCTCGTACTTCAGCATGCTGATCCCGCGCGGCAAGGCGGGCGAGTACTTCGCCCTGTACAACGCCTGCGAGCGCGGCACGTCGTGGATCGGCACGCTGCTGTTCGGCCTTGTCTTCCAGCTGACCGGCTCCTACCGGCCGGCCATCGTCTCCTTGGTCGTCCTGTTCGTGCTGGGGCTCGTCTTCTTGCTGCGGGTGGACACCGATCGCGGCGTCCGCGAGGCGGCCAGGGCGTGACGCCGCTCTCGGTCCCGCCGCGCCGAGGATTGAAACTTTTCCGGAGCGGGTAGCGTTGAACAGTTGGGAGCCGCGACCCGGCTTCCCGCCGATTCACCAACTGGAGGGGTAGTCATGGCCGAGCGCACACTGCGAGGAGCCCGCCTGGGCGGGCAGTCCTTCGAGGACGAGCGCGGCATCGAGTTCGCCGCTAGGCAGCAGGTCGGATACCGCTGCTCCCAGGGGCACGCCTTCGAGATCACCATGTCCGACGAGGCGGAGGTGCCCGCGGTCTGGGAGTGCCCACGCTGCGGTCTCGAGGCCGAGAACGTCTCCGGGGTCACCCGCGAGGAGAAGGTCGAGAAGCCCCAGCGCACGCACTGGGACATGCTGCTCGAGCGGCGCTCAGAGAAGGAGCTCCAGGCGATCCTCGACGAGCGTCTCGCCCTGCTGCGCGGTGGCGAGATCGGCCCGGCACACCTGCACCGCGCCAGCGCCCGCAAGAAGAAGCCCGCGCGCGCCTGACCGACGTCGATGCGGCGGCTCCCACCACGGTGGGGGCCGCCGATCTGCGTTTTGGGGGCAGCCCCCGGCCCGGACTCCGATCCCTCGCTGCTTCGCGTCACCACACGGGCAGGTCGCCCGAGGGGGCCGGTGTCCGGGCTCAGCCGTCGACGACGTCGCCACTGACCACGTCCCCGGCGCCCGGAGGACGGCGGGGACCGGACCCGGGCGTGTCTCCCCCACCGCGCATCCGGCCGCTCGCGTAGCCGGTGGCGTACGTCGTGGCTCGGCCGGTGGCGTAGCCCATCAGCAGCCGTCGGAAGACCGGGCGGGTGAAGGGCAGCACCAACAGCGCCCCGAACACGTCGGTCACGAAGCCGGGGCTGAGGATGAGGGCGCCGCCGAGCACGACGAGCGCGCCGTCGGCCAGCTCGCGTTGGGGCAGCCGCCCGGTCTCGATCCGCTCGCGGAGAGCGCGCCACGCACGGCTGCCCTCACGCCTGATCAACCACGTCCCGATCAGGCTGTCCAGGACGAGCAGGCCGATCGTCGGCAGGATCCCGATCCAGCTCCCGACCTTGACGATCACGTAGAGCTCGATCAGCGGCATCACGATGAAGACGACGAAGAGCCCCAGCACGAGCCTGCGACGTCGCTTCCCCACGCCTGCGACGATACGTGACCACACCACACAGCAGCGCCAGTACGCCGAGCCCGCCGACCACGCGCGACGGCCAGGCGCCGAGCCACACGGCGGGCGTGATCCCGGAGCCCAGGCCCACTGTCTGCTCGAGGATGGCCTGGGTGCGTCGTGGCGCCGTCTGGACGACGGTGCCGTCGGGTGCGATGACACCGGAGAGACCGTTGGTGGAGGCGACGACGAGCCAGCGGCCGTCCTCGATCGCTCGCAGGCGGGTGATGGCGAACTGCTGGTCGACCTGAGGGGTGTAGATGAAGCTGGCGTTGCTGGTCTGGACCGCCAGCAGCTGGGCCCCGTTGCGGACCTGTTCCCGGAGGACGTCGTCGTACGCGACGTCGAAGCAGATGGCGTCACCGACGCGGAGGCTGCCGACCCGGAGGGGCGTCGTACGGGTGCCG
The DNA here is from genome assembly GCA_009780515.1 of Nocardioidaceae bacterium. GTDB lineage: Bacteria > Actinomycetota > Actinomycetes > Propionibacteriales > Nocardioidaceae > Nocardioides. The sequence goes on along the minus strand of WQZX01000083.1, from coordinate 9,334 downwards.
GCGAGCATGTCGCGGGGCACCAGGGCCAGCTTGCCGAAGCGGGCGTCCCAGATGTGGCGGAGCGGGACGTACTCGCCCCAGGGCACGGGGTGGTGCTTGGTGTAGCGGTCGCCGGGTCCGGTCTGCGGATCCCACACGATGCCCTGGTTGAGCATGTAGCGCCTGCCGAGGTCGACGACGCCGCCGACCAGGACCGGGACGTCGACGGCGTCGACGGCCTGGTTGACGTACGCGTTGGCCTCGGGGTCCATGAAGACGTCGACGACGGTGGAGTTCTCCGGCCAGAGGACGAACGACGGGCGTGACCGTCTGCCCGTCCTGACCTGGTCGGCGAGCCGGACCGTGGCCTGCGACTCGTTGCGGGTGATGCCGCGCGGGTCGGCGATCATGTTGTCGCCGCGGCCCGGCACGTTGCCCTGCACGGCCGCGACCGTGGTGGAGCCGGTCCGGTGGAACGGGTACGGCGCCACGGCCGGCACCGCCGCGAGCGCCACGACCGCGACGGTCGCCAGCGTCCACCGCACGCTCCGCTCCTCGATGGCGCGGGCCAGCTGGAAGCCGATCAGCGCGAGCAGAAGGCTGAGCAGGCTCATGCCGACGTACGCGACCGCCGCCGCGACCGGGGTGTCGATGGCGGCGAAGGCCAGGCGGCCCCAGGGCATCCCGCCGAACGGCCAGGTGCTGCGGAGATCCTCTACGGCGGTCCACACGACGGCGAGCCACAGCGGCCAGAGCGGCAGCGCCCGCACGAGCGGCACGGTCAGTCCCACGACGGCGTACGAGAGCGAGACCAGCACGGCCAGCGGCAACCACGCGCCCACGCCCTCGGACGGCGCGAGCCAGTCGATGTGGATCAGGTAGAAGCAGAGGCCGAAGACCCAGCCGACGAGGCCCGCCCGTGGAACGCTCAGCCCTCCGGTCGTGAGCGCGAACGCCGCGACGGCGAGGGGCAGGAGGTACGGCACCGCGATCGGCTCGTACGCCGCAGAGAGGGCCGCCCCAGCCAAGGCGGCGACCAGCAAGCGCGCCGTCACAGAGGGCGAATCTACCCTTGCAGGACTCCGGAAGGGTCCCCGCCACCTTCGGTCCATCCGCGTGCACCGGCCGGCTGCCGATGTCCAGATGTTGTCTAGGGGGACCGGGACCCTCCCGGCTCGCTCTCGAGGGGCGAACCGACCTCCGCGAACTGCGGGCAGGCGGAGTTGGCGCTACTCCCCCGACCTCAGCCACTCGGACGCCGGTCCGCTCTCCCACGACCTGCACGAGCGAACGTCGGTACTCTTCGACAACGGCCCGGCGGTGTCAACCGGCGGCTGACCTGCGTGGATGGCCAAATCCGCAGGTCAGCGAAGGGGCTCGTCCCGCAGATTCACCGGAAAAATCTCAGAATCTCCGGCGTGTCGCCGCCGACGCGCCGCCGCTGTCGCGCTGCAGGGTCACTCAGTCGGAGACGGGACGATTCTCGTAGTAGCTGCGCAGCACGATCGTCGTGCGGGTCGCGACGTTGGCGACCGCACGGATTCGGGCCAGCAGGTCTTCCAGCTCCGAGGGCGCCGACGAGCGGACCTTGATCAGGTAGGACTCCTCGCCCGCCACCGACCAGCAGCTCTCGACCTCCCGCAGCGTCATGAGGCGCTCGGGGGCGTCGTCGGGCTGCGAGGGGTCCATCGGACGGATCGCGATGAAGGCGGTGAGCGGCATGCCGATCTCGGTGTAGTTGACCGTCGCGCCGTACCCGAGGATCAGGCCGCGCTGCTCCAGGCGCTTCACGCGCTGGTGCACGGCGGAGGTCGAGAGACCGGTGGCCTTGCCGAGGTCGGTGTAGGACATCCGGCCGTCTGCCGCCAACAGCTCGAGGATGCGGCGGTCTGTCGACTCGACCGGTGCGGGCTTGCTCACGCGGCGACTCTAGTGCACCGACTAGGTTGGCCGCCGTGACGAATCGGCTGCTCCTGCTCGACACCGCCAGCATGTACTTCCGCGCATACTTCGGCTCGCCGGAGATGCTGTCGCCCGACGGCACCAACGTCAACGCCGTACGCGGGCTGCTCGGCTACATCGCTCAGCTGGTCGACCAGTACCGGCCCACGCACCTCGCCTGCTGCTGGGACGAGGACTGGCGGCCGCAGTGGCGGGTGGACCTGATCCCGACGTACAAGGCGCACCGGGTGGTCGAGGAGGTCGCGGGCGCGCCGGATCTCGAGGAGGTTCCCGACCCGCTCGAGGTGCAGGTGCCGATCATCAGGGAGGTGCTGGCGGCGTACGGCATCGCGGTCGTGGGCGCCGCCGGCTACGAGGCCGACGACGTGATCGGCACCCTGGCGACGGAGGCCGGCATGCCGGTCGACGTCGTCACCGGCGATCGGGACCTGTTCCAGCTCGTGTCGGACGCCGACAGCGTCCGGGTGCTGTACATCGGCAAGGGGGTCGGGCGGCACGAGCGGGTCGACGAGGAGTGGGTGCTGGCGAAGTACGGCGTCCGAGCCGATCAGTACGCCGACTTCGCGACCCTGCGGGGGGACACGTCGGACGGTCTGCCGGGTGTGAAGGGCGTCGGCGAGAAGACCGCGGCCGGGCTGCTGCAGACACACGGCTCGCTCGCGGCCGTCATCGCGGCTGCCGCCGATCCCGACGTACCGATGGCGGCCGGGCTGCGGAGCAAGATCCTCGGCGCGGCCGACTACCTGGCCGTCGCGCCGGAGGTCGTCGCCGTGGCCCGGGACATCCCGCTGGACCGCTCGGCCCTCACGCTTCCCCGGTTCCCGGCGGACGTCGACGCGCTCGACGGCCTCGTCGAGCGGTGGGGTCTGGGCAGCCCCGACGAGCGGCTGCGGCGCGTCCTGGCCGGCGGCTGACCCATCCGGCGATCCGCCGCGTAGGACTGTCGTTTGGTACCAAACGACAGTTCTGGGGGCCTTGGAGCTGCCGTTTGGTACCAAACGGCAGTGGTCACTCCCCCGCGACCACGCCTCGCCGGAGCGCATCGACCAGGCGCCGGGCTGTGTCCCGGACGGGAGCGCCGGCCGCGGCGTCGGCGATCTGACCGGCGAAGTCGACGAGCTGCTTCATCTGCCGGACGAAGTCACCGGCGGTGAGGTCGGAGCGCGACAGGACCTCGTCGAGCCGCTCGCCCTCGGCCCAGCGGTAGGCGGTCCAGGCGAAGCCGGTGTCGGGACGGCGGAGGAAGTCGAGGCGGTTGTCCCTCTCGAGCCGCTCCAGCTCACCCCACAGCCGCATCATGGCCTCGACGGTCTCGGTGACCCTCCCCCCGGGCGTCGGGGCGGGGCCGTCCTCGGGACGCCGGGCCTCGTAGACCAGCACGGACAGCACCGCGCCGAGCTCGCTGGGCGTGAGGTCGTCCCACATCCCGGTCCGCAGCGCCTCGGCGGCCACGATGTCGAGCTCGGAGTAGATCCGCATCAGCCCGCGTCCGCGGTCGGTGACGTCGGGATCCTCGCCGTCGGTGAGGTAGCCGAGAGAGACCAGGACGTCGCACACGCGGTCGAAGGTCCGCGCCACCGTGTTGGTGCGCCGCTCGACGCGCCGCGCGAGCGTCTGGGTGTCGCGGTCGAGCTTGAACCACCGCTCGGCCCACCGGGAGTGGTCCTCGCGGTCGGGACAGTCGTGGCACGGGTGCGCCTTCATCTGGGCGCGCAGGGAGGCGATCTCCTGCGCGGCCGCTCCGTCCGGTGCCGCCTTGGGCGTGCGCGGCTTCACGACCGACAGCGGCAGCGGCCGCACGGCCTCCTTGACCGCCTGGGCCACGTCACGCCGCTGCTGCGGGTCGCGGGGGTCGAGCTTCTTGGGCAGGCGGATCTTCGCGACCGGCTCCACGGGGGTCGGGAAGTCGAGCATCGCCAGTCGGCGTCCCTGCTTCTCGCCGGTGATCACCAGCGGCCGGTGACCGTGCTCGGACAGGCCGGGGTCGACGATCACCGCCGGCCCGGCGAACTTCCCGGCCGGCACGACGATCACGTCGCCGCGGGTGAGGCGCTCCAGCGACGCCGACGCCTCGGTACGACGATCGGTACGCCGGTTGCGGCTCGCCTCCTTCTCGACGTCGCTGATCCGGCGGCGGAGCGCGGCGTACTCCATGAAGTCGCCGCGCTCGCAGGTCGCCGCCTCGGCGTACCCCTCCAAGGCGTCCTCGGCCTTGCGGAGCTGGCGGGCGAGCCCGACGACGGCCCGGTCGGCCTGGAACTGGGCGAAGGACTGCTCCAACAGCTCCCGCGACCGGTGCTTGCCGTAGGAGTGCACGAGGTTGACCGCCATGTTGTACGACGGCCGGAAGCTCGAGCGCAGCGGATAGGTGCGCGTCGAGGCGAGCCCCGCCAGCTCGCGGGGGTTCATCCCGGGCTGCCACAGCACGACGGCGTGACCCTCGATATCAAGCCCACGCCGGCCCGCGCGGCCGGTGAGCTGGGTGTACTCCCCAGGCGTGATGTCTGCGTGCGTCTCGCCGTTCCACTTCGTGAGCTTCTCCAGCACGACCGTGCGCGCGGGCATGTTGATCCCGAGTGCCAGGGTCTCGGTGGCGAAGACGACCTTCACCAGGCCACGCAGGTACAGCTCCTCGACGCAGGTCTTGAACGCCGGCAGCATGCCCGCGTGGTGGGCGGCGATGCCGCGCGAGAGGGCGTCGAGGAACTCGTGGTAGCCCAGCACGTCCAGGTCGCCGCCGGGCAGTGCGCCGATGCTGCGCTCGACGTGCTCGATGACCTCGTCGCGCTCCTCGGGCGTGGTCAGCCGGAGGTTCGACGCGACGCACTGCTCGACCGCGGCGTCGCAGCCGGCTCGGCTGAAGATGAACACGATCGCCGGCAGCAGCCGCTCCCGCTCGAGCCGGTCGATCACGTCGACACGACCCGGGATCCAGACACGTCGCCCGTTGCCGACGTTGCGCTGCCCCTTGGTGGCACCTCCCCTGCCACCCTGCCCGCCCTTGCCCCGAGGAGCACGACGGTCGCGCATCAGCCGCGTGCTCGCCCAGTCGTCGCGGGCGATCCGCATCAGCTCCTCGTTGACCCGCGCGCCCTCGCGCACGAAGCCGGCGGCCGCGTCGACGTCGGAGGAGGCGAACAGGTCGAGCAGGCGCCTGCCGACCATGACGTGCTGGTAGAGCGGCACCGGACGGCGCTCGGCGACGATCGTCCTGGTCGTGCCGCGCACGGTCTCGAGCCACTCGCCGAACTCCTCGGCGTTCGACACGGTCGCCGACAGCGAGATCACCGCCACCGACTCGGGCAGGTGGATGATCACCTCCTCCCAGACCGCGCCACGGGCGCGGTCCGCGAGGTAGTGCACCTCGTCCATCACGACGTACGCCAACCCGACGAGGGTGCGGGACCGCGCGTAGAGCATGTTGCGCAGCACCTCGGTCGTCATCACGACGATCGGAGCCTCGCCGTTGACGGTCGTGTCACCGGTCAGCAGGCCGACCTTGTCGGCGCCGTACCGGGCGACGAGGTCGTGGTACTTCTGGTTCGACAGCGCCTTGATCGGCGTCGTGTAGAAGCACTTCTGACCGTTCGCGACGGCCATGTGGACCGCGAACTCCCCCACCACCGTCTTGCCGGCGCCGGTCGGCGCGGCGACGAGCACGCCGTGCCCGGCCTCGACCTCGCGGCAGCCCTCGACCTGGAAGTCGTCGAGCGGGAAGCCGTAGCCCGCGGCGAAGTCGTCGAGGACGCTCACGCCAGCACCCATGCCGCGGCCGGTACGCACTCGACCGTCAGCGGAAGAGCGCCGAAGCGCTCACCGTCGGCGTAGGCGACGATGCCGGGGGCGGCGACCGTCACCTGGCGGACCCGGTGGTGCTCGTACATCGGGTGGGTCACGTGCGTCCCCTTGAACAGCTTCGGGTAGGTCGCGACGAGCTGCAGCTTGCTCATCGGGCGGATCACCACGACGTCGAGCAGACCGTCGTCGAGCCGTGCTCCCTCGGTGATCCGGAGGCCGCCGCCGAAGGACGGGCCGTTGCCGACGGCGACCAGCATCGCGTCGAGGCGGTGCTCGACGCCGTCGAGGGTGAGGATGTAGGGCAGCGGCTCGAACACGCGCAGCTCGGCCACCGTGGCGATGTTGTAGCGCATCTGACCGGTCGGCCACGTCATCTTGTTGGCCCGCTCGTTGACGATCGCGTCGAAGCCCGCCGCGAGCACCGTGGTGAACCACCGGTCTCCCGCACGCGCCAGGTCCAGCCGCTGATGTCGTGCCTCCAGCAGGTGTGCAGCCGCGGCGGCGGCGTCGCCACGCGGGACCCCGATGGTCCGCGCGAAGTCGTTGCCGGTGCCGGCGGGCAGCACGCCGAGAGGTACGTCGGTCCCGGCCACGATCTGGAAGCCGAGGTTGACCAGGCCGTCGCCGCCGCAGACCAGCAGCGCGTCGGCACCGTCGGCGAGGGCGGCACGCGCGCGCTGCTCGGCATCGACGGGATCGCGGCCCTCCACCCGTCGTACGCGCCAGCCGGCCGCCTCCAGCACCGGCAGGGCGGCGTCACGCACTCGAAGAGCGCGACCACGACCCGCCGTCGGGTTGGTGACCAGGACGACGTCGCGGATCGGGCGTGGCACGAGGACGAGCCTAGTGGCGCGTCTAGTGACCGGCGCGGAGGCGTACGCCGTAGCGGCCCGGCCGGGCGCCGACGGCGAGCGCGAGCCTCCCGATGGCCTCCAGGACGAGGTCGGCGTCCTGGCCCACGCCGGGCATCGCCAGGGTCAGCCGGCCGCCGCGCGTGACCAGCGCGATCTGCCCGTCGCGCCAGGCCTGGTGGATGCTCGTGCGGATGTGCTCGTCGACGGTGGGAGCCGGACAGGCCACGTCGGCCGCCAGGAGGTCGCACGCGACCTCGCCGGTGCCCGCGTCGCTGCGGAGATGACCGGGGACCGTCGCCCGGCCCAGCGCGCACTCCGCGGACCAGGTGACCTCGTCGGTGCCGAGCCAGTCGGGCAGGTCGAACGGGTCCACCATCTCCCAGGCCGGCGGGGTCACAGCGGACTCGGCTCGTCCGGGTCCAGGCCGTGGTTGACGTCGCGCTCGCTCCGTCGGCGATCGTTCATCCGGGCGATGAACTCCGAGATCAGGAACAGGATCACCATCGGGATCGCCATGAACGTCATCGTGAACGGGTCCGTCGACGGCGTCGCCGCCGCGGCGAACACGAAGATCCCGACGATGATCCAGGGCCGGTAGGCCCCGATCGTGGCGCCCTTGAGGATGCCGACCAGGTTGAGCAGCACCACGAAGACCGGGATCTCGAAGGCGAGACCGAACATCAGCAGGGTCCGGCTGAAGAACGACAGGTAGTCGTTGAACTCGACGAGGTTTTTGACGCCGTGCGGGTTGAAGCCGATCAGGATCTGGAGACCCTTGGGGAACGTGACGTACCCGAGCACGACGCCGGCGATGAACAGCGGCCCGGCCGCCGCGATGAAGATGTAGGACCAGCGGCGCTCATGGGGGTGCAGCCCCGGCAGGATGAACGCCCAGATCTGGTAGAGCCACAGCGGACTGGTGCCGACCAGCGCGGCGAGGCCGGAGACCTTGAAGAAGAGCATGAAGCCGCCGGCGGCGCCACTGGTGAACACCTCGGTGCGGTTGTCGCCGAGGGCGTGTCGGGCATGGTTGTACGGCCCGATGACCAGGTGCAGCAACTGGTGGTAGCAGAGCAGGGCGACGATGAACCCGACCAGCAGGATCATCGCGATCTTCAGGATCCGGGCGCGCAGCTCGCGGAGGTGGTCCGACAGCGCCATCCGGCCGTCGTCGGAGACGGGATGGACCGGCTTGCCGGCGAACAGCGATACGACGCCGGACAGGGACACGTCAGCGCTGAGGGGGTACGGCGGCGATCAGCCGGCGTTGGTGTCGCGCTGCGTGTCGACGACCCGGCCCTCGATCGGCTTGTCGGCAGCCTTGGGGTCGGCGTCGCTGGTCGCGGTCGTCGCGGTGTCGTCGTCGCGCAGGCCCTTGGTCTCGGCCTTGAAGATGCGCAGCGCCTGGCCGGTGCCGCGGGCGAACTCGGGCAGCTTCTTGGCGCCGAACAGCACGATGATCACCAGAGCGATCACGATCAGCTCCCAGCCACCGGGGAACTCAAGCAGGGGGAACATCGTGCAGGACTCGCAATCTGGCTCGGGGACTCGACGTCAGGGACGATCCTACGCCCCCGCTCACGAGTACAGCGTCAGCGTCTCCCTCGCGCGGGCCGTCAGGTCCGCGGCGAACTCCGTCGGACTGAGCACCTCGGCGTGCGGGGCGAGTCGGAGGAGGAGCCGCAGCAGCCACCGTGGGTCGGCCACGACCAGCTCCGCCTCGGCCGATCCGTCGGGCAGGCGTCGTACGTCGCGCATCGGGTAGTAGCCCAGCGCCCAGCAGGCGGCGGGTGCGAGCCGAATCCGTACGACGGTGCCGCTGTCACCGGTCGACTCGTCGAACGGTCCGTCGTCGAGCGGGCGCGGCGGCCGGAACATGGTCGTGATCGGCGTGTCGAGCACGTCGGCGCGCTCCACGCGGTCGAGACGGAAGAGCCGGTCGCCGCCGGCTGAGTGACACCACGCGTCGAGGTAGGCGAAGGGGCCGCTGTCGACCACGCCGTACGGGTCGACGACGCGTTCGGAGACCTCGTCGCGCGCGGGCACGTGGTAGCGCAGGCGGACCTGGCGCCGGTCGTCGGCGGCCTGCTGCAGCCTCGCCGCCAGAGCGACGCGCGCCGCCTCGCCCGGGTGGGTCATCAGCGCGGGCCGCACGTTGACCGCCGCCTCGATCTTGCCCAGGACGCGGTCGACGAGGGCGCGTACGTCGGCCGGCGAACCCTCGCGCAGCGTGTGCAGCGCGACGATCACCGCGGACGCCTCCGTGGGGCTGAGCCGCATGGGCCGCGCCAGGTAGTCGGCGTTGTCGATGCGGATGACGCCGTCGGTGCGGGCCGAGCCCTCGTCGGTCTCGATGGCGTCGAGGTCGACGTCGATGAGGTCGTCGGGCAGACCGCCCGGCAACCCGCACATGAACAGCACGCGGAGGTCGCCCAGCACGGCCTCGGGCGTGCTGCCGAGCAGCTCGGCGGCCTCGGCCAGGCGGACCTGGTCGCGGTTGTGCAGGAACGGCACCAGGGTGAGCAACCGCGCGACCTGGTCGCGGGCGCCGGCGGCCGGCCGCGAGCTCACGCGACTCCCCTGAGGCGGCCGACGATCTCGGCCCGCAGCTCGGCCGGCTCGAGGAGCACGACGTCGGCGCCGTGGTAGAGGATCTCGTCGACGAGGTTGCGGCCGGGATCGGCCAGGGTGAGCCGGTCCCAGGCCGACCGCTGGTCGGGGCCGGGCACGTCGTGCTCGAT
>WQZX01000082.1 GCA_009780515.1 Nocardioidaceae bacterium | reverse complement strand
TGGTCGCTCGAGCCGCTCGGGGACACCCTGGACGAGCTGGTCAGCACCGGGCAGGGGCCGGTCTACGTCGTGCATTTCACGCAGGCGGCGGCGGTCGAGCACGCCACGTCGCTGCTGGCGGGGCCCCGGCAGGCTCGGCCAGGCTCGGGTCTCGACAAGCTCGACCAGCCTCGGGCGGCGGCGATCAAGGAGCGGTTGGCCGGCGTACGGTTCGCGCCCGGGTTCGGCAAGACGCTGTCGCAGCTGCTGAAGGCCGGCATCGGGGTGCACCACGCGGGGATGCTGCCGCGCTACCGCCGCCTGGTCGAGCAGCTGGCGCAGGCGGGCCTGCTGACCGTCATCTGCGGCACCGACACCCTCGGCGTCGGCATCAACGTTCCGATCCGGACGGTGCTGTTCACCGCCCTCGCCAAGTACGACGGCAGCCGCATGCGCGTGCTGAAGGCGCGCGAGTTCCTGCAGGTCGCCGGCCGGGCGGGCCGGGCCGGCTTCGACACCGCCGGCTACGTCGTCGTCCAGGCGCCCGAGCACGTCATCGAGAACGAGCGGGCCAAGGCCAAGGCGGCCGCGAAGAACGCGGCGATGAGCGATGCGAAGAAGGCCAAGCGGGCGTCGAAGCCGCAGCTCAAGAAGCCGCCCGCGGGCACGGTGGTCTGGACCGAGCAGACCTTCACCAAGCTGGTCGAGGGTCGGCCCGAGCCCCTGAAGTCACGCATGAAGGTCGACAACGCGATGCTCGTGAACGTGCTGTCGCGCGAGGAGGACGCGTTCCCGGTCATGCGTCGGCTGACGACCGACAACCACGAGGCGCGCGCCGACCAGCTCAAGCTCGCGGCGCGGGCCACGCGACTGGCCCGGAGCCTGGTGGCGTCCGGCGTGCTCACCCGTCTCGACGAGGTCGACGCGTTCGGGCGGCGCTACGTGCTGACCGAGGCGCTGCCGGCGGACTTCGCGCTCAACCAGCCGCTGGCGCACTTCGCGCTGGCGGCGATGGAGGTGCTCGACCCCGATGCCGAAGCGCTGACGCTGGACGTGGTGTCGATCGTCGAGGCCGTGCTCGAGGCGCCCCGCCCGCTCCTGCTCGCCCAGCAGCACGCCGCCCGCGGCGAGGCCATCGCCGCGCTCAAGGCCGAGGGCGTGGAGTACGACGAGCGCATGGTGCTCATCGAGGACGTGACCTGGCCGCAGCCGCTCGCCGACCTGCTCGAGCCGCTGTACGAGACCTACCGGGAGCGCCATCCGTGGCTGTCGCCCGATGCGCTGGCGCCGAAGTCGGTCGTGCGGGAGATGTGGGAGCAGGGGATGGGGTTCACCGACCTCGTGTCCCGCTATCAGCTGGCCCGCTCCGAGGGGCTGGTGCTGCGCTACCTCACCGATGCCTACCGGGCGCTGCGCCAGACCGTGCCGGAGGCCCACCGGACCGAGGAGCTGGAGCTGATGGTCGAGTGGCTGGGGGAGACCGTGCGCCAGGTCGACTCCTCGCTGCTCGACGAGTGGGAGGCCATGGCCGATCCCTCGCACGCCGCACGCGAGGTCTCCGAGCACGCGCCTCCGCCTCCGCCCCGCCCGCTGTCGCAGCAGGGCCGGGTGTTCGAGGTGATGGTGCGCAACGCGATGTGGCGCCGGGTCGACCTGGTGGCCCGCGACCGCGTCGAGGAGCTCGGTGGGCTGGAGGAGTCGCCGACGTTCACCGCCGATGACTGGGACGCGGCGATCGAGGACTACTACGTCGAGCACGACCGGGTCCTCACCGATGCCGACGCGCGCGGCCCGGACCTTCTGCAGGTGACCCGTGGGCACGAGCGGTGGGAGGTCGTCCAGACCATCCACGACCCGGCCGGCCACCACGACTGGGTCATCGAGGCGGAGGTCGACCTCGCCGAGTCGGACGAGTCGGGGCAGGCCGTCGTACGGACCGTTGCGATGCGGCGGCTGGGAGGCTGATGTGGATCTCGTGACTCGTGTCGGGCAGGGGCAGGGCGAGCTGCTGCTGTTCGCGCTGACGCCCCCGCGACGCTCGACCGACGCCGAGCGCGTCCAGGAGATCGCCGACGCGACGATGGAGCGGCTGCGCCCGCTCGGCGTCGACGGGCTGGTGCTCTACGACATCGACGACGAGAGCGACCGCAACCCGGCGGAGCGGCCGTTCCCGTTCTCGCCGACGCTCGACCCGGCCGACTACCTGGCCCAGAACCTTCGGGCATGGGAGACGCCGGTGGTGGTCTATCGCTCCGTCGGGAAGTACGACGCACCCGCCCTGCGCTCATGGCTCGCCGAGCAGGATCCGGCGTGGACGATGACGGTCCTCGTCGGGGCCGCCTCGCGCGACGCGCGATCGGCGACGACGCTCAAGGAGGCCCAGGCGCTGCGGACCGAGGTCAACGCGGCGCTGCCGATGGGCGGTGTGGCGATCCCCGAGCGGCATGCGCGTCGCGGCGACGAGCACCTGCGGCTGCTGGCCAAGCAGGAGGCGGGTTGCCGCTTCTTCGTGACCCAGGTGGTCTTCGACCTCAACGCCGCCAAGGACCTGGTCTCCGACTACCACTACGCATGCCTCGATCGCGGCATCGCGCCGGTGCCGATCGTGTTCACGTTCTCGGTGTGCGGCTCGATGCGGACCCTGGACTTCCTGCGCTGGCTGGGTGTCGACGTCCCGCGCTGGGTGGAGAACGAGCTCCGGCACGCGACCGACACGCTGGAGGCGTCGTACCGCCAGGCGGTGGCGACGGCGACGGACCTGCTGGCCTACTGCCGCGAGCTGGGCGTGCCGGTCGGGCTCAACGTGGAGAGCGTGTCGATCCGGCGGGTCGAGATCGAGGCCTCGGTCCGGCTGGCCGAGCGGCTGCGCTCGGAGCTGCGCCGGTGACCGAGGTCGAGCCCATGACGGAGGCGCACTGGCCCGACGTACGTCGGATCTGGGCGGCCGGTCTCGCCACGGGACATGCGTCCTTCGCCGCGGAGCCGCCGGCGTGGGAGCGGTTCGACGCGGACCGGTTGGCCGAGCACCGGTTCGTGGCGCTCGTCGACGGGCAGGTCGCCGGCTGGGTCGCGGTGTCGCCGACAGCCGCTCGACCGGAGTACGCCGGCGTGGTCGAGCACTCGGTGTTCGTCGACCCGTCGGCCGCCGGGCACGGCGTCGGGCGCGCGCTGCTCGACCGGCTCATCGCCTCGACCGAGACCGCGGGCATCTGGTCGATCCGGTCCGCGATCTTCCCGGAGAACGCCGCGAGCCTGGCGCTGCACCGAGTCGCCGGCTTCCGCGTGGTCGGCACGCGTGAGCGCGTCGCCCGCTTCGGCTACGGTCCGATGGCGGGGAAGTGGCGAGACGTCGTACTCGTCGAGCGGCGGAGCCGCGTCGTCGGTCTCGATTAGCGCACCCGGCTCGCGATCCGGTTTCTGTCGACAATCTCGGTGACCTCCTGCGTGTCTGCGCAATGTCGCCGTGTCGACATTGTTGGATGAAGTGGTCGGGGGCCGTGGGGAAGCGGCCAACACATCCAGACGTGAGGTGAGTCGCCGTGGTCGGTGGTTTCTTCGGAGGTTCCAGTGCACCGGACATGCCCCCTCGGGCTGTCATCCCTACCCCGCCGCTCGGTGATGCCGACGGCTCGGCCGACGAGCGCGTGGCGGGCACGGTGACCGAGCCGCTGCCGTTCGAGAGGCCGGCGCCGCGCGAGGAGCCGGTGACGGCCGCAGCAGCGGCGACGGGGGAGACCGGTCCGACCGGTCGCCCGATGCCGGTGCTGCCCGACCCGAAGCCGGTCACCGGCCGCACCAAGGCGCGCGTCATCTCGATGTGCAACCAGAAGGGCGGCGTCGGCAAGACGACCACCACGATCAACCTGGGCGCCTCGCTGGCGGAGTACGGCCGCAAGGTGCTGCTGGTCGACTTCGACCCGCAGGGATCGCTGTCGGTCGGCCTGGGCCTCAACCCGCACGAGATGGACTTCACCATCTACAACCTGCTGATGGAGCGCGACGTCGACTTCCACGACGTCGTCGTCGACTCCGGTGTGCCGGGGATGGACCTCCTGCCCTCGAACATCGACCTCTCCGCCGCCGAGGTGCAGCTGGTCCACGAGGTGGCGCGCGAGCAGACCCTGCAGCGGGTGCTCGCCCCGGCTATCGACGAGTACGACGTCATCCTGATCGACTGCCAGCCCTCGCTCGGCCTGCTGACGGTCAACGCCCTCACCGCCTCCGACGGCGTCATCGTGCCGCTGGAGTGCGAGTACTTCGCGCTGCGCGGCGTGGCCCTGCTCAAGACCACGATCGACAAGGTCCAGGAGCGGCTCAACCCCAAGCTCGAGGTCGACGGCGTGCTCGGCACGATGTACGACGGCCGCACGCTGCACGGGCGCGAGGTGCTCGAGCGGCTGGTGCAGGCGTGGGGCGACAAGGTCTTCCACACGGTGATCCGCCGCACGGTGAAGTTCTCCGACTCCACCGTGGCCGGCGAGCCGATCACGTCGTACGCCTCGGGATCGACGGGGGCGGAGGCGTACCGCCAGCTGGCCAAGGAGGTGGCCCTGCGGTGCCTCGACGCGTGAGCCTTCCGGCCGCGGACGACCTGTTTCGTCCGACGGTCGAGGGCGGCGAGCTCCGGGCTGTCCCGGACGCCCCGCCCGACCAGACCCCGGATTCGCCCGACTCGGCTGTGGGGAAGCGGCCGAGCGGGCGGATCCGGCACGACGAGAAGATCACGGTCTACGTCACCTCCCAGGAGCTGATGCAGATCGAGCAGGCGCGGCTGGTGCTGCGTGGCGAGCACGGCCTGGCGGTCGATCGCGGGCGGTTGGTCCGCGAGGCGCTGCACATCGTGCTCGGCGATCTGACCGAGCAGGGCGAGGGCTCTGACCTGGTCGGCCGCCTGCGTGAGTCATGACGTTGCGGTGACGACCGGGGACGTGGGTCTCGACCGGCTCGACCACCCTGATGACGGCCGGGCTGAGGAGGGGCTGGGCCGGGCTCAGGGCTTCGCCGTACGCCTGCACAACTTCGAGGGTCCCTTCGACCTCCTGCTCAGCCTGATCTCCAAGCACAAGCTGGACGTCACCGAGATCGCGCTGTCGAAGGTCACCGACGAGTTCATCGCCCACGTCAAGGCGCTGCCGGACGCGGACCTCGAGGAGACGACGTCGTTCCTGCTCGTCGCCTCGACGCTCCTCGATCTGAAGGCAGCGCGGCTGCTGCCCCAGGGCGACGTCGAGGACGAGGAGGACCTCGCGCTGCTCGAGGCGCGCGACCTGCTCTTCGCCCGGCTGCTGCAGTACAAGGCCTACAAGCAGGTCGCGGCGGTCCTCGACGGTCGACTGGCCGCGGAGGCCCGGCGCTACCCGCGGGCCGTCGGCCTGGAGGAGCGGTACGCCGGCCTCCTGCCGGAGGTGCTGATCGGCATCGGCCTGGAGCAGTTCGCGGACCTCGCGGCGCGCGCGCTCGAGCCGAAGACCGAGCCGCAGTTCTCGCTGACCCACATCCATGCCCCGACCGTGTCGGTGCGCGAGCAGGCCGTCGTGGTGATGGACCGGCTGCGACGCAGCGGCACCATGACCTTCCGGGCGCTGGTCGGCGACTCCCCGGACCGGTTGACGACGGTGGCGCGGTTCCTGTCGCTGCTGGAGCTCTTCCGCGAAGGCGTCGTCGGGTTCGACCAGATGACCCCGCTGGGCGAGCTGACGATCCGCTGGACGGGCGAGGACGACGTGGACGTCGAGGAGCTGATCACCGACGAGTTCGACGGAGCGCCGCCGCCTGCGGACGACGACGGGGCCGAGGCCGAGCAGACAGAGCATGACCAGACCGAGACCGACGAGACCGCGGAGGACGCCGATGAGTGAGCCGACCGAGGAGGCCCTCGCCGTACCCGTCGCCGACCTGAGACCGGCCCTCGAGGCGGTCCTGATGGTCGCCGATCAGCCACTCGACGAGCCCACCCTGGCGACCGCCGTCGGCTATCCGGTGCCCGAGGTCGCCGAGGCGCTCGCCGGCCTCTCCCAGGAGTACGCCGACCAGGGCCGTGGGTTCGACCTGCGCAACGTCGCGGGTGGCTGGCGGTTCTACACCCGCGAGGAGTTCGCGCAGGTCGTCGAGGGGTTCGTGCTCGAGGGGCAGCAGGCCCGGCTGACCCAGGCCGCGCTCGAGACGCTGGCGGTCGTGGCCTATCAGCAGCCGGTGTCGCGCGCCCGGGTCTCGGCCATCCGCGGCGTCAACGTCGACGGTGTGATGCGCACGCTCGTCAACCGCGGGCTGGTCGAGGAGGCCGGCCAGGACGGCGAGCACGGCGCGACGCTCTACCGCACCACGTCGTACTTCCTGGAGCGCATCGGCGTCGTCTCACTGGACGAGCTGCCCGAGCTCGCGCCGCACCTGCCCGACCTCGACGAGCTCGAGGACGAGCTGCGCGAGCGGACATCCGAGCCCGACCCGGTCGCCGGTGAGGACCAGCCCGAGGAGCAGCCATGACGCGCGACATCGAGACCGACGACGAGGGGCTGATCCGGCTGCAGAAGCTGCTCGCCCAGTCCGGTGTCGCCTCGCGTCGCAAGTGCGAGGAGCTGATGCTCGACGGCGAGATCGAGGTGGACGGCGAGGTGGTGACCCGCCTCGGCACGAAGGTCGACCCGCGCACCGCCGTCGTCAGGGTCTCCGGCAAGCGGTTGCCGCCGGTCTCCGACCACGTCTACCTCGTGCTGCACAAGCCGCGTGGTGTCGTCTCCACCATGGCGGATCCCGAGGGCCGACGCACCATCGCGGACCTCGTCGCCGACCGGCCCGAGCGGCTGTTCCACGTCGGCCGGCTCGACACCGACACCTCGGGTCTCCTGCTCCTCACCAACGACGGCGACTTCGCCCATCGGATGGCCCATCCGTCGTACGAGGTGGAGAAGACCTACGTCGCCGAGGTCGCCGGTCGCATCGCGAAGGACACCGTGGCCGACCTGCTCGCCGGCGTCACCCTCGAGGACGGCCCCGTGCAGGTACGCCGGATCCGCGTGCTCGACACCAACGCCTCGGCCTCGATCGTGGAGCTCGTCATCCACGAGGGCCGCAACCGGATCGTCCGGCGACTGATGGACCACGTCGGCCATCCGGTGAAGCAGCTGAGCAGGATCCGCTTCGGTCCGGTCGAGCTCGGCACTCTCAAGTCCGGCCGCATCCGTGAGCTGACCTCCGACGAGCTGGGCCAGCTGCTGGAGATCGTCGGCCGCTGAGGGCGCGCCGGGCGCCGCTGGGCCGCAGGCCCGGGGAGCTGGTGTGGGCGCCCTGTCGGCCCCTGTGGGCCACGTGGCCCACAGGGGCCGACACCCTGGCGGCGGGGCCTCCGCGACGCCCCGCCGGCGCGATGCGGAGTCGGCGCGATCCGCGCGCGTCGCTAGGGTTGCCGCGTGACGGCTGGGACGGACGCGACGGACGCGGAGGGCAACGCCAGGCTGGTCGGACCGGTCGAGATCGTCGGGACCGGGCTGATCGGCACCTCCGTCGCGCTGGCCTGCCAGAAGGCGGGCCTGGAGGTGCTGCTGACCGACGCCGAGCCGGACCACGTGCGCACCGCCACCGGCCTGGGCGCCGGTCGGGAGCGGCAGCCTGCGGACGTGCCGCAGCTGGTCGTCGTCGCCGTACCTCCCGATCACCTGGGTGACGCGATCCGGCAGGCGCTGGACGCTGCGGGACCCGACACCGTCGTGACCGACGTGGGCAGCGTCAAGGAGGCGCCGCTGCGCGTGGTCGGCGACCACCCGAGCGCCTCGCGGTACGTCGGCAGCCACCCGATGGCAGGCACGGAGCGCTCCGGGCCGCTGACCGCGTCGGCGGCGCTGTTCGACGGACGGCCGTGGGCGATCACCCCGGGACCGGCCGCGACGTCGAGCGCGACGCGCATCGTGGAGAGCCTGATCGAGCTGTGCGGGGGCGTGGTCGTCCGGCTGAGCCCGAGCGAGCACGACCGCGCCGTCGCGCGGACCTCGCACGTCCCGCACCTGATGTCCGCGCTGGTCGCGGGCACGCTGGCGGGTGCGGCCCCGGAGCATCTCGCGCTGTCCGGTCAGGGCGTGCGAGACGTGACCCGGGTGGCCGGGGGCGACGCACGGCTCTACAGCCAGATCATCGGCGGCAACGCGGACGCGGTGGCCGCGCTGCTCATCGAGCTGCGCGACCGGCTCGACCTCGCCGCCGAGGCCGTCGCCTCGCGAGACCGCGAGGGGCTCGCGTCGCTGCTGCTGCAGGGCAATGTCGGCACCCAGGCCATCCCGGGCAAGCACGGTGGGCCGCCGCGCCCGATGAGCGTGGTCCGGGTGGTCGTCCCCGACCATCACGGCGAGCTCGCGCGGCTCTTCTCCGACGCCGGCGACAGCGAGGTCAACATCGAGGACGTGCGGATCGACCACGACCCGGGGCGCCCGGTCGGCCTGGTCGAGCTCGACGTCGACGCCGCGCACGCGGCCGAGCTGGTCGGCGTACTCGAGGCGCGCGGCTGGTCGCTCCAACGGTAGGCTTCGCGCCCGTGAACACCGCACCGAACCTGGCATCTCTCGTCGTCGCGGTGGACGGGACCTCCGGCTCGGGCAAGTCCAGCACCTGCCGTGCCGTCGCCTCCCGCTTCGGCCTCCGCTACCTCGACACGGGTGCGATGTACCGCGCCGTGGCGCTGTGGATGCTGCGCAACGGCGTGGACGTCGGCGACTCCGCCGCCGTGGCCGCGCGGGTCGGTGAGCCGCGTCTCGCGACCGGCACCGACCCGTCCGCGCCCACGATCACCGTCGACGGCGTCGACGCCTCGGTGGAGATCCGCTCCGACGAGGTCAACGCGGCGGTCTCGCCGGTCAGCGCCGTCCCGGAGGTACGACGACGGCTGCTCGAGGAGCAGCGCGCGATCATCGGCGGGGGCGGCATCGTGGTCGAGGGGCGCGACATCGCCTCCGTCGTGTGGCCGCAAGCGGCGGTGAAGGTCTACCTCACCGCCGATCCGGCGGCTCGGGCCGCACGCAGGGCCGCGGAGAACGGCGGCGCCGACCTGACCGCCACCCAGGAGTCGCTGCTGGCCCGCGACAGGATCGACTCCGGCCGCGCGGTCGCGCCGCTGACGATGGTCGAGGGCGCCGCCCACATCGACTCGACCGATCTCACCCTCGAGCAGGTCGTCGACCACATCGCCGAGCTGATCGACGAGCGCACCTCGGCCAGCGCGGGCGCATGAGACACCCCACCCGGTGGCTGCTGCACGGCGGCCGGCCGGGCGCGCGCTGGCTGATCCGGCGCTGGTACGACGTACGCGTGCACCATCCGGAGCGGTTCCCGGCGACGGGGCCGGTGGTGGTCGCCGCCAACCACATCGGCGTGATCGACGGCCCGCTGCTGGCGATCTTCGCGCCGCGGATGGTGCACGCGTTGACCAAGGAGGAGATGTTCGAGGGCCCGCTCGGCGGCCTCCTGCGCGTCGTCGGACAGATCCCGCTCGACCGGCTCCACCCCGATCCGCTGGCCGTGCGCACGAGCCTGCACGTCCTCGAGGCGGGCGGCGCGATCGGCGTCTTCCCGGAGGGCACGCGTGGCAGCGGCGAGCTCGAGACGTTCCGCCCCGGTGCGGCGTACCTCGCGATGGTGAGCGGCGCACCCGTCGTACCGATGGTCTTCCTGGGCAGCCGGGAGCCCGGCGGCAGCAGCGGATCGCTGCCGCCGCGGGGGAGCCGGATCGACATGGTCGTGGGGCGGCCGTTCGAGGTCGCGCGTCACCCGTGGCCGCGCACCGTGGAACAGGTGGGCGCCATGAATGCGTTGCTACGGCGGCACATGCGCGACGATCTACGCAGCGCACTGAACGAGACCGGTCGCACCCTGCCCGGCCCGCTCCCGACGAAGGACCCCGATGACTGACCAGACCGACGCCGCTCCGACCCCGGTGCGACAGCCCGTCCTCGCCGTCGTGGGGAGGCCGAACGTCGGCAAGTCCACGCTGGTGAACCGCATCCTGGGCCGTCGTGAGGCGGTCGTCGAGGACATCCCCGGCGTCACCCGCGACCGCGTCTCCTACGACGCCGAGTGGAACGGCAAGGCGTTCACGCTCGTCGACACCGGCGGGTGGGACCCCGACGCCAGGGGCATGGCGGAGCGGATCAAGGAGCAGGCCGAGATCGCGGTCACCCTGGCCGACGCGGTGCTGTTCGTCGTGGACGCGACGATCGGCATCACCGACGCCGACGAGGCGGTGGTCCGCGTCCTGCGCAAGGCAGGCAAGCCCGTCGTACTCGCGGCGAACAAGGTGGACGACGACCGGCTCGAGGGCGAGGCCATGGGCCTGTGGAACCTCGGTCTCGGCGAGCCGCAGGTGGTCTCCGCGCTGCACGGTCGCGGGTCCGGCGACCTCCTGGACGCGATCCTGGAGGTCCTTCCGGACCTGCCCGACGACGTCGACGCCGAGGTCGGCGGCCCGCGCCGGATCGCCATCGTCGGCCGCCCGAACGTCGGCAAGTCCTCGCTGCTGAACAAGCTGGCAGGGGAGAACCGCGTCGTCGTCGACAACGTCGCCGGCACCACCGTCGACCCGGTCGACGAGCTCGTCGAGCTCGGCGGCCGTGAGTGGCGCTTCATCGACACCGCCGGCATCCGCAAGCGGGTGAAGGAGGCGTCGGGGCACGAGTACTACGCCTGGCTGCGTACGTCGACGGCGATCGACCGCGCCGAGGTCTGCGTGCTGGTGCTCGACGGCGAGCAGTCCATCGCCGAGCAGGACCTGCGGATCCTCCAGGAGGTCCGTGAGGCCGGCAAGGCTCTCGTGATCGCCTTCAACAAGTGGGACCTCGTCGACGAGGAGCGCCGCTACTACC
Organism: Nocardioidaceae bacterium; assembly: GCA_009780515.1. Classification (GTDB taxonomy): domain Bacteria; phylum Actinomycetota; class Actinomycetes; order Propionibacteriales; family Nocardioidaceae; genus Nocardioides. Next base: position 3,129 of record WQZX01000082.1, on the reverse strand, counting down.
TCGATCGCGAGATCGAGCGCGACCTGGTGCAGGTCAAGTGGGCGCCCCGGATCAACATCACCGCCAACACCGGCTGGCACATCGATCGCATCGTGCCGGCGCTGGACAAGGCGATCGAGGGCTGGGAGACCCGCGTGACCACGGGTGCGCTGAACGCCTTCCTCGGGCGGCTCGTCGCCGAGCACCCCCACCCGGTCCGCTCCGGCAAGCAGCCGAAGGTGCTCTTCGGCACCCAGGTGTCGGTCGCGCCGCCGACGTTCGCGCTGTTCACCTCCGGCAAGCTCGACGCCGGCTACGAGCGCTTCATCGAGCGGCGGCTGCGTGAGGAGTTCGGCTTCGCCGGCACCCCGATCGTGCTCAACATCAAGCCGCGGGAGAAGCGCAAGCGCAGGTAGCCGTCGCGGCAGACGCCATCTGCTGTTGGTCGTGTCTTCACCCCTTCGCATGCGAAGGTCGGTTGGGTCGTCGAGCACCACTTCGGGGCGGTGACCACCGTCCGTTCGAAGGACCCCACAGGCACGCACCGAACGGAGAATCCTCATGCGCAGCTCAATCCTGGCGCGGTCGGGCAGATGGCTCGGCGTCGCCGCTCTCGGCCTGGCGGCCGCGACGACCGGAGCACTGGCAGGCGGCGGCGCGTTCGCGGCCGGCGGCCAGGCCGGCTCCGGAGTCGTGATCAGCGAGATCTACGGCGGCGGGGGCAACTCCGGCGCGACGTACAAGAACGACTTCGTCGAGCTGCAGAACCGCGGCTCGTCGGCGGTCAGCCTGTCGGGCTGGTCGGTGCAGTACCACTCCAGCAGCGCCACGAGCACGACCTGGGCGGTCACCGACCTGAGCGGCTCGATCCCCGCCGGCGGGTTCTACCTGGTCCAGGAGGCCGCGGGCAGTGGAGGTACGACGTCGCTGCCCGCGCCCGACGCGACCGGCACCACCGATCTCTCGGCCACCGCCGGCACGGTCGCCCTGTCCCACTCCACCTCGAGCCTGGCCACCGCCACCACGTCCACCGCGGTCGCGGGCTCGGCCGACCTGGTCGGCTATGGCAGCACCGCGATCCACCAGGGGTCGGCAGCTCCGGCGCCGTCCAACACCGTGTCCGTCCAGCGCACCGCGGCCGCCGACGACTCGAACAACGCCGCCGACTTCACCACCGCGGCACCCACCCCCGGTTCCGGGCCCACCGGCGGCGGGTCCGGATCGGGTGGCGGCAGCTCGGACTTCATCACCGAGCCCGATGACGGCATGCAGCCGATCTACAGCTACATCCAGTCGGCCACGAAGAGCCTGGACATGACGATGTACGCGCTCCAGGACACCCAGGTCGAGACGATGCTGGGCGACGAGGCGGCGGCCGGCATCAAGGTGCGGGTCATCCTCGACGGCAGCGGGAACGAGAAGACGCACAACACCACGGCGTACAACTATCTCTCGTCGCACGGGGTCTCGGTCATCTGGTCCAACCCGGCGTACACCTACACCCACGAGAAGTCGATCATCGTCGACGACGAGTCGGCGGCGATCATGACGCTGAACCTCCAGCCGCAGTACTACTCCACCTCGCGCGAGTTCGCGGTGATCGACCACGACTCCGCCGACGTCGTCGCCGACGAGGCGGTCTTCAGCGCCGACTTCCAGGACAAGACGATCACGCCGTCCGACGGGGACCACCTGGTGTGGAGCCCGACCGACTCCGAGACCCAGCTGCTCGCCCTCATCAACGGCGCCAGCAAGACCCTGGTGGTGGAGAACGAGGAGATGGGCGACGCGGACATCACCAACGCACTCGTCGCGGCGGCCAAGCGCGGGGTGAACGTGAAGATCGTCATGACCGACTCCTACGGCGACTACGACACCGAGTTCGCCACCCTGGTCGCGGCCGGGGCGCACGTCGTGACCTACTCATCGAGCGCGTCGCTGTACATCCACGCGAAGGTCATCCTCGCCGACGGCACGAAGGCCTTCATCGGCTCGGAGAACTTCTCCAACACCTCGCTGAACAAGAACCGCGAGCTCGGCCTGATGACGACCGACTCCGCGATCATCTCCTCGCTGTCGACCACGCTCGCCGGCGACTACGCGGGCGGCACGGCGTACAGCTCCTGAGCGGGTGCGGCGCGGGCGGCCGCCACGGGTGGTCGCCCGCACCGTGGCCTCAGGCTTGCCATGATCGAACAATTGTTCGATCATGGGTGAATGAGTCTGACCGTCGTCGAGCAGCGCAGCACGCTCGCGGAGATCGAGCGACTGCGCGGGCAGATCCAGGCCCTGCAGGGTGGGCCGACCAGGCTGACCGTGCCGGTGCTGCCGATGTTCGACGGCCTGGTGCAGCTGCGCACCGGCGGGTCGTACGCCGTGGACGCAGCCTCCCTGGCGATGGCGCTGGCCGCCGGCGCGTCCCGGGCGGGCGAGTGGGTCGGCTTCGTGGGGTGGACCGACTTCGGGGTGGAGGCGGCGCACCAGCTCGGCATCGACCTCGACCGGACCGTGGTGGTGCCGTCGCCGGGTGAGCACTGGCTGGAGGTGACGGCGGCGCTGGTCGACGTGCTCAAGGTGCTCGTCCTGCGCCCGGCCGGCGGGGTGGACGCCAAGTCGGCCTCGGTCATCGAGGCCAGGCTGCGGGCGCGATCCGGCGTGCTGGTCGTCCACGGTGAGTGGCCGCGCTGCGACGCACGGCTCTCCTCGGCGGGCTCGGAGTGGGACGGGATCGGCCGGGGCGCGGGCCGGCTCCGGTCGCGCCGCATGCGGGTCTCGGTGCGATCGACGGGGCGTCCGGTCGACCGTGCCCTCGACTTCCCGCTGGTCGGCTAGGCGGTCCTCGTGGCCAGGGTGCTGGTGGCGTGGTGTCCGGACTGGTCGGTCACGGCTGCGCTGGCGGAGGCGGCCGATGGTCTCGATGCGTCCACGCCCGGCAGCTCGCCCAGCTCGGCCGCCGATGCTGCGGCGGTGCTGTCGGGCAACGTCGTGCAGGTCTGCAACCAGGCCGCCCGTGACGAGGGGGTACGACGAGGGCAGCGCCGCCGTGACGCCCAGTCGAGATGCCCGGGGCTGGTGCTGCTCGCCGCCGATCCCGACCGTGATGCGCGCTGGTTCGAGCCGGTGCTGGCGGTGGTCGAGGACCTCCGCCCC
>WQZX01000081.1 GCA_009780515.1 Nocardioidaceae bacterium | reverse complement strand
TGGGCCATGTCGACGAAGCGGGAGTAGTGGCCCTGGAAGGCGACGACGATGTCGCGGGTGGCGCCGTTGCGGTGCTTGGCCACGATGAGGTCGGCCTCGCCGGGGCGGGTCGACTCCTTCTCGTAGACGTCGTCGCGGTGCAGCAGGATGACCATGTCGGCGTCCTGCTCGATCGAGCCGGACTCACGCAGGTCGCTCATCATCGGGCGCTTGTCGGCGCGCTGCTCGGGGCCACGGTTGAGCTGGGAGAGCGCGATGATCGGGACCTCGAGCTCCTTGGCCAGCAGCTTGATCTGGCGGGAGAACTCCGAGACCTCGAGCTGGCGCGACTCGACCTTCTTGCCCGACGTCATCAGCTGGAGGTAGTCGATGACGATCAGCTTGAGGTCGTGCTTCTGCTTGAGCCGGCGGGCCTTGGCCCGGATCTCGGTCATCGTCATGTTCGGGGAGTCGTCGATGAACATCGGCGAGGATGACACCCGCGAGACGTTGCGGGCGAGCCGCTCCCACTCCTCGGTCGTCATCTTGCCGTTGCGGATGTGGTTGAGCGAGACGCGCGCCTCGGCCGACAGCAGACGCATCACGATCTCGGCGCGCGTCATCTCCAGGCTGAAGAAGACGCTGGTCAGGCCGCTGGAGATCGACGCCGCGCGGCAGAAGTCCAGGGCGAGGGTGGAGTTGTGGGTCGGGATCATCGAGCGACCCGCGAGGTAGAGGTGGTCGTCGTTGTCGACCTGCACGCACCGCACCGGAACGCTCGCGACCGGTCGTACGGCGGTGACGTAGCGCCGCCCGATCCGGACCGTCGTCGCCGGACGCTCCTCCTTGTGCAGCCGCTGCTTTCGATCGAGCCGGAAGACGTCGTCGACGGTCGAGAAGTTCAAGACGTACGCCGTCGAGTGCGCCTCGTCGCGACCACGCACCGTCTTCGTGGTGCGTCCGCACTTGTAGCCCAGGCTCACCACCAGCTCGTACACGTCGTCGGCCAGCCGCCGGTCCGTCACCACGAACTGGCACGAGCCGACGCCACGCACGACCGAGCCGTCGGTGTCCATCAGCCCCGCGAGGAGGGCTCGGCGCTGGGCCTCGGAGGCACGGAGGTACTCGGTCGGGATGTGCTTGTTGCCGAGGACGCCGATCTTGCGCAGCAGAGCCGTCATCGTGCCGCTGTCGTCGTGGCACTGGCGGCACCGAGATCGGTGCGCCGTCGCCGGCTCGCCGCAGCCGACGCACGCGCCGCCGTGCGTCGCCGCGTCGTCGGGCAGCCGCACGCTGTAGAGCATCGGGCCGCGACGCTCGACGACGAGCCCCTCTGCCTCGATGTACATCGGGATCTCGTCGGTCTCGGAGGTGATCCGCGGGCTCGCGCTGTGCCCATCGCCGAGCCAAGCGCCCAGCGTGTAGGGCGGCACCAGGAGCTCGGCCGGCGCGCCCGCGAGGGGCGCGGCGTTCAGCACCGCATGGTTGCGGCGACCCTCGGCGCCCACCGTCAGCGTCTCCGCGATCTGCTCGGTGGTCACGACGGAGGCGAAGATGTTCTGGTTGCGCGACCGGTTGTGGTGGTTGTCCGCCGCCCACTTGGACTTGCGGGCCGCTCGGGTCTCGGTCAGCCACTGGTGCTCGGCATCGGCGACGATGACCGACCCGTCGGAGAACTCGACCTCGTAGCAGGGCCGACCGGTCATCACCTCGGTCGCCGCGACCACCCTCGTGGCCCGTCCCTCGGCGCCGATCAGCTCGTCGCCGACCGTCACCTCGCCCATCGTCGTCCACCCGGTCGGCGTCGGCAGCGGCGTGTCGAGCGCGAGTGCCTTGCCCATCGCGGGCCGGGCCGCGACGACGATCATCTGGCCGGCGTGCAGACCGTTGGTGAGGTCGTCGAAGTCGGCGAAGCCGGTGGGTACGCCGTAGATGCCGGCCTCGCGGCTCTCGATCGCCTCGATCTCGTCGATGACGCCGTTCATGATGTCGCTCAGCGGCGCGTAGTCCTCGCGCTTGTCGCGGTCGGAGGTGACTTGGTAGACCTCGGCCTGGGCCCGGTTGACGATGTCGTCGACCTCGCCCTCCTCGGCGTAGCCGATCTGCACGATCGTGGTGCCGGCCGCGACGAGCCGCCGCAGGATCGCCTTCTCGCGCACGATCTCGGCGTAGAAGCCGGCGTTCGCAGCGATCGGCACGTTGGCCGCGAGCGTGTGGAGGTACGCCGCCCCGCCGATCTTCTGCAGCTCGCCGCGCCGCTGCAGCTCGGCGGCGACGGTCACCATGTCGACCGGCTCGTTGCGGCCGTAGAGGTCGAGCACGACGTCGTGGATCGACTCGTGCGCGGGGCGGTAGTAGTCGATGCCGCGGACCTGCTCGATGACGTCGGCGATCGCGTCCTTGGAGATCATCATCGCGCCGAGCACCGACTGCTCGGCGGCGAGGTCCTGCGGTGGCGTCCGGGCGTTGACGGGAGCCTCTCCGGGTGCGTACGGCGCCGGGCCGTCACCCCACTCCTCGGGCTCCCAGATCTCGGCGGCACTCACCGCGGCACTCCCCCTTCTCGCGGGCCCTGAGCGGACCCGGCGCCGACCATCACTACTCCCTGCTCACGGTAGGTTCGGGCACCGACACATCCGGCCACAAGTCCGTCGTGCACAGGCCCTGTGGATAACTCGGCACGGCCCGTGGACGACACGCGTGGACGGTGTGCACCAGGTGGGGAGGAAGCTGTGGAGGATCCTGTGCTCCCACCAGGTAACAACCCTCTGACCTGCGGTTTCGTGCCTCCACACCTGTGGAGGAGAAATTTCCGGCCTGTGACCCCGTTCACGCCCACGTCACCGAGCGGCCCCCACCGGGTCGTCGCGACGACCGACCGACGGCACCTGGCATACCCGCGGTATCCACAGGATGACCCCGGTTATCCACCGGTACGACGGACCGCCGGATGAGCCTTCCCGCCCGCATCTCCCGCCGCTCCGGCGAGGACCGCGAGATGCTCCGCCTCGCCGTACCCGCCTTCCTGGCGCTCATCGCCGAGCCGCTCTTCCTGCTCGGGGACGCTGCCGTCGTCGGGCACCTCGGGACCCGCCAGCTCGCCGGGTTCGGCATCGCCGGCACCGTCCTGCAGACCGTCGTCGGGCTGTGCGTTTTCCTGGCCTACGGGACCACCGCCGGCGTCGCCCGCCGCCTGGGCGCCGGCCACCGCGCCGAGGCGCTGCGCCAGGGCGTCGACGGGCTGTGGCTGGCGGTGCTGATCGGCGTGCCGACCAGCACCGTGGTGGCGCTGGCCGCCCGGCCGCTGGTCGACGCGTTCGGGGCGGACCCCGGCGTGGCCGACCCGGGCGCGACGTACCTCCGCGTCGCCGCCGGGGGCATCACCCCGCTGCTCGTGTCCCTCGCCGCCACCGGCGTGCTGCGCGGCCTGCAGGACACCCGCACCCCGCTCCTGGTCGCCGTCGTCGCGAACGCCCTCAACCTGCTCCTCAACGTCTCGCTCGTCTTCGGGCTCGGGCCCGCGCCCAGGCTCGGCCTGATCGGCTCCGCTCTCGGCTCGGTGATCGCCCAGCTGGCGTCGGCGGCGGTCCTGGCGGCGGTCGTGGCGCGCGCCGCCCGCCGCGAGGGCGCCGGCCTGCGGCCCGACCTGCCGGGGGTGCGCGCGGCCGCCCGCGCGGGCGTACCCCTCCTGGTGCGGACCCTGACCCTGCGGGCCTCGCTCGTCGTCACGACGTACGCCGTCGTGCGATCGGCCGCCGGCGCCCCCACCCCGATCGCCACCCACCAGCTCGCGACGACCGTCTGGGGCTTCCTTGCCTACTCCCTCGACGCGATCGCCATCGCCGCACAGGCCATCATCGGACGGCACCTCGGCGCGGGCAGCGCCGCGGCCACCCGATCGGCCGCGTCCCGGATGATCCGCTGGGGCGTCGGCTCGGGCGTCGTCACCGGCATCGCGCTCGCCGCCGCCTCGCCGTGGCTCGGCGACCTGTTCAGCCCCGACCCCGCCGTACGACGCGCGCTCGTGCCGGTGCTCCTCGTCGCCGCGCTGTTCCAGCCCGCGGCCGGGGTCGTCTTCGTGCTCGACGGCGTCCTGATCGGCTCGGGCGACGGCAGGTTCCTGGCCCTTGCCGGCCTGCTGGTCCTCGGCGGCTACGCTCCGCTCGTGCTGCTGACGGGAGGGCTGTCCGCCCCGCTGCCCTGGATCTGGGTGGTCTTCGGCGTCCTGTTCATCGGCGGCCGGATGGTCACCCTGGTGCATCGGGCCCGCAGCGACGCCTGGCTCGTCACGGGCGCCGCCCGGTGAAGCCGCTGCAGTGGATCGGCTTCGGCCTGGCCGTCGTCGGCGTCAAGGCGGTGGTGGGCTCCTACGACATCCTCGCCGATCCCATGGGCTGGCTGCTGGTCCTGCTCGGCGTGCGGCGGCTGGCCACCGCCGTCCGGCTTCCGGCCGCGACCGCACTCGGCTACCTCGGGGTGCTGGCGTTCCTGTGCTCGATCCCGCTGTGGTGGCCGAGCACGGGCGATCGGATCCAGCACGGAGACCCCGCCGCGCTGTGGGGCATCGGCCTCGCCGAGCTGCTGTTCTCCGCAGTGCTGTGCCACGCGCTCGCGACGCTGGCTCAGCGGGCCAGGAGCACCTCGGGCGTGGTGTGGTTCCGGATCTGCGAGGCGGGGATCGTCGTCTGCACCGTCGCCCCGGTCCTCTACTTCGCGGCCGGCCAGAGCTGGCTCAAGGGCGTCGGCAGCTTCGGCGACACCCTCCAGCTCGTCCTGCTCGTCCTGTGCTTCTGCTACTCGGGCAAGACCTGGGCCGGCTCCCCAGCCCTCACCCCGCCCGAGGACACCGCGGACGGCAAGGGGACCACGCGCAACCGCTGAGGTCGTACCGGCCGGTAACCCGAGCAGCCCCGCCTCGTTGAGCCAGCATGCACGGCGAGACTCCCCGGGACTGGACCCCGGACCAGCGCGCGCTGGTCATCCGCATCCTCGCCGACGTCATCGCCATGACGCCGGACCTGCCCGGCAACCCGGGCCAGGCGGCCCGCTCCGGCGCGCTGCTGCTGCTCGAGCACGCCTGCCCGTGGCTCACCGCCGAGGAGCGCAACGACCTGGCCCGCACCTGCGAGCTCGCCGCGGCCCGCCACTCGCGTCACTCCCGCTGACCGCACTCCCCCAGGTACGACGAAGCGGCCGGCCCCTTCCGGGACCGGCCGCTCGCGCGTGTGCTGCTGGGTGCCTCAGGCCGGGACGACGTTGAGGGCGACCGCAGCCGAGACCTCGTCGTGCAGCTTGACCGACACGGCGTGGTTGCCCAGCGCCTTGATCGGGCCGCCGAGCACGATGGTGCGCTTGTCGATCGACTCGCCGGTGGCCTCACCGAGCGCGGAGGCGATGTCGGCGACGGTGACCGCGCCGAACAGGCGGCCGCCCTGGCCCGCCTTGACCTTCACGTTCACCGCCGAACCCTCGAGCTTGGCCTTGATCTCCTCGGCGTGGGCGACGTCGCGGACGGCGCGGGCCGAGCGGGCGTTCTTGATCGCGTCGGCCTGCGACTGCGCGCCACGGGTCCAGCGGATGGCCAGGCCCTGCGGGACGAGGTAGTTGCGGCCGTAGCCGTCCTTGACCTCGACCACGTCGCCGGCCGATCCGAGACCCTCGACCTCGTGGGTCAGGATGATCTTCATGTCTGCTCTTCTCCTGTTCTCGACGCCGCTCAGCGGCCGGTGGAGGTGTAGGGCAGCAGAGCGACCTCACGGGCGTTCTTGACGGCCATGGCCACGTCGCGCTGGTGCTGGACGCAGTTGCCGGTCACGCGGCGCGCACGGATCTTGCCGCGGTCGGAGATGAACTTGCGGAGCAGCGCGGTGTCCTTGTAGTCGACACCGGTCGCCTTCTCCTTGCAGAACTGGCAAACCTTCTTCTTGGGCTTGCGGACGACTGCCTTCGCCATTGTGGTGCTCCTCCTTCAGAGCCCGGCCGCTCAGTCAACGACGGCCGGAATGGATTTGAGTTGATTAAAAGGGCGGTTCGGAGCTGTCCACGCCCGGCGCGGCCCACGGGTCGTTGGCGGGCGCACCGCCACCGAAGCCCTGGTTGCCACCGGACGAGGAGGATCCACCGCCACCCCACGGGTCGCCGCCACCCTGCTGGGGGGCGCCGCCGCCGTAGTTGCCACCGCCGGTGTTGCCGCCACCGCCGTAGCCGCCGCCCCCACCGGAGCCGCGGCTGGCACGGGTGACCTTCGCCGTCGCGTAGCGCAGCGACGGCGCGACCTCGTCGACGTCGATCTCGAACGCGGTGCGCTTCTCACCCTCGCGGGTCTCGTACTGCCGCGACTTCAGACGACCCTGGACGACGACCCGCATCCCCTTCTGGAGGGACTCGGCGACGTTCTCGGCCATCTGCCGCCAGACCGCACAGGAGAGGAACAGCGCGTCGCCGTCCTTCCACTCGTTGCTCTGACGGTCGAAGGTGCGCGGCGTGGACGCGATCCGGAAGTTCGCCACGGCCGCACCCGAGGGGGTGAAGCGCAGCTCCGGGTCGTCGACCAGGTTGCCGACGACGGTGATGACGGTCTCGCCTGCCATGGATGTCTCCTGAGTTTCCGTTCGTGATCGGGACCTTCATCGTGGCCGACACCACCGACAAGCGGTAGCGGCTGTCCACAGCCCCGATCGGGCCGTCAGTTGGCGGCGCGCAGAACCTTGGTGCGGAGAACGGCCTCGTTGAGACCGAGCTGACGGTCGAACTCGTCGACGGTCGTGGGCTCGGCGGTGAGGTTGAGGACGGCGTAGATGCCCTCGGCGTTCTTGTTGATCTCGTAGGCCAGTCGACGACGGCCCCACACGTCCAGGCTGTCGACGGTGCCACCGTCGCCGCGCACGACGTTGAGGTACTTGTCGAGGGACGGCTCGACCGTCCGCTCGTCGAGACTGGGGTCGAGGATGACCATCACTTCATACTTGCGCAAAGCGGTCTCCACCTCCTCTGGACTTGGCGGCCACGGACTCTCCGCGGCAGGAGGGCTTCGCAGACCCGCCGGAGCGGGCCGTACGACGGCCGGCCGCATCGTGCGGGCGCGGTTCGTCGGACGCGTCAGGCTAACAGCGGCCGAGCCGCCGTACCGAATCTGCGCCGATCGAGCGCCGAACCGGTCAGCGGAACCGCAGCCGCACCGGGCTCAGAGCGAGCTGGTTGCCGCCCACCGTCACTTCGGCGTACACCGGGTCGACCTTCTTCTTGACGTCGTAGGGAACCCCGACGCACGTCTGACTGGCGCCGAAGCTCCATGGCTGCGTGGTGGTGCCGAGCACGTGGCCCTGGCCGTCGTGGAAGCTGAAGGTGACGGCGGTCCCGTCGGCCATCCCGCTGATCGCGAACATGGCGTAGAGGGTGTCCCCGATGCCGACCGTGAACGACGGCTGGCCGCTCGGCGTCGCGCACCCGCCGTTGCGGTTGTCGATCCAGCCGTCCGCCGTGACGGTCGCACCCTGCGACTGCTGGCTGCTCGAGTCGAGGTAGGGCGAGACGTACGACGGGTCCCCGCCCTTCTTGGCGATGGCGATGATCTTGCGGGCGAGGTTGACCGGGCGGATCAGCGCCGAGCCGCCGGTGAACTCGCCGGCGTGGCCCTGCGCGGTCGTCGCGGTGATGACCGCGTCGTTGACCCCGATCAGCTCGCCCTGGTCGTTGATCGAGGCGCCGCCGGAGTTGCCGGAACCGATGCGCACGTCGCTGTCGATCCACGCGCGGTCGGTGTTCAGCGTGGTGCTCGGCTCGAACGTCGCGGCCACGCCCTTGGTCACCGTCAGCGTCGGCGAGAGCTGGTCGGAGCTCTCCAGGCTGGCCAGCGCCGGGAAGCCGAGCGCGGTGATGTCGTCGCCGGTGCTGAGGTCGTTGCTGTTGCCGAGCGGGACCGGGGTCGGCAGCCTGCTGGCGAGGTCCGCCTTGGAGATCGGGTTGCCGTGGGCGTCGGAGGTGATCTGGAGGACCGAGAGGTCGAGCACGCCGTCGGTCACGATCGGCTGGGCCTGGAACGCCGCCTGCACGGGCTTGTCGTCCTGCGGCGAGGTGAGCGCGATCAGCAGCTTGGCCGGGTTGGACTCCGCGATGTGCAGCCCGGGTGCCTGCGGGTCGCCCACGTGGCCGGCGGTGAGGATCAGGCCGGTGTCGCTGATGATGCTGCCCGATCCGGTGTACTCCGGCTCGCCGCTCGCGCTCTCGCCGATGACGAAGACGCTGGCCTGCTTGGCCCGCTCGAGGTTGGCCTTCGAGAGCCCGGTGTCGGCCGCGGTCGGCGCGGGTGTGTCGTGGTGGCCGAGCGCGAAGCCCAGGCCCACACCGCCTCCGACGACGAGCAGGAGCGCGACGATCCCGGCACCGATCAGGGCCCCGCGGCGGCGGCGCTTCTTGGCGATCCCGCGCTGCGCCGTACGGGCGTCGACCTCGGGCACGACCTCGATCTCGAACCCGGCGGTCGGGTGGCCGAGCATGATCGTGGTCGGCTCGCTGATCCTTCGCTGGGTGATCCGGTCGCCGTCCTCGTCGTACGAGCCGCCGGTGGAGCAGTCGCGGAACCACCAGCCGTCCGGCCGCGGCTCGACCAGGGCGTGCTGGCGCGAGACCGAGCTGTCGTCGGCGACCATCTCCAGCTCGGGGTCTCGACCGATGCGCACCAGCCGGCCGGCCGGGAACCGGAGGGTGGCGACGTTGGTGCGGATCATCAGGCCGGGACCCTGGGGGATGCCGGTGGGGCCGATCGGCGCTCCCGGCACCGGCACCCGGGTCACGTCGAGGTCGGCGGGCGGAAGGCTCGCGGCCGGGGCGACGGGGCGCGGCGGCGGAGGACCGACGGGCGGCGCCATCGGCGGGGGCGGGACCGCCGGGCCGACGGCCGTCGGCGGAGCGGGCGGCCGAGCGGGCGGAGGCGGTGGCGCGGAGTCCTGGCCGCCCGGCGCGAAGCGGCTCTGCGGCGGCCGCGGCGCTCCCCCCGGCGGGCCGTACGACGGCGCGCTCGCCTCCACGCTCAGGCTGATGTCGACGCCGGTGGTGTTGTCGCCGACCCGCACCGTCGTCGGACCGCTCAGCGGGAGGCTCTGCACCCGCCGGTCGCCGACCCAGGTTCCGGCGGTGCTGCCGGCGTCGACGACCTGCCAGCCGGAGGCGCCCGGACGCAGCTCGAGGTGCAGCCGCGAGACCGACGGCCGGTCGAGGACGACGTCGCAGGCGCGCCCACGACCCACGCTCACCACCCGCGGATCGTCGAACGTCCACGTCTGGCCGGCGGCGACGACGCGCAGGGTCATGGCAGCTTCTCTCGAGACGTCGTGGGCACAGCACGGACACCGATACCCGCTGATCCTAAGGACTGCCCCGCCCGACGCCGCGCAAACCACCGCACGCGCGGCCCGGTGTCCGAGCCGCCTCCTAGGCTGGACGCATGACCGCCCTCCGCATCGGTGCCCACGTCGACCAGGCCGACCCCGTCGCCGAGGCGGCGGCCCGCAAGGCGCCGCTGGTGCAGTTCTTCCTCGGCAACCCGCAGTCCTACAAGGGCCCCGTGGTCGAGTACGCCCACGGCCCGGCCGCCCTGCGCGCGGCGGCCGAGTCGGCCGGTGTCGACCTGTACGTGCACGCGCCGTACCTCATCAACGTGGCGACCACGAACAACCGCCAGCGGATCCCCAGCCGCAAGCTGCTCCAGCAGCACATGGACGCGGCGGCCGAGCTCGGCGCCAAGGGGCTGATCGTGCATGGCGGCCACGTGCGCGACGAGGACGACCCGGCCAAGGGGTTCGACAACTGGCGCAAGGCGATCGAGGCGACCGACATCAAGGTCCCGCTGCTGATCGAGAACACCGCGGGCGGCACCAACGCGATGACCCGCTACCTCGACCGGATCAAGGGCGTCTGGGAGGCGATCTCGGCCGCCGAGGGGTTCGATCAGGTCGGCTTCTGCCTCGACACCTGCCATGCCCACGCCGGCGGCAACAAGCTCGAGAGCATCGTCGACGACGTGCTCGCCATCACCGGGAGGATCGACCTGGTGCACGCCAACGACAGCCGCGACGACTTCGACTCCGGCGCCGACCGCCACGCGAGCTTCGGCGCCGGCCACATCGAGCCCGACCTCCTTGCCCACGTTGTCCGCGAGGCCGGTGCTCCCGTCGTCTGCGAGACCCCCGGCGGCGCCGAGGAGCACGTCGCCGACTTCAGCTGGCTGCGAGAGCGGGTCGGCTGAGCGCCCTCCGCCGCCGCCACACCAGGGGTACGACGCTCCACCGGCCGATCGCCGTCGCGACCGGGATGCCGGAGAGCCAGGCGACGAACCCCCCGTCCCAGCCGAGCGTGGCGAAGGCCAGCGCCGGCATGACCCCGACGAGTCCGGCCGCCGCGACGTGCACGGACTGCGCGGGGATCCGTCGGCAGAGCAGGTGCACGAGCACGATCCCGACGCAGGCGAATGGAAGCGAGAACATCAAGATGATCTCGCCGTAGATCACGAGCACGTCGATGGCGGTGACGACGTCGCCGCCATCGATCAGCCCCCCGATCGCTACGGCAGCGCTGAAGCAGGCGACGCTGACCAGCCAGGCGATCACATAGCCGCCGACGTCAGGCGTGTTCTCCATGCGCGTGCTCCGATCCAGGCGATTTGAGCGACTGCTCAAACCATGCCACGGATTGAGCGATCGCTCAAGACCCGGCAGGATGGCATCCATGGCCGGCCGGACCCGCGACAAGCTGCTCGCCGCGACCCTGCGCGTGGTCGCGGAGCAGGGCATCGCCCGGGTGTCGGCGCGGACGATCGCGGCGGAGGCCGACGTCAACCAGGCGCTGGTCTTCTACCACTTCGGCTCGATCGACGAGCTGCTCGTCGCGGCCTGCGAGCAGGGCGCGGCGGATCGGGTCGCCGCCTACCGCGACGACCTCGCCCAGGTCGGCGACTTCGCCGGGCTTGTCGCCCTCGCCCGCGCCGTCCACGAGCGCGAGCAGGCGGCCGGCAACATCGCGCTCCTGGGCCAGCTGCTCGCCGGTGCGTCGTCGCATCCCGGCCTGGGGCCGGCCACCGCACGCGGTCTGGAGCGCTGGACCGCCGAGGTGCACGGCGTCCTGGAGCGCCTGCTGGGCGCAGGCCCGCTGGCGGACCTGGTCGACGTCGCAGGGCTGGCGCGGGGGGTGGGGGCCGCGTTCGTCGGCCTCGAGCTGTACGACGGCGTCGACCCCGACGGTGCTCGGGCCGCGTTCGGGGCGCTCGAGCAGCTGGGCCGTCTCATGGGCCTGCTCGACGACCTCGGTCCGATCGAGCGCGCCGCACTCCGCCGTCGCGTCCGCCGCGCCGGCGGCGCCTGAGGCGTGCTCAGATCCTGCGCGCGAACACCACGACGTTGGACTGGTAGCCACCCCGCGACGGGTCGTAGGTGCCGCCACAGGTGATCAGCCGCAGCTCGGGATCGCGCGTGTCGTCGTACACCGCGTCGGTGCCGAAGTGTGCCTTGTCGAACAGCGCGACGGCGGTGACCCGGAAGCGGACCACGCTGCCGTCCGCGCGCCCGATCCGTACGACGTCGCCCCGATGGATCGACGAGAGCCGGTAGAAGATCGCCGGGCCGTTGACCGAGTCGACGTGCCCGATGACGACGGCCGGGCCGTCCTGGCCGGGTCGCGGGGAGTAGCGGTACCAGCCCGCCTCCCCCGCCTGCGCGGTCGTCGGGACCTGCATCTCACGATCGCGCCGGATGCCCAGCGACAGCAGCCGGCTGTGGGTCCGGATCGCGGGGATGCGGATCCAGACCGGCCGGGCGACGTGGGCCGCGGCGGGCGCCGCCGGGCCACGAAGGCCCGACGGCGTCCCCCCGAGGGTGGGCGGTGCGGGGGGCTCTCCCCGAGATGGGAGCCCCCCGACCGCCACAGCCACGCCGATCACGACGAGCCCGGCCACCAGCAGGGCGGCGGCCAGGACTCGGCGGCGATCAGCGGACGTCGATGATGCGTGCATCCACGACCACGTTTCCTTGCGGGGACTTCGGCGTGAGCCGGCCGCCCGTCGTCACGATCCGCAACAACGGGGAGCCGTCGCCCTGGTAGAAGGTCGACGCGGGGAACCTGCCCGTGGCGTACGACCTCACCCCGGTCACCTGGAAGACGGCCGTCGTGCCGTCCTTGCGGTGCACCGTGATGCTGTCGCCCCGGTGCAGCTTGCGGAGGTTGGCGAAGACACCCGGTACGCCGGTCCGGCGGCTGATGTAGCCCGCGAGGACCGCCACGCCGTTCTGGCCGGGGGCGACCGACTTCTGGTACCAGCCGGCGCCCCTGGCGGGGGGCAGCTCCATCTGGTTGGCCGGTGTGTTTCCCAGACCGACCAGGTGGGTGTCCACCTTGAGCGCGGGGATCACCAGTCGTTCGGCCGGTGACCGGTTGCCGAGCCCGATCTGCTGGGAGACCGGATCGCTGTTCGAAGGTGACTGCTGCGTGGCCGCCGGGCTCGAGCCGGCCGAGGAGGTCCCCGACTGGTTCAGGGCCGACGCGAGGGCGAAGCCGCCCAGCAGCAGCACCAGCAGAATGACGAGAGTGGCGGTGGCCGCCGGGGCCATGAGGCCCCGGCGAGCACCACTCCTTCCTTTGTTGTTCACACTTGCTCCGTCCCGATATCGGGATTGATCACCCTGCCGACCCGCGGCGGCGCGGCACTGCCACACCGAGACCCGCAAGCATCAGCAGGCTGCCGAGGAGCAACCACGGCGCGGTGCTGGTGGAGGCGGCGGTGCCGCCCTCTCCGGCCCCGACGCCGCCCCGCGGCATGACGGACACCTGGCCACCGGTCGTGACTCCCTGCGGGAGCTGGTTGACCGGCATCGCAGCCTGCATCGGCTGCTGACCGTTGGACACCGCGATCGGAACCACGGTGACCTGGTTGCCGGCACCCGCCGGGCTCACGCCCTGGGTGCCGCCGTTGGCGGGTCCACCGTTGCCGGACCCTCCGTTGGTCGACCCACCGTTGCCGGCGGATCCGTTGCCCTTGCTGCCCTTGCCGCTGTTCGGAAGGGAGGCCTCTGCGGCCATCACGCCGTGGGCGCGAGCACGAGCGGTGTGACTGGTGGTCGCACCGGACGTGGGGTCGGTCGCAGTGACGGAGACCGGGATGGTCTGGTCGCCGTCGGTGGGCAGGGCTGCGGTGGTGCACGTCGTCGTCTCGCCGGGGGCGAGCACGGTGTCGGTGCAGGTCACCGGACCGGACGGGCTGGAGCCCGCGACGGTCACCGGGGTGTCGCCGTTGTTGGTGACCGGGACCGCGACGACCATCGGCTTCTTGGAGGTGACCTGGGGGGTCGCTCCGTTCGCCGTGCTCTGGCCGTCGACGACCGGGTCACCGACGGTGACGTCCGGGTTGCCGCCCGTGGTCGGGGCCGACGGCTGGGTGGCGTCGGTCGTGCCGTTGTAGTGGGCGGTGGTGGTGTCGGACACCGGGGTCGAGTCCGGGCCCGTCGTACCGGTGATGGTCACCGGAACCGACTGGGCGCCGTCCTGGGCCGGGGTGCTCATCGAGCACGTCATGCTCTCGCCGGGGGCGAGCTCGGTGCTCTTGCACTGCATCGTGGTGGGAGTCCCGCTGGTGGCGGGCGTCGCGGTGGCGGTGATGCCCTGGATGGGCGAGTCACCGTTGTTGGCGACGGGAACCACGATCTCCGTGGTGCTGCCGGGGGTCGTGTTCGGACCCGGAGCAGTCGCGGAAGGGGCACCACCGACGGTCGGCTCTCCAGCGGAGAGGACGCCGTTGCCACCCTGCGGCGTGCCCGGCTGGCCGGGGTTGCCGGAGGAGCCCTCCGGCGTACCCGCACCGTTCGGGGTGGTGCCGTTGTAGTGGGCGGTGGTGGTGTCGGAGACCTCGGTCGAGTCCGGGCCCGTCGTACCGGTGATGGTCACCGGGACGGACTGGGCACCCTCGTTGGCCGGGGTCGTGCCGGAGCAGGTCATCGACTCGCCGGGGGCGAGCTGGCTGCTCGAGCACTGCATCGGGACCTGCGACCCATCGCTGGGCGAGCCCTCGCCGGTGATGCCCGAGATCGGGGCGTCGCCGGTGTTGGACACAGGAACCACGATGTCGGCGTTGCTGCCGGGGGTCGTGTCAGGACCCGGGGCGGAAGCGCCGTTGTCACCGTTCACGGTCGGCTCACCAGCGGTGAGAACGCCCTGAGCGGTCTGACCGGCCGGGGTGCCCGGCTGGCCAGGGGTGGTGCTGCCCGGGTTGTTGCCCGGGGTGGTGCTGCCCGGCGTACCGGGGGTCGTGCTGCCCGGCGTACCGGGGGTGGTGCTGCCGTTGTCCGACGACGGCTGGGTGCCGTTGTAGAACGCGGTGGTGCCACCGTCGACGCTGGTGCCCTGCGGCGAGACCGCGGTGCCCGAGATC
>WQZX01000080.1 GCA_009780515.1 Nocardioidaceae bacterium | reverse complement strand
CGTCGTACGACACGGCTGGGAGGCGGCCCCGAGGACCTCTGGACCGAGATCCTCGCGACCGCGGCCGACCTCGGGATCGCGTGCCCGCCGGGCCGCTCGCCCCGCGAGGTCGCGGCGGTGCTCGCGGACAGCCTCGACGACACCGGTCGTGCCGCGCTGGGCGACGTCGTCGACGCCGTCGAGCAGGTGCGCTACGGGAGCGAGCAGCGGGCGGTCGCCGTCGCGGCGCGCACCGACCTGGCCGGGCGGGCCGAGGTCGTGGTCGTCGCGCTGACCGCCGGCGCGACGCCGCGACAGCGGCGCGCCGCGCGGCTGCTGCCGCGCAGCGTGCTCAGGCCCTGAGGTCCGGAGGGGTCACCAGCCGCCGAGCTCGCGGCGGCGGCGCCACCGGGCACGCAGCGTGTTCATGAAGCTGCCCCGGGCGCCGGGCCGGTGGGCCGACGGATGCCGGAGCCGAGAGCTGCGACCACCGTCGACGACGGAGAAGCCCGAGTGGTGCTGGCGCGCGTGGGGCGCGGAGTCGTCGAGACCGGCGATCGCGCCGATCCGCTGGCCGCGCACGGCGGTCATGCCGACCGTCGCGGAGCCGAGCATGACGACGAAGCCCAGGATGCCGATCGGCCAGTACCGGGTGATGACACCGGCCATCAGGACGGCGACGCCGACCACGAAGACGAGGCCGGCGAGGATCGCGTGACGACGGGCCGAGCGCCGCAGGCTCGTGCCACGGAGCGTGGAGGCGAACTTCGGGTCCTCCTCCGTGAGGGCGCGCTCCATCTGCTCGAGCAGTCGCAGCTCCTCTTCGGAGAGTGGCACCGGATCCTCCGTGGTGTGTCGTCCCAGCACTGGCGCGCGATCTCGTCGAACTGGGTCGATCCGGCCGCCCGTCAGGCTCTCGTCCAAGTGTAGGCAGCCACGCCGAGGTCCGGTAGGGAGCGCGTCAGATTTTGTGACCTTGGTCCCCCACATCTGCCCTACCTGCCGAGGGGGCGCGCGGCGCCGACCTCTCGAGCAGGCTCGCGGGGCGTACGGCGGACCCGCCGAACCGGTCGCTCGCACGGTCGACCGCCCGGTCGACCTCGGGCCAGCCCGGGTCGCGCTCGCCGAGCGCCAGCTGGCGACCGAGCTCGGGACGACGCGGCCGCAGCCCCTCCACCCGTACGCCGACCAGCCGCACCGCCAGCCCTCGCGAGGCCGTGCCCTTCGGGCCCCTCGGCCCGGTCGTATCGGTCGGGCCGGTCGGGCCGGTCGGGCCGGTCGGGCCGGTCGGGCCGGTCGGGCCGATCGGGCCGGTCGGGCCGGTCGGGCCGATCGGGCCGAGCACGCGGTCGAGGAGGGCCAGCGCGACGGCGTACACCTCCTGGGTGACGTCGGTCGGCTCGGGCAGGGTGCGCGAGCGGGACAGCGTGGTGAAGTCGCTGAAGCGGACGGTGATCGCGACGACCCGGCCGACCTTGGCCGCGGCCCGGACCCGCGCGGCCACCCGGGCGCACAGGCCGAGCAGCTCGCGGGCGAGCCGGCCGCGATCGCGCACATCCACGGCCAGGGTGTGCTGGGAGCCCATGCTCCCCTCCGGCTCGCCCTCGCCGAACCCGAAGACGCCGGACCCGCCGGGCACGAGGTGGTCTCGGTCGTCGCCCAGGGCCAGGTGGTGCAGGACGCCGCCGAGGTGGTTGCCGACCATCCGACGGAGGTCGTCGACGGGGACCCGCGCGAGCTCGCCGACGGTGGTCAGGCCGAGGCGGTGGAGCCGGGCGCGGGTGGCCTCGCCGACGCCGTACAGCTCGCCGACGTCGAGCGGGTGGATCTCGGCGACGAACCGCTCGCGGGTCAGCACCAGCACACCGTCGGGCTTGGCCCGGCGGCTGGCCAGCTTGGCCACCGACACCGCACCCGCGATGCCGACCGAGCAGGTGATGCCGTGCTCGGCGCGCACCCTCGATCGGATCAGCTCGGCGATGGTCTCGGGTGGCCCGAAGAGCCGCACCGCACCGCGCACGTCGAGGAACGCCTCGTCGAGCGAGACCACCTCGACCACCGCCGCGACCGAGCGGAAGGTCTCCATGATCGCCCGGGAGACCGGGCGCAGCAGGTCGAAGTCGGGCGGGAGGAAGACCGCCCGCGGACACAGCCGGCGGGCCTCGACGCCGGACATGCCCGAGCGCACGCCGTAGCGACGGGCCGGATAGCTGGCCGACAGCACGACGCCGCGGTGGCCGCCGCCGATGACGACCGGCCGGCCGTCGAGATCGGGACGGTCGCGGGTCATCACCGAGGCGTAGAACGCATCCATGTCGACGTGCAGGAGGTGGAGCAGCGGCTGCTCCTCCGCACTCACGACGCCGCCGCGCGGCCCGGAGGGCCGCCCCCGTCAGCGCGCCAGGACGTGCAGCTGTGCGGCGAGCGGGATGTACTCCTCGCGCCTGGCGACCGCGCGCTCGAGGGCGAGCAGCGCCGCGGTGCCGCCCGCCTCCTGATCGACGAGGGCGCCGGGGACCAGGTCGACGAAGACGCGTACGCCGTGCACCGCGTCGATCGCGAAGCCCGCGTCGGCGAGCAGGGCGGACAGCTCGGGCCGGGTGAACCTGCGGCGGCCGCGCGAGCCGTCGCCCGACTCGACGTCCTCGAGGATGGCGCGCGCCTGCTGGAACTGGCCGGCCATCGCCTTCGCGACGACAGCGGCGTGGGTCTGGGCGACGAGCAGGCTGAGCAGGCCGCCCGGCCGCAGGACGCGGCGGATCGAGGCCAGCGCTGCGGCGGGATCGACGACCTCGAGCACGCCGTGGCAGAGCACGACGTCGGCGCTCTCCTCGCCGACGACCTCGGCCAGCCGCTCCACGTCGCCCTGGTGGCCGACCACGGCGACGCCGGCCTCGCGGGCACGGCGGCCGAGCGCGGCCAGCGCGTCGGGACTCGGGTCGACCACCGACACGTGGTGGCCCATCTCGGCGAGACGTACGGCGGAGACGCCGGTGCCGCCGCCGATGTCGACGATCTGCTTGGACCCGTCGAGGGACTGCTCCAGCCCGTCCCAGACGACCGCTGTGCGCGGCGAGCCCGGAGCGGAGACCTGTGCCGATGCCATGCCCCGAACACTACGGCCCCCGCCCCTCGCGCCGCGCTCCCCGACCGGGCTCAGCCGGCCGCGCGCCCGGCGAGCCGCTCGCCGACCGCGACGTGCGGCGTCAGGCCGAGCGACTGCTCGACCACGGCCAGGAAGCGGTCGGCGTCGCGCACCAGGTCGTCGGCCTCGCGCTCGGTCACGGCGCGGTGCGAGCCGGCCTCGGCCGCGGCCCGCTTCGCGGCGCCCGAGGCGAAGAACCTCGCCCACTCCGCCATCTCCGGGGCCACGTCGGCCAGCAGCACCCACGCGTTGCGCTGTGGTCGGCGGCGACGCGGCTCCGGCCGCGCCCGGGCGGCGAGCAGCGCCGCGGCAGCCCTCAGCGCCGAGACGTGGGCGCAGGCGTAGCGGGTCGCCACGTCGCGCGCCGCCACGGCCTCGCTCAGGGACTCTGCCGACCGCATGAGGTAGGCATGGGTCGTCGCCGGCAGCATCATGGCCGCCCCCTTCCACGGTGGCCCCAGGCCGCCGCCTCGATCAGTGATCGAACGTCTGTTCGAACATGATCAAGGTACTCCCCACCGCCGACACCGCGTCAAGGGCGAGCGGGGTCCGATCAGGCCGTGGGCTGCCGCGGGTCCGGCGGGGCCTCGGCGTCGTGCTCCACGCCGTGGAGGTAGCCGTTGATGCTGGGGTGCCAGACGAACACCACGATCGCGGCCCCGACCATGGCGGCGACGACCAGCGAGACCCGCACCGCGGTCGGCGGCGCCGTACGCATGATCGCGAACGATCCGAGGACGATGCCCAGGCTGAGGACGGTCAGCGCGTAGCGCGTCCACGCCTGCCCCTGGCGGAACATGCCGACCAGGATCAGCGCGGTGACGGCGATCGCGGCGTACAGGACCACGACGACCGGGACGAAGGAGACCGGCTGGACGCTGCGGTCCTCGGAGTGCATGGGCGACCAGCTGTCGGCGAGCTGGTGGCGGTCGATGACGACCAGCGCCGCGACGACCAGCCCGCCCGCGACGGCCAGCCAGACCAGCCAGCTCACCACGTCGACCGCCTGGGGGCGCTTGGTCATCGTTCCTCCTCCGTGGCGCAGCCGCGCGCCGGATAGGGTCTGGCTCATGTCCGCCGAGCACCCGTCCGTGCTGAGGTTCCTCGAAGCGCACGAGCAGCGCGACGGTGCCGGCCAGATCGTCATTCTGCCCGATTCGGCCCACACGGCCGCGCTCGCCGCCGAGGCGCTGGGCTGCGAGGTGGGCGCGATCGCGAACAGCCTGCTCTTCGAGGCCGACGGCTCCCCGGTCCTGATCCTCACCTCCGGCGCCCACCGCGTCGACACCGCCAAGGTCGGCGCCGAGCTCGGAACGACGCTGCGACGCGCGAAGCCGGAGTTCGTCAAGGAGCACACCGGGCAGACCATCGGCGGCGTCTCCCCCATCGGTCATCCCGCCCCGGTGCCGACGTACGTCGACGGGTGGCTCGCGCGGCACGAGGTGGTGTGGGCGGCCGCCGGCCACCCGGCGGCGGTCTTCTCCACGTCGTACGACGAGCTGCGGCGGCTCACCGGCGCCACCCCGATCGACGTGGAGTGACCCGGATGGACGTCGTCGTCGTCGGCGGCGGGCTCGGCGGCCTCGCCAGCGCCGCCCGGCTCGCGAAGCTCGGCCACGCCGTCACGGTGCTGGAGGCGGCCGGAGGGCTCGGCGGCGCGCTCGCGCCGGTCCACCAGGACGGCTTCTCCTGGGACGGCGGGCCCACGTCCACGCTGCTGCCCGCGGCCCTGCGCGACCTGTTCCGCAAGAGCGGACGGCCGCTGGAGACCGAGCTCGGCTCCGACCTGGAGCCGCTGGAGATCATCCGCGAGCACCGCTTCGTCGACCTCACCTCGGTCGCGCTGCCCGGCGGCTCGTCGGCGGCCCAGGCGGCGGCCTTCGACCAGCTCGGCAAGGGCCTCGGTGACCGGTGGCTCAGGCACGTAGACATCTACGAGGACGTCTGGGACATCCTGCGCAAGGAGTACGTCGAGAGGCCGTGGGACCCCCGCCCCGGGGCGGCCGAGCCGGTCCCGCGCGACCTCGCCAAGCTGTTCGACATCCGCGAGACGATGCACCGCAGGCTGCGCGCCGACTTCCGCGACGAGAGACAGGCCCTGGTGGCCGGCTACCCGCTCGTCGCCGCGGGCCAGGACCTGCGCAACGTGCCCTCGTGGCTGGGCGTGACCGCCTACCTGGAGCAGCGGTTCGGCGCGTGGCTCGTCCCCGGCGGGTTCGCACGGCTGCTCGAGCTGCTCGAGGCGCGGCTCGCGACGCGCGGCGTGACGGTCCGCACGGCCACGCCGGCCACCGACCTGGTCGTGCGCAGTGGTCGGGTGGCGGCGGTCCGCACCGACGAGGGCGAGATCGCCGCGGACGCCGTCGTGGTCGCGATCGACCCACGTCGTCTTCCCGCGCTCGCTCCCCTGGTCCAGCGCACCATGCCCGCGATCCCCCCGGTCCTCACCCACGTCGGCGTCGAGGGCGAGATGCCCGAGCTGCCGCACGAGCTGGTCATCCACGCCGACCCGATGCTCGTCGTACGACGGGGCCTGACGGCGCCGGACGGCGCGACCGCGTTGACGATCCAGGGTCGCGGGAAGGTCGCCGAGGACCTCGTGACCGCGCTGTCACGGCACAAGATCGACCTCCGCGAGCGGGCCGTCACCCGTGTCGACCTGACCCCGCGCGAGCTGGTCCAGCAGTGGAACGGCTCGCCGATGGGCGTGCTGTGGCAGGGGCGTCGTACGGTCCGCGACCGGCTGGGCCCGGCCACCCCGATCGACGGCGTGTACGTCGCCGGCTCCCACGGCGCCCCTGGCGCCGGGGTGCCGTTCGTGGCTCAGTCCGCGGCGTTGGTGGCGCAGCTGATCGGGCCGGCCTAGCTGCGGGTTTCACAAGGGATGCAGCCAGACTCGCGCTTCCCACGCGTTGCAACCATGGGGAAGCGCTGACTTCCCTGCATCCCTTGTGAAACCCGCCCCCGACCCGCCTAGACCGTGATCCGGAGCTTCTCGAAGATCTCGAGCGTCGCCTTGGAGCGGTTGAGCGTGTAGAAGTGCAGCCCGGGCGCGCCACCCGCGAGCAGCTCGTCGCACAGCTCGGCGGCCAGCTCGATGCCGGCGGCACGGATGACGGCCGGGTCCTCGCCCGCATCGGTGATGCGGGAGATGACGGCCTCGGGCACGGAGGTCCCGATCAGCTCGCCCTGGCGGCGGATCGCGCCGAGGTTCAGGATCGGCATGATGCCCGGCAGGATCGGCATGTCGATGCCGCGATCGCGGACGCGCTGCACGAGGTCGAAGTAGTCCTGGGCGCGGAAGAACATCTGGGTCACCGCGAACTCTGCACCCGCCCGCGCCTTCGCGCACAGCACGTCGGCGTCGGCGTCGAGCGACTCGGCGCTCGGGTGCCCCTCGGGGAAGGCCGCGACGCCGACCCGGAAGTCGCCGTGCGCGCGGGCGAGCTCGACGAGGTCGACGGCGTAGTCGAGGCCGCCGTCGGTGGGGGTCCAGTCGGCCCGCGGACCCTCCTTGGGGTCACCGCGCAGCGCCATCACGTGGTAGACGCCCTCGGCGACGTACGCGTCGAGGATGCCGCCGAGCTCGTCGCGGGTATGACCCACGCAGGTCAGGTGGGCCATCGGGATCAGGGAGGTCTCGCGCGCGATCCGGCCGGTGATGCCGATCGTCTTGTCGCGGGTGCTGCCGCCGGCGCCGTACGTCACGGAGACGAAGGTCGGGCGGTAGGGCTCGAGCGCGCGGATGGCGTCCCACAGCTGGGTCTCGCCCGCCTCGTCCTTCGGCGGGAAGAACTCGAAGGAGAACGAGCGCTCACCGCCGCTGATCAGCTCTCCCAGGGAACGTCCACGACCGGTAGCCATGGCCGGGAGTGTAGGCGGTCCGCGCCCGGCCCGGGTCAACCGCGTCCCGCCCGCGGGCATAGGCTCGGGACGTGGCCGATGCCTGGGACCCCGCGGACTTCCGCAGCGCCGTACAGGCCGAGCTGGACGCGTTCCTCGACGAGCAGGCCGCGCGCCTCGCCCCTCTCGGGCCCGACGCCGAACGCCTGCTGACCGAGGCCCGGGCCGTGGTGTCCGGCGGCAAGCGCTTCCGCGCCGCCTTCTGCTTCTGGGGGTACGCCGTCGTGGCCGGCCGCCCGACGGGGTCCGCCGAGCACGCGGTGCTGCGGGCCTCCGCCGCCCTCGAGCTGCTGCACGCCAGCGCACTGGCCCACGACGACCTGATGGACGCCTCCGACACCCGCCGCGGCCGGCCGGCCAGCCACCGCGGCTTCGAGGCCGAGCACCGAGAGGACGACTGGCGCGGCGACCCGGAGCAGTACGGCGCCGCCGGCGCGATCCTGCTGGGCGACCTGCTGCTCTCCTGGGCCGACGAGCTGCTGCGCCGCTGCGGCCTCGGCTGGGAGGTCGTCGGTCCGGCGCTGGACGTGCTGGACCTCTGCCGCACCGAGGTCATCGCCGGGCAGTTCCTCGACGTCTCGGTCCAGGCGCGCGGCCGGGCGTCGGTCGAGGAGGCCATGACGGTCCTGCGCTACAAGTCGGCGAAGTACTCCATCGAGCGGCCGCTGCACATCGGCGCCGCGCTCGCGGGCGCGTCCACCGAGACGCTGGCCGGCCTGTCCGACTTCGGGCTGCCGCTGGGCGAGGCGTTCCAGCTGCGCGACGACGTGCTCGGCGTCTTCGGCGACCCGTCGGCGACCGGCAAGCCCGCGGGCGACGACCTGGTCGAGGGCAAGCGCACCGTGCTGGTCGCCCACGCCCTCGCCTCCGCGCCCCCGGCCGACGCCGGCCGCCTCGACGTGGCGCTCGGCTCGGCTCTGCTCCCCGCCGAGGTCGACGACCTCCGCTCGATCATCGACCGCTCGGGGGCTCGCACCGCCGTCGAGGACGCCATCAACGAGCTCGCCGACCGGTCGCTCGCCGCGCTCGACGCCGGCCGTTCCGCCGGCTGGGACCCCGCCGCCTGCGGCGCACTCACCGACCTGGCCTCCGCCGCCACGCAGCGGTCGGCTTGAGCCGGGGCGGGCGGGAGCTGTAACACGTAGTCCACTGCTGTAGAACGACGCCGCAGCGGCGTCGTACAGCAGTGGACAGCCGACCAGTCCGGCGAACGACGTGTTACAGCGCCCGCGCCACGTCGGCCGGCCCGTCCCCGAGCAGCAGCACCTCGAGGGCCGGGGCGGCGGCGGAGGCACGGTCGGCGAGGACGGTCAGCAGGCCGCGCAGACCGACGGGGTCGGCGGCGGCAAGCACACCCCAGCCGTCCCACGCCAGCACCGTCGGCGAGGAGACGTCGCGGAGGCAGTCGTTGAGGGCGTCGAGGCTCCGCCCGGTGAAGTACGACGGGAAGCCGAGCGCCTCACCCATCGCCAGCAGCACCGCCTCGCGGCCGGCGAGGGCCCGCCCGTCGACGTACGCACAGGTCCAGCCGGCGGCCTCGACCTCCGCGCGCACCTCCCCGAGCGGGATCGCGCAGCGGTGGACCCCCGGCGCGATCGCGCCGTCGAGCACCGCTGACAGCGCGGTCATCGCTTGATGACGGCGAAGTGCTCGTAGTGGTCGCCGGTCCAGTAGAGCGTGCCGTCGGCACCGGAGATGATCCGGCGCGTGCCTCGGTCGGGCGAGCCCGGCGTCGGGACGGTGTACTCGCGGTAGTAGCCCGAGGACTCCTGGGGCAGGACTCCCTCGTAGTTGCTGAAGGTCCCGCCGTCGTGATCGGGATAGGGGAACGGCCCACCCTCGTCGATCAGGGTCACGGTCTGCGCGGCCTCCTTCGGCAGCGTGGAGAGATCGACGTACGGCAGGCCGCTGCGCGAGTCGGTCCCGACCTTGCCCGCGTCGCCGGTCGCACCCGAGCCGTACGACGACCCGCCCGAACCGTCCGAACCGTCCGAACCGTCCGAGCCGGAGCCGTGGTGCGAGGAGACCAGCCACCCCCCGAGGACCACGACGAGCGCGACGACCGCCGACACCACGCCGTTGAGGGACCGCCGAGACGCCGCCCGAGACATCGCCGGACCCTCAGAGCCCGCCGAGGGCCTGGGCGCGGCGCTTGACCTCCGAGCCGCGGTTCTCCCGCAGCGCGTCGATCGGGCGCCCGGGGAGGTCGGCGTCGAGGAAGATCCAGGCGATGCACTCGCGGTCGTCGAATCCGTTGTCGTGCATCAGCGTCAGCAGGCCGGGCAGCCCCTTGACCGGGAGCGCGTCCTCCTCGTCGACGAACAGCGCCGGGATCCGGGGTCCCCGGCCGGGCACCGGGACGGCCGAGGCGAGCTCGTGGTCGCGCACCATCGTGCGGACCTTGGCGGGCGTCACCTCGAGCAGCTCGGCGGCCCGGTCCCAGTCGATCCAGTCGGCGACGAGGTCGGCCAGGTCCAGGTCGGCGAGGTGGGGTTCGCTCATGCGGGACATCCTGCCGCACCGTCGGCGGCCCTGCCGCGCCCGGATCCGGGCGGCGTGGCGCGGGCCACGGCCACCACGCCCGGCGCGGCGTGCCTCCGGGGAGGCCATGGCCGCCGCCGTACGATGTGGGTTCCGGCCAACTTCCCCGACCGGGTCCAGAAGCACAGGAGGGTCGCTGTGCGCGAACCGCATGCCCGAGGCGCCGACGCGCCCGCGCAGGCGACGAGCGACCCGAACACCGGGCGGGTCCTCGACGGGCGCTACCGGATCGGCGGCCGGATCGCGCGCGGCGGGATGGCCGGGGTCTACGAGGCGACCGACCTGCGCCTCGAGCGCACGGTCGCGCTCAAGATCATGCACGCCGGCCTCGGAGACACCTCGATCAGCGAGGAGGACTTCGCCGCACGGTTCGTGCGCGAGGCCCGGTCCGCCGCCCGCCTGTCGCACCCGAACATCGTCTCGGTCTACGACCAGGGCGAGGACCACGGCACGATCTTCCTGGCCATGGAGTACGTCCCCGGCCACACCCTGCGCGACACCGTCTCCAAGGAGTCGCCGATGGCGCCGGAGAAGGCGCTCGCGCTGCTCGACCCGGTGCTGTCCGCGCTCGCCGCCGCTCACCGCGCCGGCCTGGTCCACCGCGACGTCAAGCCCGAGAACGTCCTCATCGCCGACGACGGCCGGATCAAGGTCGCCGACTTCGGGCTGGCCAAGGCCGTCAGCGCCGACACCCAGCACACCGTCACCCAGGGCGTCCTGATCGGCACCGTCTCCTACCTCGCCCCCGAGCTGGTCGTCGAGGGCATCGCCGACGCCCGCGTCGACGTGTACGCCGCCGGCGTGATGCTCTATGAACTGCTGACCGGCACCAAGCCGCACACCGGCGACAGCCCGATCCAGGTCGCCTACGCGCACGCGCACAACGACGTACCCGCCCCCTCGGCGCGGGTCCCCGGCCTCCCGCCGTACGTCGACGCGCTGGTGGCGCGCGCGACGACCCGCGACCGCGGGCTGCGGCCGGCCGACGCCGGCGTGCTGCTCCACCACGTCCGCCGGGTGCAGGCAGCCCTGCACCAGGGCCTGGCCGACGACCCCGAGCTGGTCGCCGACCTGCTCCCGCACGCCCGGGGCGGGCGGGTCGAGGACACCAGGCCGGAGCCGATCGACGACGTCCGCCAGGAGTGGGCGCCGGACCGGCACGAGCGCACCCAGGTCATCGAGACCACGCCTCCGCCGCCACGCCGCCTCCCGCCGGCGACCGCGGTGCCGCCGGGGCGCCCGCGCGACCGGCGCCGACGCCGCTGGCGCGGACCGGTGATCCTGCTCGTCGCGGCGCTGCTGGCGGCCCTCATGGGCGGCGGTGCCTACTGGTTCGGCTGGGCGCGCTACACGAGCACGCCGAGCGTGCTCGGCGACAGCCACGCGCAGGCGACCGCGCAGCTCGACCGTGCCGGCCTGACCGCCGACTACACGAGCACGGTCTACTCCGACTCCGTGCCGAAGGGCCACGTCGTGAGCACCGACCCGGCGCCCGGACGCAGGATCCTGCCCCACCACACGGTCTCCGTGACGCTGTCCAAGGGTCCCGAGCTCCACAACGTGCCCGACGTGCACGGCGAGACGGTGTCGCAGGCGACCTCCGGCCTGTCCGCGGTCAAGCTCGTCGTGAGCCAGCAGATCCAGCGATGGTCGGAGACGGTGCCCTCGGGCCACGTCATCGCCACCGACCCGGCGTACGGCTCGAAGGCCGGGCACGACCTGCCGGTCGGCACGGGCGTGCACCTGATCGTGAGCAAGGGGCGCAAGCCGATCAAGGTCACCAGCGAGGTCGGCAACGCCGCCGGGCCGGCCGCGCACCTCTGGCGCCACGAGGGGCTGAAGGTGCAGGTGCGCCACCGCCACAGCACCTCCGTCGCGCAGGGCGACATCATCGACCAGACCCCCGAGCACGCCACGCTGCACAAGGGCGACACCGTCAGCATCACGGTCTCGTCGGGTCCGCCGTACGTCACGGTGCCGTCGGTGTGGGGCGAGACCACCGCCGATGCGACCAACCGGCTGCAGGCGCTCGGCCTGCAGGTCCGCATCGCCCACTCCGCGTTCTACGTCGGCGCCGGCCGGGCGGTGAACACCGACCCCAAGAGCGGGACCTCGGTGCGCAAGGGCAGCGTCATCGTCGTGTACGTCGTGTGAGGTAGCCTCGCGCCCCGTGCCCGAGCAGTCCCGCCCCGTCGGAACCCACGTCCCGGTCGGCAGGAACCTCGTCGCCGGCGCCTTCCGGACCGCCCAGGAGCTGGGCTGCGAGGCGGTCCAGGTCTTCGTCGGCAACCCGCGCGGCTGGGCGCTCTCGAACGGCGACCCGAAGGTCGACGCCGACTTCCGCGCGGCCACGGCCGAGGCCGGCATGCGGGTGCTCGTGCACACGCCGTACCTCGTCAACCTCGGCAGCCCGACGCCCAAGACCTACGAGAGCTCGGTGGCGGTCGTCGCGCACAACCTCCGACGGGGCGTCGAGATCGGCGCGGAGGGCGTCGTGGTCCACACCGGCTCGTACGTCGACCCCGCCGGCGGCCCTGAGCGCCACGCGACCGCGCTGCGGCAGGTCCACGACGGCCTGATGCCGGTGCTCGACGCGCTCGACCCGGACGACGACGCGACACCCTGGCTGCTCCTCGAGCCGACCGCCGGCCAGGGCCGGTCCCTGTGCGCGGGCGTGGAGGACCTGGCGGCGTACCTCGACGCGCTGGAGCACCACCCCCGCGTGGGCATCTGCCTGGACACCTGCCACGTCTTCGCCGCCGGTGCCCCGCTCGACGAGGCCGGCGGGGCGAGCGCCACCGTCGACCGGATCGTCGAGATCGCGGGCGGGGGCCGGCTGCGGTTGATCCACGCCAACGACTCCAAGGACGTCCGCGGCGCGTTCAAGGACCGCCACGAGAAGATCGGTCAGGGGCACATCGGCACCGGCGCGTTCTCCGAGCTGTTCGCGCACCCCGCGACCGCCGGCGTCCCGTTCATCCTCGAGACGCCCGGCTCCCGTGGCGCCGACGACCCCGACCTGCCGCTGCTCAAGCGGCTTCGCGGCTGATCCGGCCCCCGGGACTCCTGGATTCCTGCGTCGATCGGGAGCACCATGAGAAGCCTGGGGGACGTCTCCGAGGAGTCAGCATGGCCGGCCACATCATCTACACCCACAGCACCATCCCGGCGCCGCCCGAGGCGGTCTGGGACGTCATCACCGACGTGACGCATGCGGGCGAGGTCTTCCGCAGCGTCAGCGACGCCGGGGACATGAGCCCGGGCGACTTCGCGGTCGGAAGCGCCTGGCACGAGCGGCACGACGTCTTCGGTCACCACGACATGGAGGAGATGCACGTCGTCGAGTGCGAGCAGCCTCGCCGAGCCGTCGTCGAGGCCAAGGCGGGCGCGGACACGATCCGCACGTCCTACCGCCTCACCCCGGCCGACGAGCGCCACGCCAGCACCCGGCTCGCGATGACCACCTTCATCGAGATGAAGGACCGCAGCACGATGTCGCGCGCGATGTGGAAGGTCTTCGGCAACCTCTCCTTCGGCCACACCCGCAAGGTGCTCGAGCACGACCTGGAGGACATCGAGGCGGAGGCGGTCCGCCGCAGCGTGCCTGCCTGACCCGCAACCCTGCCCGTCTCGCGTCCTCTCCACCGGTCGGGCACACTTGCCCGGTCATGAACTACTGCACGAACTGCGGGCACGAGCTCGGGGTCGGCCGCTTCTGCACCAACTGCGGCAGCCCCGTGCCCGGTCGCCACCCCGACGCCGCTCCGTCGGCCGAGCCGGGCGAGCGCGCCCAGCCCGCCGCGCCCTCGACACCTCCCCCGGCGCCGCCGCCCGCGACTCCCCCGGTCGGCAGCCCGCCCCCGGCGCCGCGCTACCCGCTGTACGCCGACGGCCCGACCGCCACGAACCCGCGGCCCGCTCCGCCCCGGATCAGCGACGACACCGCGATCCGACCTGTCGGCGAGATGCCGCCGTTCGCCCCGCTGCACACCGCACCGGGCGTCACGTCGCCCTCCACGTCGTACGACGAGGAGCCCGATGCGCCTGATGCCCGACGCCGTCGGCGGGTCAGCCCCCTGGTGATCCTGGTCGCGGTCCTGGTGGCGCTCGTCGTGATCTGCGCGGTCATCGCGTTCGCGCTGTTCAACTCCGGCAGCCACAGCAACCACGTGCAGCACTCCGACACCGGGCCGGCCACCCCGAAGCACCACGGTCACCGACGCCCGGGCGCCGCCTCGCAGTCCCCGTCCGCCGCGGGTCGCCCCGGCGACCTGGCCGGGCACGTCTCCGGCGTACAGGTCCCGGGGACGGCGCCGGCCGGCGTCGACCTGTCCGGCCACCGGGTGACCTTCGGCAGCGGCAACCTCCTCGACGGCGACCCGACCACCGCGTGGCGCGTGGCCGGCGACGCCTCCGGCCGGTCGATCACGATCACCTTCGACAAGCCGGTCACGATCAGGTCGGTGGGCCTGATCAACGGCTACGCCAAGAAGTACCCCGGCTACGACGGCTACCGGCTCAACCGCCGCGTCACCGCCGTCAGGTGGGTCCTCGAGGACGGCACGACCCTCGACCAGACGCTGACCGACGACCGCACGATGCAGTCGATCCGGGTCAGGGCGAGGCCCACCCGCAGCCTCAAGCTCGAGATCGAGTCGGTCACCCCGCCCGGACGCGGCAAGGACGGCAAGGACTACACCGCGATCAGCGAGATCGGGCTCAAGGGCTCGGCCTCCTGAGCCTGGATCCACCGATCCCTCGCGTGGCGAGCGGCACCAGACGGGTGTGATGGCAAGGCGGGCGCGCGACGGCGGTCTGGTTGCACCATCGAGCGTGCCCAACGCCGCCAGCGCGCCCGTGTG
>WQZX01000079.1 GCA_009780515.1 Nocardioidaceae bacterium | reverse complement strand
TCCAACGGAATCCCACGCCGAAGCCAGCGTCCCCCGGGCGAGTGGTGCCGGGAGAACGGCATCACGCCGCCGCCCGGCTCGTTCACGCCCGAGGCGGCGCACGGCTGACGGGGAACCTGTGTCCGCGACGGCCACTCGCGTCCTCGCGCCGGTCGGAACCGCTGGCAAGCTCTTCGCCTTCGGTCTCGACGTCGGACGTGGACTGTTCCGGCGACCGTTCCAGCTGCGGGAGTTCATCCAGCAGGCCTGGTTCATCGCGTCGGTCACGATCATCCCCACCGCCCTGGTCGCCATCCCCTTCGGCGCGGTCATCGCGCTGCAGGTCGGCGGCCTGATCAAGCAGTTCGGCGCCCAGTCCTTCACCGGTTCCGCCTCGGTGCTGGCGGTCGTCCAGCAGGCTGCTCCGATCGGCACGGCCCTGCTCATCGCCGGCGCCGGCGGGTCGGCCATCGCGGCCGACCTCGGCGCGCGCAAGATCCGCGAGGAGCTCGACGCGATGATGGTGCTGGGCATCGACCCGATCCAGCGCCTCGTCGTACCCCGGGTGCTGGCCTGCATGCTCGTCTCGGTCTTCCTCAACGGAATGGTGACCGTCGTCGGCGTCGCCGGCGGCTACGTCTTCAACGTGATCCTGCAGGGCGGCACCCCGGGTGCCTACCTCGCCAGCTTCACCGCGCTCGCCCAGCTGCCCGACGTCTGGATCGGCCTGGTCAAGGCGCTGATCTTCGGCCTCATCGCGGCGATCGTCGCCTCCTACAAGGGCATGACCGCCAAGGGCGGCCCGAAGGGTGTCGGCGACGCGGTCAACGAGTCGGTCGTCATCACCTTCCTGCTCCTGTTCGTCGTCAACTTCGTACTCAGCACGGTCTACCTGCAGCTCGTGCCGCCGAAGACGGGCTGAGGGGGCGAC
The DNA here is from genome assembly GCA_009780515.1 of Nocardioidaceae bacterium. Taxonomy (GTDB): domain Bacteria; phylum Actinomycetota; class Actinomycetes; order Propionibacteriales; family Nocardioidaceae; genus Nocardioides. The sequence continues at coordinate 13,701 of WQZX01000079.1, read as the reverse complement.
CATGGCGAACATCAAGGCGGTCTACGAGCGGCCGCTGAAGGGTCTCGACACCCTCGGCGAGCAGCTCGCCTTCTACCTCCGCGTCCTGATCGCACTGCCGCGCTCGGTCATGCGCTTCCCCAAGGAGGTGCTGCGCATCCTCGCCGAGGTCACCCTCGGCTCGGGCGCGCTGGCCCTCATCGGCGGAACGGTGGGCGTCATCATCGGCATGACGTTCTTCACCGGTGCCCAGGTCGGGCTCTCCGGGTACGCCGCCCTCAACCAGCTCGGCACCGCCGCGTTCGCGGGCTTCGTGTCGGCGTACTTCAACACCCGCGAGATCGCGCCACTGGTCGCGGGCATCGCGATGGCCGCGACCGTCGGCTGCGGCTTCACCGCCCAGCTCGGCGCCATGCGCATCTCGGAGGAGATCGACGCGGTCGAGGTCATGGCGATCCCGTCGATGCAGTACCTCGTCGCCACCCGGGTGTTCGGCGGCCTGATCGCGATCATCCCGCTGTACGTCGTCGGCCTGCTGGCGTCGTACGTCGCGAGCGAGCTCGTGGTGACGCTCTACTACGGGCAGTCCAAGGGCACCTACCAGCACTACTTCAACGAGTTCCTACCACCCGGCGACGTGCTGTGGTCCTTCGGCAAGGTGCTCGTCTTCGCCGTCATCGTCATCCTCATCCACTGCTACCACGGCTACACCGCGAGCGGTGGCCCGGCGGGCGTGGGTGTCGCGGTCGGCCGCGCCGTCCGCACCAGCATCGTGGCCGTGAGCATCGTCGACCTGCTGCTGTCGATGGCGATCTGGGGCGCCTCGACCACAGTCAGATTGGCCGGGTGAGCGGCCGTGGGAAAGATCCTGTCCTCACCCCGCCTGCTCGGCGTCGTCTTCATCGCGCTGCTGCTGCTCGCGGTCTACCTGACGTACGCCACGTTCACGCAGAAGTTCTCCAGCTACGACCGCGTCACCCTCGACACCGACTCGGTCGGGCTGCAGCTGCCGTTGCGCGCCGACGTGAAGATCCGTGGCGTCATCGTCGGTGAGGTGCTGAACACCGAGGCCCAGGGCGAGAAGGGCGCGAAGATCACCCTCGGGCTCTACCCCGACAAGATGAACGAGGTGCCGGCCAACGTCAGCGGCGCGATCATCCCGAAGACCCTCTTCGGCGAGAAGTACGTATCGCTCGAGATCCCGAAGTCCGGGCCCGAGGGCCAGCTGGCCACCGGCGCGACGATCACGAAGTCGCAGACCAGCATCGAGGTCGAGCAGGTCCTCAACGACATCTACCCGCTGCTGCGCACGATCCACCCGGGCGACCTCGACACCACGCTGACCGCGATCTCGCAGGCCCTCGAGGGCCGCGGCAACGAGCTCGGCCAGACGCTGACCACCCTCGACACCTACCTCAAGAAGCTCAACCCGCAGATCCAGCCGTTGCTGGCCGACCTCGGACGAGCCGCGAAGGTGTCCAACCTGTACGCCGACATCCTCCCGCAGGTCTCCACCATCTTGGACAACACCGTCAAGACCACCGGCACCCTCCAGCAGGAGCAGACGCCGCTCAACCAGACGCTCCGCGACCTGACGTCGTTCTCCAACACGGCGCGCACGTTCCTGGCCCAGAACGCCGACAACCTCGAGGCCGCCGGCAACCTGGGCAACCAGATCCTCACCGCGATCCGTCCCTACGCCGCCACGATCCCGTGCACGGCCGAGGGCGCGCTCCAGGTGCACAACCGGCTCGCGCAGGCGTTCCGCGGGTTCGAGCTGCACATCATCGTGGAGACCCTGCCGCACCAGCCGCGTGCCTACAGGCCCAGCGACCGGCCGCACATCGGCACGTACCCCGGCCCCAAGCCGAGCTGCATGGGTCTGCCCGCCGTCCACTACAGCCAGGCCCACCCCTACCCGCCGATCCCGCACCTCAACGACGGCGTGAGCGGCCCGAACCTCGGCGTCGGCAACGCCCAGCGGCCGTTGCCCGGGTTCGACCAGTTCGGCTACCACGGCACGCCCGACGACGTCTCGACGCTGCGCAAGCTGCTGCGCCAGGAGTACGGCGCACCCTCGAGCGACGACCTCGACCTGCTCCAGGCCGGACCGCTCGCGGTCGGGGGTGGTCGCTGATGCCTCGCATGGGACTCGACAAGAAGACCACCGGCGATCTCGTCCGGCTGCTGTGCTTCGTGGTCACGACCGGCCTGCTGACCAGCCTGCTGGTGATCACGATCGGCAACATCTCCTTCCAGAGCACCGACAGCTACGAGGCGGTCTTCAGCGACGCCACGGGCGTCAACAAGGGCGACGACGTCCGCATCGCCGGCGTACGGGTCGGCACGGTCAAGGACATACAGGTCACCAAGAACAACCACGCCGAGATCACCTTCAGCGTCGACTCCGACGTCCGCATCGACGGCGCGACCCACGCCCAGATCAAGTACCGCAACCTGCTCGGTCAGCGCTACATCGACGTCTACCAGCAGGGTTCCTCGAGCCAGCGGCTGCCGTCCGACGGCGTCATCCCGATGGGCCGGACGAAGCCGGCGCTCAACCTGACCGTGCTCTTCAACGGCTTCAAGCCGCTGTTCCAGGCACTCTCGCCCGACGACATCAACAAGCTGTCCTACGAGATCGTCCAGGTCTTCCAGGGCGAGGGCGGCACGCTGCAGAACCTCCTCGAGAGCACGGCGTCGGTCACCCAGACGCTGGCCGACCGCGACAAGGTCATCGGCGAGCTCCTCGACAACCTGTCCTACGTCCTCAACCACGTGTCCGACCGCGACCGGCAGCTGACCAACCTGATCACCAGCTTCAAGCGCCTGGTGACGGGGCTGGACAAGGACCGCGGGCCGATCCTCGGCTCGCTGAACAGCATCTCCGCGCTGTCGGTCCAGACCGCCGGTCTGGTCTCCTCGATCCGCAAGCCCTTCGTCGGCGACATCAAGCAGCTCCGCCACGTCGCGACCAACCTCGACGCCGGGAAGGGTGAGCTCGACCGGATGCTCCAGGTCCTGCCGATCAAGCTGAACAAGATCGGCCGTACGGCGACGTACGGATCGTGGTTCAACTTCTACCTGTGCCACACGATCATCACGCTGCGCATCGGCAAGAAGGTCCTTGCCGAACCGCAGTACAGCACCGGTGCGGCCCGATGCTCGCTCGGACAGTGAGGGGGAGACGATGAAGCCATTCCGCGAACGCAACCCCGTCATCATCGGCGCCCTCAGCATCGTGACCATCGTGCTGCTGATCACCGCCGCGATGCGTGCACAGGACCTGCCGCTGATCGGTGGTGGCGACACCTACTACGCCAACTTCACCGAGGCGGGCGGGCTCGCCACGGGCGACGAGGTCCGGATCGCGGGCGTGCGCGTCGGCAAGATCAACTCGATCGAGCTCCAGGGAGACCAGGTGCACGTCGGGTTCAAGATCAAGACCGATGCCAGGCTCGGAGCCCAGACCAAGGCGGCGATCCAGGTCAAGACGATCCTCGGGTCGATGTACCTCGCGCTCGAGCCGCAGGGCGGCGGCACGCTGGCCAAGGACGCGACCATCCCGACCAGCCGTACGAGCTCGCCGTACAACGTGGTCGACGCGTTCACCGGTCTGGCGAAGACCTCGGGCAAGATCGACACCAACCAGCTGGCCAGCTCGCTGACCACGCTGGCGAACCTCACCCGCAACACCCCGCAGTCGTTCCAGCGCGCGCTCAGGGGCGTCTCCGCCCTGTCGCAGGTCGTCGCCTCGCGCGACGAGCAGGTCAACCACCTGCTCAAGAGCCTCGACCGGGTCTCGACCGTGCTCGACGCCCGCGACCAGGACATCGTCTCGCTGATGCACGCCTCGGGCACGCTGTTCAACGCCCTGCTCAAGAGGCGCGTGGCGATCCACAACCTGCTGAAGGCGACGGTGACGCTCAGCACCCAGCTGACGGGTCTCGTGCGCGACAGCCGTGCCGACCTCAAGCCCGCGCTCACGCACCTGGCGAACGTCGTCGACATCCTGAACAAGAACGAGGACAACGTCGACAACTCGCTGCGCCTGATGGCGCCGTTCTACCGCGTCTTCGCCAGCACGCTCGGCAACGGACCGTGGTTCGACAGCTACATCTACAACCTCCCGCCGATCCCGGGGCTGAAGGGAGGCCTGAGTTGAGTGCCGCGATCCAGCGCTTCCTGCCGCTGACCGTCATCCTGCTGCTCGTCGCGGGCGGTGCCGTCTGGCTGTTCTCCAGCGGCAGCGGCAACAACACCGTCACCGCCTACTTCCCGCGGGCCGTGTCCGTCTACCAGGGCAGCGACGTGCGTGTGCTCGGCGTGGCCGTCGGCAAGGTCGACCAGGTGGTGCCCGAGGGCACCCAGGTCAAGGTCGTCATGCACTACGACAAGAACGTGAAGATCCCGGCCGACGCGAAGGCCGTGATCGTCTCCCCGGCGATCGTCGGCGACCGCTACGTCCAGCTCGCGCCGGCGTACAAGGCCGGGCCGGTGATGAAGGACAACACCATCATCAAGGAGGACAACACCTCCGTCCCGCTCGAGCTGGACCAGATCTACGGCAGCCTCGACAAGCTGACCGTCGCGCTCGGTCCCAACGGCGCGAACAAGAAGGGTGCGCTGACCGACCTGCTCAACCAGACCGCCCGCAACTTCGGCGGTCAGGGCGCGGAGGTCAACCACACGATCAAGCAGTTCGGCAAGCTCAGCGCGACCCTGAACGACAACAAGGACGTGCTGTTCCACTCCGCGACCAAGCTCGAGTCGTTCATGCGGACCCTCGCGAAGGGCAACAAGACGGTACGCGGGTTCAACACCTCGCTCGGCAAGGTCTCGACGATGCTGGCCGGTGAGCGCAAGACCCTGAGCCTGGCCCTGACCAACCTCGGCACCGCGCTCGACACGGTCGGCCACTTCGTCCAGCACAACCGCGGGGTGCTGCGCCGCAACATCTCCGGGCTCGACCGGGTGTCCAAGGTCCTGGTCAAGCGGCGCTCGCAGCTCGCCGAGATCCTGCGGGCGGGGCCGCTGGCAATCTCCAACCTCGCGCACGCCTACGACCCGCAGACCGGGACGCTGAACACCAACGCCAACCTCGGCAACCTCGCCACCGAGCTGCTGACCCACCCGACCCAGTTCGCCTGCGACCTGATCGCCTCCCAGGACAGCAGCGGCAAGCTGTGCAACCTGATCAAGGGCCTGGGTCTCCCGCGGGTGCAGCCGTTCGGGACCGGCTCGGCGTACGGCCAGCCCTACGACCCGACGCTGAACGGGATGGTGCCGACGCGATGAACCGACACCTCCGCTCCCTCGTCGGCCTGCTGGTCGGTGCGCTCCTGCTCACCGGCTGCGGCTTCGACGTCTACTCCCTGCCCCTGCCGGGCGGCGCCAGCGTCGGCAGCAACCCGCTGACCGTGACCGCGGAGTTCCGCGACGTGCTCGACCTCGTGCCGCAGTCCGCGGTGAAGGTCGACGACGTCACGGTCGGCAAGATCACCAAGGTCGAGCGCGACGGCTACCTCGCCAAGGTCACGATGACCATCCGGCACGACAGCGACCTCCCGAGCAACACCTGGGCCAACATCAGCCAGACCAGCCTGCTCGGCGAGAAGTTCATCTCGCTCGCGCCGCCGCCGACCGGCGCGACCGGGCACCTCGCGAACAACGCCAACATCCCGGTGACCCGCACGGGCCGCAACCCGGAGGTCGAGGAGGTGCTCGGCGCTCTCAGCATGATCCTCAACGGCGGCGGGATCGGGCGCCTCAAGATCGTCACCACCGAGCTGAACAAGACACTGGGCGGCCGCGAGGACGCGGCCCGCTCGGTCCTCACCCAGGTGCAGCAGCTGATGCGTCAGCTCGACGGCCGCAAGACCCAGATCGTCGACGCGATCGTCGCGGTCAACCGGCTCGCGGTCACGGCCCGCCAGCACATGCACAGCATCGACAACGCGCTCGCGAAGCTGCCGAGCGCGCTGAACTCGATCAACAGCCAGCGCGCCGACCTCCGTCGCATGCTGACGGCGCTGGCGCACCTCGGCAACGTCGGGGTCCGCGTGATCAAGCAGGTCAAGGGGTCGACGATCGACTCCCTGCGCTCGCTCGACCCGATCCTGTACGACGTCGCGTCGGCCAAGCAGAGCCTCATCAAGTCGCTCAGCACGATCCTGACCTACCCGTTCATCGACGAGGCGGTCGGCACCGACCCGCAGGTCGCGCGCAACCTGCAGATGGGCGACTACGTCAACCTGTCGATGAACATCGACCTCGACCTGAAGACGCTGTCGGTCCCGGACGTCGCCTGCATGGCGCTCAACCAGCTGCCGTCGAACAAGTCGCTCAACCAGCTGATCAACCTGCCGAACCTGTGCAAGGGCGTCCAGAACGTCCTGTCGCAGTGCAGCCTGAGCAACACCAAGGCCTGCGCCCAGCTGCCGACGGCAGTCATCAAGAGCCTGTGCAACAGCACCCCGCTGCTGCAGAAGCTGCCCGGTCTGTGCGCGGCGGCCAAGTCGTCGACCGGGTCGAAGCCCTCGAACGCGCTGACCAACCTGCTGCACAGCCTGGGGTTGGCCAGACCCGCGCCGATGACCCCCGAGCAGCAGGCCCAGCAGAGGCAGACGCTGAAGTTCGACCGCACGTACGACGTGGACGGGCTCAGGCTGCTGGCCGCCCCGTTGGCGGCGCAGGGAGGCAGCGGCTCATGATCACCCGTCGTACCAAGATCCAGCTCCTGATCTTCGCCATCATCACGCTGGTCGGCGTCAGCTACGTCGGCGCCCGCTACGCCCGGCTCGACCGGCTGGTCGTCGACGAGTCCTACACGGTGACCGCCCACTACAAGGACTCCGGCGGCATCTTCACCGGCGCCGAGGTGACCTACCGCGGCGTCGACATCGGCAAGGTCAGCAACATGGTGCTGACCCGCAACGGCGTGGACGTCGACCTCGACATCGACAACACGTGGAACAAGATCCCCGCAGACACCCTGGCGGTCGTCGGCGACCGTTCCGCGGTCGGCGAGCAGTACGTCGACCTGCAGCCGCGCACGAACAGCGGGCCCTACCTCAAGAACGGCTCGCAGATCAGCCGCACCGAGATCCCGCTCCCCACCCAGAAGCTCCTCGGCGACGTGGCCAGCACGGTCGACAGCGTCAACAAGAAGTCGCTCTCCACGACCATCACCGAGCTCGGCAAGGCGTTCAACGGCACCGGCCCCGACCTGCAGAGCATCATCGACACCAGCACGAGCTTCATCAAGACCGCCGACAAGAACTTCGGCGTCACCCGCGCGCTGATCCGTGACAGCAGCACGGTCCTCACCACGCAGGCGCTCAGCGACAACGCCCTGCGCGACTTCGCCCGCGGCCTGTCGGAGTTCAGCACGACGCTCGCCGGCGACGACGGCAGCCTGCGCAAGGTGATCCGGACCGGCTCCTACACCGCGGACGAGCTGCGGACCTTCCTCGAGCAGAACCGCGTCGACCTCGCCGACCTGCTGCAGAACCTCGTCACCACGAGCCGGATCGTCGTCGAGCACCTGCCCGGCGTACGCGCGCTGATGGTGGCGCTTCCGATGCTGATCTCGGCGTCCAACACGGTGGTCGACAAGACGCCCTCGAGCAACGGCATGTACGACGCCCACTTCGGCCTGGTGCTCGTCCCGGAGAAGCCGCTCGGCAAGGACTTCAAGCTCTGCCGCCAGGGCTACGACCCCAAGCCGAGCCGGTCGCCGAGCGACGGCAGGAACCTGCCGATGAACACCAAGGTGATGTGCTCGGAGCCGATCACCGAGAGCAACGTGCGTGGAGAGCAGAACCTCTACCGCATCGCCCCGTTCCTGCGCGGCAGCAACTTCGACGCCGGCCCGTCGCGGACCCTCGGGTCCTTCGACGAGCGCACGGGGAAGGTCGCCTGGAACGGACCGAACGTCGGCTTGGGGGCCACCGGTACCGTGGCGCCCCAGTCGCTGGGAAGGAACTCGTGGACGTGGCTGTACCTTCAACCCCTGCTCGCTCGACGGTAGGCCCGCCTGTCGTTCGATGGAGCATCCTCGGTCTGCTGGTCGGGATCGTCGTCGCAGGGTTGGTGGTCGCGTTCGTGACGGTGGAGCGTCACGGAGCGAGCGGTGACCCGCTCGACCGGCTCCAGTCGATGCGGCACCCCGCCGCCGACGCGGCCCTCGACCGTGAGCAGGCGCTGGGCGTCGCCGAGGACTTCGTGACGCGCTTCAACACCTACGGCCCGCAGCTGCTGGCCAAGGACCACACGATGCCGAAGTACGAGGCGCTCACCAACGAGATGAGCTCGAAGTTCGCGGCCGTCTTCAGCAAGTGGGTGCCCGCGGCCGAGGTCACCGTCTACCGCGAGCACGTGCGCCGCCAGGGCCAGGTGTACGCCGCCGGCGTCTCCACCATCGACGGCGACACCGCGCAGGTGATCGTCGCCGGGACGGTCACCTTCGGCTACCCGAACCCGCGCAAGAAGGGGGCCTGGCTCGACTCCGCTCCCGAGCGCTTCCGCTACCAGGTGTCGCTGGTCAAGCAGCACGGCAGCTGGCTGGTCGACGACTTCGACGACCTCGACGACAACCTGCCGTCCTTCGGGCAGTCCAACGGCGGCCAGGTGCCGGGCTCGACCGGCCTCGCCCCGTCCGATGCGCCGAGCGGCACGACCGGCTCCGGCGCCGGCACCGGTGGCTCGAAGGCCAAGACGGGCGGTGCGAAGCGATGAGCCTGAACCTCTACGACGTCCTCGACGTCGACGAGTCCGCCTCGACCGACGAGATCCGCACGGCCTGGAAGGCCGCCATCGGCGACCTCGACCCGACCGACCGCCGCTTCCGCGCCTACAACGACGCGGCGGGCGTCCTGCTCGACGCCGGCAAGCGGGCGTCGTACGACGAGGACCTGGCGCGCGAGCGTGCCGACGCCGACCCGACCGAGGCCCCCGAGGCGACCGCCCAGACCGCCTCGACCGCCCCGTCTGCCGAGCCGGCCGATGAGCCCGCCGACTCCGAGGTCGACTCCGGAGCCGACTCCGGAGCCGACGCCGAGGACGCCACCGAGGACGCGAGCGCGCGCCGACCGGACGAGCCGGACGAGCCGGGCGAGCCGGTCGATGAGGAGCGGGGCAGCGAGCCCGAGACGCGGGCGTACGACGAGCACACGTCGGCGCCGGAGGCAGCGCGCTCGTCGCGCGGCCCGGGCGTGTGGACGCTGGCCGTCGCCGGGCTGGCGGCGGTCGTGGCCGTCGTCCTCGCGGTCTGGACCCTGACGCTGCCGAACGTGCGGCCCGGCGCCGAGCAGTCCGCGCAGATCACCTCGGTCGACGCGACCGTGGAGCAGCTCGTCTCGGACAAGATCGTGCCGGCGATGTCCTATGACTACCGATCGCTGCCGCAGAACCTCAAGCAGCTGCAGACCTACATGTCCCCGTCGATGGCCGGCAAGGAGGCCAACGCCTGGGGTGCGCTGTCCAAGCAGGCCAAGGCGCAGCACGCCGTGGTCGACTCCGAGGCGCCGTACACCGGTCTGACGCGGGTGAGCGACGACGGCAGCCGTGCCGTCGTGGTGGCCTTCATCGACCAGCACGTCCGCAAGCTCGCGACCGCGCCGTTCACCCTGAAGATGTGGGCGACGTTCGTGCTCGCCAAGGACGCCAACACCGGCGACTGGCACGTCACGGACATCTGCACCGACCGCGTCTGCGGCTGACCTCGGGAGCCACGCGCGGCCGCGGTGCTTGACCTCGGGGCCCGATCCGAGCATGCTGCTGGGCAGCAACGTGGAAGTTCTGGCGGGTGCGGTTGTGTGGTGCCCTCAATTCCGCTATCGTGGCGCTTTGCGCCTGCCCTCATATGCGCATCTGCCTGCCCGGTGGCGGATGTAGTGGTGGGACGGCGCTCTGGACGAGCGAAACCGTCGAAGGACAACTCTTGGCCGCGCGCACCACTCCTGGTAAGCCCCGCATCTCTTTCGCAAAGATCACCGAGCCTCTCGAGCTCCCCCAGCTCCTCGCCCTTCAGACCGACAGCTTCGACTGGCTGATCGGCAACGAGGTCCACCTCGAGCGCGTCGCCGCTCGGCGGGCCGCCGGCGAGGACGTGTCGGACAAGTCCGGTCTGACCGAGATCTTCGAGGAGATCTCTCCGATCGAGGACTTCTCCGAGACGATGTCGCTGTCGTTCGAGAATCCGGTCTTCTACGACCCGAAGTACACCGTCGACGAGTGCAAGGAGAAGGACCTCACCTACTCCGCGCCGCTCTACGTCTCGGCCGAGTTCACCAACAACGAGACCGGTGAGATCAAGGGCCAGACGGTCTTCATGGGCGACTTCCCCCTGATGACCAACAAGGGCACCTTCGTCATCAACGGCACCGAGCGCGTGGTCGTCTCCCAGCTGGTCCGCAGCCCGGGCGTCTACTTCGAGCGCACCGCCGACAAGACCTCCGACAAGGACATCTACACCGCCAAGCTCATCCCGAGCCGTGGCGCGTGGCTGGAGTTCGAGATCGACAAGCGCGACATGGTCGGCGTACGCCTCGACCGCAAGCGCAAGCAGAACGTCACGGTCCTGCTCAAGGCCCTCCAGGCCGTCGCCGAGGACACCGGCGAGGAGTACGACTACGAGGCCGTCATGGCCGACCTCCGCCAGTTCGAGTCGATCCAGCTGACCGAGGAGAAGGACAACACCCAGGGGCCGGACGACGCGCTGCTGGACATCTACCGCAAGCTGCGTCCCGGCGAGCCGCCGACGCGCGAGGCCGCGCTCACCCTGTTGAAGAACTACTACTTCAACCCCAAGCGCTACGACCTGGCCAAGGTCGGTCGCTACAAGATCAACAAGAAGCTGGGCCAGCACGAGGCGTTCGACCAGCAGACCCAGACGATCGCGGACATGGTCGCGACCATCAAGTACCTCGTGGGTCTGCACGACGGCCGCACCGAGCTGACCGACAGCAACGGCGAGCCGTTCGAGATCAGCGCCGACGACATCGACCACTTCGGCAACCGCCGGATGCGGACGGTCGGCGAGCTGATCCAGAACCAGATGCGCACCGGTCTCGCCCGCATGGAGCGGGTGGTCCGCGAGCGGATGACGACCCAGGACGTCGAGGCCATCACGCCGCAGTCGCTGATCAACATCCGCCCGGTCGTCGCGGCGCTGAAGGAGTTCTTCGGAACCTCGCAGCTCTCGCAGTTCATGGACCAGACCAACCCGATCTCGGGCCTGACCCACAAGCGCCGCCTGTCCGCGCTCGGCCCGGGCGGTCTGTCCCGTGACCGTGCCGGCATGGAGGTCCGTGACGTCCACCCGTCGCACTACGGCCGCATGTGCCCGATCGAGACCCCTGAGGGTCCCAACATCGGTCTGATCGGCTCGCTGGCGTCGTACGGTCGGATCAACCCGTTCGGCTTCGTCGAGACCCCTTACCGCAAGGTCGTCGAGGGCGTCGTCACCGACAAGATCGACTACCTCACCGCCGATGACGAGGACCGCTACGTCATCGCGCAGGCCAACGCCGCCCTCGACGCCAACGGCAAGTTCGTCGAGGACAACGTGCTGGTCCGCCAGCGCGATGGCGAGGTCGGCGAGGTCGCGGCCGGCGTCGTGGACTACATGGACGTCTCGCCGCGGCAGATGGTGTCGGTCGCCACCGCGCTGATCCCGTTCCTCGAGCACGACGACGCCAACCGCGCGCTCATGGGCGCGAACATGCAGCGTCAGGCCGTCCCGCTCATCAAGAGCGACAGCCCGATCGTCGGCACCGGCATCGAGTACCGCGCCGCGGTCGACGCAGGTGACGTCGTCACCTCCGACACCGCCGGTGTGGTCAAGGCGGTCTCCGCCGACGTCATCGAGACGATGAACGACGACGGCAGCTACTCCACCTACCGCCTGCAGAAGTTCAGCCGCTCGAACCAGGGCACCTGCATCAACCAGCGCCCGCTGGTGAGTGTGGGCGACCGTCTCGAGGTCGGCAGCCCGATCGCCGACGGTCCGTGCACCGACGACGCCGAGATGGCGCTGGGCACGAACCTGCTGGTCTCCTTCATGCCGTGGGAGGGCCACAACTACGAGGACGCGATCATCCTCAGCCAGCGTCTGGTGCAGCAGGACATCCTCACCTCGATCCACATCGAGGAGCACGAGGTCGACGCCCGCGACACCAAGCTCGGCCCGGAGGAGATCACCCGGGACATCCCGAACGTCTCCGACGAGATGCTCGCCGACCTCGACGAGCGCGGCATCATCCGCATCGGCGCCGAGGTCACGACCGGCGACATCCTGGTCGGCAAGGTCACGCCCAAGGGCGAGACCGAGCTGACCCCCGAGGAGCGCCTGCTCCGCGCGATCTTCGGTGAGAAGGCGCGCGAGGTCCGTGACACCTCGATGAAGGTGCCGCACGGCGAGGAGGGCACCGTCATCGGTGTCCGCGTCTTCGACCGCGAGGACGGCGACGAGCTCCCGCCGGGTGTCAACCAGCTGGTGCGGGTGTACGTCGCGCAGAAGCGCAAGATCTCCGTGGGCGACAAGCTCGCCGGCCGTCACGGCAACAAGGGCGTCATCGCGAAGATCCTGCCGATCGAGGACATGCCGTTCATGGAGGACGGCACCCCGGTCGACGTGATCCTCAACCCGCTCGGTGTCCCGCGTCGCATGAACATCGGCCAGATCCTCGAGCTTCACCTCGGGTGGCTGGGCAAGCAGGGCTGGCACATCGACGCCGACCTCCGCGACGAGGAGTGGGCCAAGCGGCTCATCGCCATCGGCGCGGACGAGGCCGAGCCGAACACGAAGGTCGCCACGCCGGTCTTCGACGGTGCTCGCGAGGACGAGATCATCGGCCTGCTCGGCCAGACGCTCCCCAACCGCGACGGCGACCGGATGATCAAGGAGGACGGCAAGGCCCGTCTCTTCGACGGTCGCTCCGGGGAGCCGTTCAAGGAGCCGGTCTCGGTCGGCTACATGTACATCCTCAAGCTCCACCACCTGGTCGACGACAAGATCCACGCGCGCTCGACCGGCCCGTACTCCATGATCACCCAGCAGCCGCTCGGCGGTAAGGCCCAGTTCGGTGGCCAGCGCTTCGGTGAGATGGAGGTCTGGGCGATGGAGGCGTACGGCGCCGCCTACGCCCTCCAGGAGCTGCTCACGATCAAGTCCGACGACGTGCCCGGTCGCGTCAAGGTCTACGAGGCGATCGTCAAGGGCGAGAACATCCCCGACTCGGGCATCCCGGAGTCGTTCAAGGTTCTCGTCAAGGAGATGCAGTCGCTCTGCCTCAACGTCGAGGTGCTGTCCCAGGACGGCTCCCAGATCGAGCTGCGCGACGCGGACGAGGACGTCTTCCGCGCCGCCGAGGAGCTCGGCATCGACCTGTCCCGGCGCGAGAACCCGTCGGTCGAAGAAGTCTGAGTCGTCGGTACGCCGGCCGACCGGCCGGCGTACCGCCTCAGTCCCTCAGCCTTAATCCGTGAACTAACGAAGGACTCACAGCCATCGTGCTCGACGTTAACTTCTTCGACCAGCTCAAGATCGGCCTTGCGACCGCTGACGAGATCCGTCAGTGGAGCCACGGTGAGGTCAAGAAGCCGGAGACCATCAACTACCGCACGCTCAAGCCCGAGCGTGACGGCCTCTTCTGCGAGAAGATCTTCGGTCCCACCCGGGACTGGGAGTGCTACTGCGGCAAGTACAAGCGCGTGCGC
>WQZX01000078.1 GCA_009780515.1 Nocardioidaceae bacterium | reverse complement strand
GCTGGTGTTCGGCAGGGTGAAGGCGAAGTCGACGGCGCGGTACGCCGGCGTCGCCTTGGCGGTCGGGTTCGCGACGCCGGTGTGGTAGCACGCGTCGAGCTTGGCGGCCGCGTCCCGCTTGGCATTCGTCGCGTCGCCGGAGTCGCCGCCGAAGCTGGTCACGAGGGTGTCGGCGACCGCCGAGCGCCCCACCGAGTCGAGGCAGCCGGTGTCGTCGAGTCCCCACTCACGGCCGAGCTGCTTGGTCCAGTCGGCGGAGCAGTCGAGGAGGTCGTCGGCGAACTCGTCGGCGTCGGCGGCGTCCCAGGTGCCGGTGTAGGTCCACCCGTCGCTGCCGCCGGACTCGATCACGCCGCTGTCCTCGAGGGCCTTGGAGCGTCGGTCCTTCATCAGCTCGGTCGCCGCGCACGAGCGCTGGTCGGCGCTCGCCCACCTCGGGCCGCCGACGCCCTTCGCGATGACGCTCGCGGCGGCCTTGTCCTGGGAGCTGAGCGGGCCGATGCCGAGGCGTCCGGTGCCGTAGGCCCAGCCGCCGATGGCGAGGGCGATCACCAGCACCAGCGCCGTCAGGCCTCCGACGATCCAGCCCCACGGCGTACGACGGCGAGGCGGCTGGGGTCCGTAGGGATAGCCGCCGGGCGGAGGGCCGCCGTACGGTCCCTGCGGCGGGGCCGGAGGTCCGGCCGGCGGTCCGCTGGGCGGACCGCCCTGCGGACCGCCCTGGGCCCACGGTCCGGGGCGCGCGGCGGTCGGCTGGCCGGGAGGCGTGGGCTGTCCCGCCGCTCCGGGCCAGACGGGACCGTTCGGTGGTGGAGGTGGCTGCGACCCGGGCACGAGGCGAATATTAGGACCGCCGGGCCGCCGCCGCATCTACCGATGGTTGAGGAGTCCAAGCACCGGGATCAGGACAGCCAGTCCTTCAGCTGCGCGATGGTCGCGGCCGGGTCCTCGCTGGCCGGCGTGACCTGGAGGTTGGTGACACCGGCAGCGCGGAACGCCTCGATCCGCTCCCGCACGTACGACGCCGGGCCGACCATGTTGATCGCCTCCAGCAGCTCGGTCGGCACGAGCGCCTCGGCCTCCTTCTTCCTGCCCTCGAGGTAGAGGTCCTGGATCTGCTCGGCCTCGGCCTCGTAGCCGTACTGGCACACGAGCTGGTTGTAGAAGTTCTTGTCGCGCGCGCCCATGCCGCCGACGTACAGGGCGACGATCGGGCGGGCGAAGTCGAGCAGCGCCTTGGTCTCCGGGCCCTCGCCGATGGCGATCATGCCGCCGGCGGAGACCTGCAGCGGGCCGAGGTCGGCGGAGCGCTTGGCGGCGCCGGCGGCGAGCGAGTCGCCCCACACTTCCTGCGCCTTCTCGGGGTGGAAGAGGAACGGCAGCCAGCCGTCGGCGACCTCGGCGGTCATCGCGACGTTCTTGTCGCCGAGGGCCGCGACCCAGATCGGCACGTCGGCGCGCTCGGGCTTGTTGAGGAGCTTCAGCGGCTTGCCGAGGCCGAGGCCCTGGCCGGCGGGGAGGGGGACCTGGACGGTCCGGCCCTGCAGGTCGAGCGGCTCGCGGCGCAGGCCCATGCGCATCAGCTCGATGACCTCGCGGGTGCGGGTGAGCGGGCGGTCGTAGGCCATGCCGTGGAAGCCCTCGATCACCTGCGGGCCGGAGGCGCCGAGGCCGATCACCGCACGCCCGCCGGACACGTTGTCGAGCCCGGCGGCGGTCTGGACCAGCGCGCCCGGCGTACGGGAGTAGACGTTGAGGATGCCCGCGCCGATCTCGACGGTCTCGGTCCTGGCGGCGAGATAGCCCATCAGGGTGGGAGCGTCGAAGCCGTACGGCTCCGCGACCCAGACGGTGTCCAGCCCCGCCTTCTCCAGGGCGACGACCTGGTCGGCGGACTCACGGGGGTTGCCGGCGTACAGCAGGGGCATCGAGAGCTTCATGCCACAACCATGACAGTATTACTGTCACCATCGCAACGAAGGAGAGCGACCATGAGCCACCGCGTGGCGGTCATCGGCGGCACCGGACCGCAGGGCAAGGGCTTGGGCTACCGGTTCGCCCGGGGCGGGCACGACGTCGTCCTCGGCTCGCGCGCCGCGGAGAAGGGCGAGGCCGTCGCCGCCGAGGTCACGGAGAGGCTCGCGGGCGTCGCCGGGGCCGGCACGGTCAGCGGGGCCGACAACGCCGGCGCGGTCGCGGCCTGCGACGTCGTCCTCCTCGCCGTCCCGTACGACGGCCACGACGAGCTGGTGTCCTCGCTCGACCTGGCCGGCAAGACGGTGATCTCCTGCGTCAACCCGCTGGCCTTCGACAAGCGCGGCGCGCACGGCCGGGTGGTCGACGGCGGCGAGGGGTCGGCCGCGGAGTCGGCCCAGGCGCTCGCGCCCGAGGCCACCGTGGTCGGCGCCTTCCACAACGTCTCGGCCGTCCTGCTCTGGGGCGAGGACGACTTCCTCGACGAGGACGTCCTCGTCGTCGGCGACGTGGCGGCGGCCAAGGAGGTCGCGATGGAGCTCGCCCGTGCCGTCACCGGTCGGGTCGGCGTCGACGGCGGCAAGCTGCGGCTGGCCCGTCAGCTCGAGCCGTTCACCGCGGTGCTGATCTCGATCAACCGCAAGTACAAGACGCACGCCGGCATCCGGGTCACCGGCCTGCCGGCCGCCGACTGACCCTGCCGGGTTCGGCCGGACTCGGCCGGGCCTCAGGGCCGGCGGCGGTGGCGGCCGTTGAGCACCGTCGCCACCAACCCGGCCGCGCCCGCGACCAGCCACGGCAGCGGCAGCAGCCAGCGGGCGTCCTGCAGGCGTACGGCGCCGAGCGGCACGACCACGATCCAGATCGTGACCAGGCCGAGCAGGGCCAGCCCCATGACGAGGTGGGCGACGTGGGTCGGGTGCCAGGGCGACGCCTGGTCGAGCGCGTCGGGCCGACCGATCGGGACGGCGTCGTCGCGGGTCTCGGGCTCGGGGTTCTGGTCGCTCATGAGGCGTTCTCCGTCCTGATCTCGATCTGGCCGAAGAAGAGCTCGGCGTCGATGGTGAGCTCGGGGGCGTCGGCGCCCCCACCGTGCCGGACGCTCGCGGAGCCGTTGCGATCGCTGCCGAAGAGCACTGTCTCGCCACCGCCGTCGATGGTGGCGTTGGCGTCGACGGCGAGCCCGGTGGCCGGCACGTCCACGACGATGTGGCCGACGCGGCTGTGCAGCGTCAGCGTCCGGCCGTCGAGGGCCGACAGGTCCTTCACGTGGGTGAGGTCGACGCTGAGCTCGCCGGCGCCGATGCGGTAGCTGTCGTGCAGCCCTGCCGCGGACGCAGGGCGGACGATCGTCTGCCCCGCGCTCCAACCGCCGTTGCTGGAGGCGACCAGCATCGCGAGCACCGCAATCAGCCCGACCGGGATCAGGCCGCCGCCGCGGCCGTACCACGCGCTCACCAGCAGCATCACGCCGCAGGTGGCCGCCACGACGGCGGGGTACGCCCCCGGCGGGACGTCGACGCCCGCGAGGCGGGCGGTGACGAGCACGCCGACACCGAGGGCGGCGAGGGCGAGGGTGAAGCCGAACAGGATCGGCCCGCGGCGCCTGCGGTCACGGACGTACGGCGCCCGGTAGCGGGCGTACTTCGCATCGTACTTGGCCCGGTAGGCCGCGGCCTTGGCGTCCCACTTCTCCTGGTAGGCGGCCATCTTGCCGGCGTCGTACTTCCCGGCGTACTTGGCCTTGTAGTAGTCCGACCACTCCTGCGAGTAGTCCACCGGCTCGCCCTCGTGGCCGGTCTCCCTCGGCGCGACGCCGGGGGGAGGGGTGTGCCTCCACTGGTTCCAGCTGCCCCAGTGACCGATGTGCTGGCCTCGGGACACCAGCCCGAGCACGGCCAGGCCCACGATGACCACCGGCCACGGGAAGTGCCATTGGCCGACCGAGTCGCTGACCGCCGAGATCCCGGCGATGCCGGCCACGATCCACAGCGCGACGTTGCGTGTGCGGTGGTCGAGGTTGATCGTCGCGCGGCCGTTCTCCTCGTCCGGGATGATCAGCCAGCCCGCGCCGTACAGCAGGACGCCGGCGCCGCCGAAGAACACCAGGACCACCAGGGCGACGCGCACGAGCATCGGGTCGATGTCGAAGTGCCGCGCGATGCCGCCGGCCACACCGGCGATCTTGCGGTCGTGGACGCTGGTGCGCAGCAGGCCGAGGTCACGCATCTCGGCGCCGCTGACGCGAGGCCCGCTGCCGGGGTCGGCCGGGGGCGGCTGTTCCTCGGTCGAGGTCCCGTTCGGTGGGGCGGTCATGGCTCAAGCCTGTCCCCGTGGTCGGCTCCCGACCATCGGGGAGTGCCCTGATCCTGTGCCCGGGAGTCAGGGTCGGGTCAGGGTTCTTCCCCCTGCTGGTGGGCCTGCGGCTCTGTGATGATGGAGCACATCATGAGCACCACCGCACCCGACGAGCGCGCGCCGCACGCCGACACGCGCCGCGCCTACCGCGACCTCGACGGCCAGGTGGCCGGTGGCGTCGCGGCGGGCCTGGCCCGCCACCTCGGCGTGCCGGTGCTGTGGGTGCGGCTGTTCTTCGTGGTCGGCACGTTCTTCGGCGGCGTCGGCCTGGTTCTGTACGCCGCGCTGTGGCTGGTCCTCCCCGGCCGACGGCCGGACGAGGAGGCTCCCGGGCTCGCATCGGCGACCCGCGGCGGTCGTCGTCCGGGCCGCATCCAGCGGCTCGGCGACGTCGGCCCCGTGGTGGTCCTCGGTGCCCTCGGCGTCGGTGCGCTGTTCGTGGTGCAGGCGTGGTTCGGCGCCGGGTGGCTGTGGTGGCCGCTGTCCCTGGGCCTGGTCGGTGTCGGGCTGCTCTGGCGCCAGGCCGACGAGGCGCAGCGCGAGCGCTGGCTCGATGCGACCGGCCGCATCGACGTGATGCGGATCGTGGTCGGCGACAGCGGCTGGGCGTCGTACGCCCGTCTTGTCGTGGGCGTCCTGCTGGTCCTGTCCTCCGCGGTGCTGGTGCTGGTCCTGCGCGGCGGCTCGGTCTCGGTGATCCGCGACGTGGCGATCGCGGTCGTGCTGGCGCTGGCGGGTCTGGGGCTCGTGGTGGTGCCGTGGATCCTGAGGATCGCGAGCGAGCTGTCCGACGAGCGGTCGGAGCGGGTGCGCACCCAGGAGCGCGCCGACGTCGCCGCGCACCTCCACGACTCGGTGCTGCAGACGCTCGCGCTGATCCAGAAGAACCCCGCGGACGCGGCCCGCCTGGCCCGCGCCCAGGAGCGCGACCTGCGGTCGTGGCTGTTCTCCGCCGAGACCGTCAGCGAGACCTCGCTGGCCGGTGCGCTGCGGTCGATGGCAGGCGAGGTCGAGGACTCCTACGGCGTGACCGTGGACGTCGTCGCCGTGGGCGACCTGCCGATGGACGAGACGATCCGGCCCGTCGTCCAGGCGGCCCGCGAGGCGGTCACCAACGCCGCCAAGCACGCCGGTGCGTCGCGGGTGGACGTCTACGCCGAGGTGTCGCCCGGCGCGGTCGAGGTCTTCGTGCGCGACCGCGGCGTCGGCTTCGACGTGGGTGGCGTGGCGGAGGACCGACAAGGCGTGCGTGGCAGCATCGTCGACCGGATGGAGCGGCACGGCGGCACCGCCGTCGTACGATCCGCGATCGGCGAGGGCACCGAGGTCCGGTTGCGGCTGGCGATCGAAGGGGTGGGTGCGTGATGGTTTCCGATCCGATCCGGGTGGTCGTCGTCGACGACCACGCGATGTTCCGGCGGGGCGTCGCGGCGGAGCTGGGCGCCGGAGGCGTGGACCGGGTCGAGGTGGTCGGCGAGGCCGCCGACGTCGACGAGGCCGTCGCGGTCATCACGGCGACGGCGCCGGCCGTCGTGCTTCTCGACGTGCACCTGCCCGGTGGCGGCGGGGTCGAGGTGATGCGGCGCTGCGGACCGGCGGGCCCGCGGTTCCTGGCGCTGTCGGTCTCCGACGCGGCCGAGGACGTCATCGGCACGATCCGTGCGGGCGCCCGCGGCTACGTCACCAAGACGATCACCGGCCCCGAGCTGGTCGACGCGATCGGCCGGATCGCCGACGGGGACGCCGTGTTCTCGCCGCGGCTGGCCGGCTTCGTGCTCGACGCGTTCGCCGGGTCGGGCGTCGCCCCCGACGTCGCCGCGATCGACGAGGACCTCGATCGGCTCACCGAGCGCGAGCGCGAGGTCATGCGGCTGATCGCCCGCGGCTACTCCTACCGC
The DNA here is from genome assembly GCA_009780515.1 of Nocardioidaceae bacterium. Lineage (GTDB taxonomy): Bacteria > Actinomycetota > Actinomycetes > Propionibacteriales > Nocardioidaceae > Nocardioides. The sequence goes on along the minus strand of WQZX01000078.1, from coordinate 9,389 downwards.
GAGGTCGCCGGCGAGCTGTTCATCTCGGTGAAGACCGTCGAGACCCACATGTCCTCGGTGCTGCGCAAGCTGCAGCTCTCGTCGCGCCACGAGCTGGCCCGCTGGGCATCGGACCGGAAGCTGCTGTGAGGCGGCTCCTAGGGGTCGGGGTCGTGGTTCTGGTCCTGCTCGCCGGCTGCGGAGGTACGTCGGCAGCTCCGTCGACCGCACCCCCGGCCGCACCCTCGACCGCGCAGCGGAGTCGGTCGGCGCGGCCGGGGTCGAGCAGGGAGCAGCGGGTGCAGCGGGCGCAGGCGGGCGGGAGTGCGAGGACGCGGTCGGGCGGTCCCGCGTACTCGACGTGGCGGCTGGGCGCGCACCCGCTGCCGCTGCGCCCCGACGGGTACGGCGTCGTGCGGCCCACCCCGCGCAGCCTGCGGGTGCGCCGCTATCGCACGGCCGACCTGCTCCCACCGCCCGCGGACGGCCGCTTCCACGCATCGATCGGCCCGATCACGCCCGCGATCCGGCGCCGGATGGGCAGGACCTGGGAGCCTGGATGCCCGGTGCCGCTGTCGGGCCTGCGCTACCTGCGGATGGGCTTCCACGGCTTCGACGGGCTGGCCCACACGGGGGAGATGGTGGTCAACGCGAGAGTCGCGACCGCGGTGGTGTCGGTGTTCCGCAGGCTGTTCGCCGCGCGCTTCCCGATCGAGGAGATGCGGCTGCCGACCACCGCCGACCTCGACGCCCACCCCACCGGCGACGGCAACGACACCGCCTCGATGGTCTGCCGCGACGCCCGCGGCTCCACCGTCCTGTCCGCCCACGCCTACGGCCTGGCGATCGACCTGGACCCCTTCGACAACCCCTATCACCGGGGCGACGTCGTCCTGCCCGAGCTCGCCTCGGCGTACCTCGATCGCTCGTGGGTCCGCCCCGGCATGGTCGAGCCCGGTGGCGTCGCCGTCCGCGCGTTCGCCGCCATCGGGTGGTCCTGGGGTGGCGACTGGCACTCCCTGAAGGACTACGAGCACTTCACCGCCACCGGCCGCTGAGGCTGTGTGGTGTAACACGTTGTCTGATGGCGTGGTCGGGCGACGGCGGCTGTAACACGTCGTTCGCCGCTCTGGTCGGGCGATGGCGGCTGTAGAAGGTCGTCGCAGCGGCGTACAACAGCAGTGAGCGCCGTAGTAGGTCGGCGAACGACGTGTTACAGCGTCGGACCTGACGACCGCGTCACTCCGCCGGAGAGACAGATCAGGCCGCGTCGAGGCGACGCACGCCGGGGCGCCGTCGCTCGCCCCGGGGCCGGTACTGCGCCAGATCGGAGATGTCCGTGCCGAAGAGGCGGCAGGTGTCGAGGTACTCACGGATCAATCGATCGCGGGTGACCGCACGTTGAGCTCCCCACAGATCGGACCAGACGACCCAAGACATGCCGATCTTGAACCCGCAGACGAAGTCCTGGCGCTGCTTCTCGAGCCACACCACCCTGGCAGGGTCCGTGGTGGCGAAACCGCCCTGGTCGGTGGGGATGTACTTCAGCTCGCCGTCGAACTCGAACGTGTGCCGCCCCAATCTCAGATCGCACCACGCGACGCGCCCGCCCGCGGCGAGGCCGAACTGAACCTGGGGTACGCCGAAGCCGAGCTCGGCCACGAGGACGCGGGTGAGCGTCTCGCCCACGCTGTCCGTGTCGGGGTGCGCAGAGGCGAGGACGTCGTCCATCACGGTCGAGTGCGGCCACGACCTCATCAGCTCGCGCGCTGACCGGAGGTCGTCCAAGGAGCTGCCGGAGCGCAGTGCCGAGTCAGCCGCGACGAGCCCCTGCAGGTAGCCGTGCTCGCGCGTGATGTCGAGCGCCGTGCGAGCCGCGTCGAGGCAGCTGATGCCGGCGGCGCCCACCACTGCGGACGGCGGGTACGGCGCGCGATGGTGCTTGATGTCGCGGCGATCGTGGGAGCCGACGATGCCGGTCCTGGTGACGTGGGTGATCGGATGCGGCTCGTGCAGGACCGCAAGGTCCAACAGGTGCGCCGCGGAGTGATGACTCCAGACGTGGGGACCTCTGATCCGGAGACTTGCCGCGGCGTCGATGAGGATGCGCTTGTGCCGGTGGGAGTGTGCGGCCTCGGCGATGGCCGTCTCGACGTAGACCCCGCGCCGGACGATGGTCCACGTGCCGCGGCGTACGAGGCGGTCGATCTGCTCCGGCTTCATGCCGCAATCGACGGCCTGGCGTCGGGTGATGAGGCCGTGCTGTCCGGCGGCGAGTGCCCGCACCTTCATGTTCATGGCGAACAACGTTCTCCTGGCATCCGACAACCGCGGTCGTCGGAGCATCATCACTGTGGACAAGCGAGCTCGCTGGCCACCTGTGGATGAGAAACCGGCGCATGCTGTGGCTGGTGTGACGGGAGGTGCGGGCTGTGGTTGTGCGCGGCCCCGAGCTGTAACACGCTGTTGAGCGACCTGGTCGATCGATTGCTGCTGTAGAGGGCTGCTGCAGCGACGTACGACAGCCGCACACGACGTGGTAGCCCGGCCGGCAGCGTGTTACAGCAGCCAACGGCCGACCAGACAAGCCAACAGCGTGTTACAGCTCCCGCCGCCGCAGCACCCTCCGAAGCGTCGCCGGCCCGCCGTAGGCTGGACCCACTTATGAGTACGACGCCGCTGCCCGGGTTCGAGCACCTCCTTGCCGCCAAGCCGACGACCGAGGAGGGGCGTACGCCGAGGCGGGGGCCGACCGCGGAGGAGCTGCTCGAGGGGCTCAACGACCCGCAGCGGGAGGCGGTCGTCCACGCGGGGGTGCCGCTGCTGGTGGTGGCCGGCGCGGGCTCGGGCAAGACCCGTGTCCTGACCCGCCGCATCGCGTGGCTGATCCAGGAGCGCAAGGCCCACCCGGGCTCGATCCTGGCGATCACCTTCACCAACAAGGCGGCCGCGGAGATGAAGGAGCGCGTCGCCGAGCTGGTCGGCGGCCGCGCCAAGATCATGTGGGTCTCGACCTTCCACTCCGCCTGCGTGCGGATCCTGCGCAAGGAGGCCGAGCACCTCGGCTACGACCGGGTCAAGTCCAACTTCTCCATCTACGACGCGCAGGACCAGAAGCGCCTGATCACGATGGTCTGCAACGACCTCGACCTCGACCCGCGCAAGTTCCAGCCCGGGCCGGTCCTGCACCAGATCAGCGGCTACAAGAACGAGCTGCGCGATCCGGCCGAGGTCAGGGCCGACGCCAAGAACAGCTTCGAGGAGGCCTACGCCTCGGCGTACGAGCTCTACCAGCGGCGGCTGCGCGAGGCGAACGCCCTCGACTTCGACGACCTCATCATGGAGACCGTCCGGCTCTTCCAGACCAAGCCGGGCATCCGCGAGACCTACCGCCGCCGCTTCCGGCACCTGCTCGTCGACGAGTACCAGGACACCAACCACGCGCAGTACGCCCTCATCCACCAGCTCTGCGGCCAGGACCTGGAGGAGGTCTCGACCGGCTCGACCAACCTGGAGGGCGCGGACGCCGTACCTCCGGCGGAGCTGATGGTGGTCGGCGACGCCGACCAGTCGATCTACGCGTTCCGCGGCGCCGACATCCGCAACATCATGGACTTCGAGCAGGACTTCCCGGATGCGCGGACCGTGATGCTCGAGCAGAACTACCGCTCCACCCAGACGATCCTGACCGCCGCCAACGCGGTCATCGAGCGCAACGAGGGGCGCAAGCCGAAGCGGCTGTGGTCCGACGCGGGCGACGGCGCCAAGATCGTCGGGTACGTCGGCGACACCGAGCACGACGAGGCGCGCTTCGTCTCCGACGAGATCGACAGGCTCACCGACGAGGACGCCGGGCTGCGGGCCGGCGATGTCGCGGTCTTCTACCGCACCAACGCGCAGTCGCGGGTCTTCGAGGAGATCTTCATGCGCACCGGCATGCCCTACAAGGTCGTCGGCGGGGTGCGCTTCTACGAGCGGCGCGAGGTGCGCGACGCGCTCGCCTACCTCCGGGCGCTGGTCAACCCCGACGACCAGGTCTCGATGCGGCGGATCCTCAACACCCCGAAGCGCGGCATCGGCGATCGTGCCGTCGCCTGCGTCGGCGAGCTCGCCACCCGCGACTCGATGACGTTCTGGGAGGCGCTGCGGCGGGCGGACGAGGCGCCGGGCCTGGCGACCCGCAGCCAGCGCAACATCGAGCAGTTCGTGGCCGTCATGGGCGAGCTGATGCAGATGGTCGAGGCGGGGGAGCGGCCGGACGTCATCCTCGAGTCGGTGCTCGACAAGTCCGGCTACCTCAAGAGCCTCGAGGAGTCCGACGACCCGCAGGACGAGAGCCGGATCGAGAACCTCGCCGAGCTCGTCGCGGTCGCGCGGGAGTTCGCCGAGGACCCGATCGCCGGGCCCTCAGCAGACCCCGCCGACGTCGACGCGGGCCTGGTCGAGCCGGGCCTGGCCGACTTCTTGGAGCGGGTCGCGCTCGTCGCGGACAGCGACCAGATCCCCGACGCGCCGCCCGACGGCGAGGCCGAGCCCGACGCGCCGGCCGAGACCGGCATGGTCACCCTCATGACGCTGCACACCGCCAAGGGCCTGGAGTTCCCGGTGGTCTTCCTGACCGGCATGGAGGACGGTGTCTTCCCGCACTCCCGCGCGCTCGGCGACCGCACCGAGCTCGAGGAGGAGCGCCGGCTCGCGTACGTCGGCATCACCCGCGCCCGCCAGCGGCTCTACGTCTCGCGCTCGGTGGTGCGCTCGGCCTGGGGTGCGCCTGCCCACAACCCCGCCTCGCGCTTCCTCGGCGAGCTGCCGATCGACCTCGTCGACTGGCGCCGCACCGAGGCTGAGCAGACGCAGTGGGCACGGCCGACGTTCGCCAGCGACAGCCGCTCGTCGTCGTACTCCGGCGGGCAGCGGCTGGGCTCCCCGACGGCTGCCGGCCGCCGCAACTTCTCATCGGCGGCGGCCCGCGCCGACGCGGCGGCCAAGTCCAAGCCGTCTCGGGCGATCCCCAACCTCGCCCCCGGCGACCGGGTCACCCACGACAGCTTCGGCCTCGGTACGGTCGTCACCGTCGAGGGCGTCGCGGACAAGTCCGTCGCCTCGATCGACTTCGGCAGCGAGGGCGTCAAGAGGCTGCTGCTGCGCTACGCACCCGTGGAGAAGCTCTGATGTACGTCCCGCACTTCAACGCCGTCGACGAGTCGACGGCCCGCGCCATGGTCGAGGCGTACGCCGCCGGCGAGGTGATCACCACCGGCCCCGACGGCTACCCGCTGGCCACGCTGCTCCCGGTGCTCTGGCAGGGCGACCGCGTCATCGCGCACATGGCCCGCGCCAACGAGCACTGGCGCTCCATCGATCCCGACACCCCCGTGCTGGTGGTGGTCGGCGGGCCCCAGGCCTACGTCTCCCCGTCCTGGTACGCCGCCAAGGCCGAGCACGGCAAGGTCGTCCCCACCTGGAACTACTCCTCGGTCCACCTGACCGGCCGCGCCACCGTCCACGACGACCCGGAGTGGGTGCGCGGCGCGGTCACCGACCTGACCGACCGCCACGAGTCGCCGCGGGACGAGCCCTGGCGCGTCACCGACCCCCCCGCGTCGTACGTCGACGGGATGCTGAAGGCGATCGTCGGCATCGAGATCCACGTCGAGCGCGCCGAGGGCAAGGCGAAGCTCTCCCAGAACCGCTCCCGCGACGACCAGCAGGGCGTCGTCGCCGGCCTGGGCGCCGACGACCCCGTCGCCGAGGCGATGCGGGAGAACCTCGAGTAGGTCTCGACAGGCTCGACCACCCGATCGAGCGGTGTTCCACCGGCGCCGGGCCATGGAGACTCGCATCATCTCCCCAAGGACCGGCGGTCACCGACGATCGTTCTCCTCGAGGGCTTCGAGCTGCTCGACGTCTTCGGGCCGTCGGCCTGCTCGCCATGGCTCCGGGTGGCCTCGGGAGGCGGCGGCTGCCCCGCGACGCCGATCTCCTCGCCTGGTTTTGTCCAGCTACCGCGACCGAGCTCGGCTCATCACATCGGTGTGCAACAGGGTCGGCGTTGCTCGCCGCCACCAGCGTCCTGGCCGGGTACGGCTGGGCGCCTGAAGCGGCGACGCCCTCGCGCAGAGAAGGACTACCCCTGGTTGGCGTCGGGGTTGACGCCGTGCTGGACGAAGGCGGGGTCGGGGTCGACCGGGTCGCCGCCGCCGGGGCGGACCTCGATGTGGACGTGCGGGCCGGTGGTGTTGCCGGTGGAGCCGACGTACCCGATGATCTGGCCCTGCACGACGTGCTCGCCGACGTGGACGTTGAAGGCGTTCTGGTGGGCGTACCAGATCTCGGTGCCGTCGGCGAGGGTCTCGGCGGTCTTGTTGCCGTAGGAGCCGTCCCACGAGGCGAAGTTGATGACGCCGTCGGCGAGGGCGTGGATCGGGGTGCCGGTGGGGCAGGCGAAGTCGAGGCCGGTGTGGCAGGCCTGCCAGAGGCCGGAGCACTGGCCGAACCGCGCGGTGAGGTGGTAGCCGCCGGCGGTGATGGGGAGGACCCAGCGGTTCTGGGCGATCTGGTGGGCCTTCTTCTCCGCGTCGAGCGCGAGGGCGCCGAGGGCCGAGTTGCGCTGCTGGGCGCTCTGCTCGGCCTCCTGGACCAGCCGGGTGTTGGTGGCTCCCTGCAGCGTCTGGCGGTCGGAGTCGCGGCTGATCGTCTCGGTGCGAGACCCGACCGAGGCGGAGCCGAAGGCGCCGCTCATCGCGTTCGGCGCGGACAGGGCGGTGTCGCTGCTGGCGAGGCTGGTGTGCGCGGAGGCGACCGCGCCACCGATCGCGATCGCCAGCGTGGCGACGCCGACGAGGATCGGCGCGGACGGGAGGCGCTTGACGAGGGACCGGCGTGCGGGCGCCTCCGCAGCGGCGCGGCGCTTGCCGGGCACGGCCGGCTTGAGCGATCCGGTCGTCGCCGCACGCAGGTGGTGGGCGCTCAGCAGCGGGATCTCGACGGTCGGCGACGGCGAGGAGGAACGGCGGGTGGGAGCGCCCGCCTCGGCGGCGGGGGCCATGGGGGCCACAGGGGCCGCAGCCGGCTGCTCGGGCAGCTCGATCTCGCCGGACGTCGAGGAGTCGTCGACGGGGCGGGCGGCCACGCGACGGCCGACGTACAGCTTGGCGACGGGGTCGTCCGAGCGGGACTCCTGGTTCGCGCCTGGTTCCGCTCGGTGGCTACCCATGTGTCGCTTGCTCCTGTTTGGCCCGTCGGTCGCGGTCGGTGTCGCCGCTCGTTCGTCGGCGGGGCGCGGGGTCGTCCGTCTCCGCCGGCATCGGTGGCCTGGGGGTGGCCGCGCGATGAACAGTCCTTGCGAAATTCTGCAGCGACCTTACGGGAAGGCGCCGGTGGACCGAAATCCTAGGTCCTGCCTCTGTGCGGTGTCCGGCGAACCGGCAGATCGGGTGTAATGCCCGTCACGTCCTGTGGGCCCACCCTCGTCGTCGGCGTGCGGCGCGACTAGTGTGCCCGAGGAACGGCTGCCGCGAGGCGGCGTACCGAACTCCTACACGGCGGGCCCGTACGGCGAGCCACGAACCTCGCCACGCCCGCACTCGAAGATGAGGACTGATCAGTGGACCTGATGGAGTACCAGGCGAAGCAGCTCTTCGCCAAGCACGGCGTCGCGACCACGCTCGGTGTGGTCGTCGAGACCGCCGAGGCAGCCAAGGCCGCCGCCGAGGAGATGGGCTTCTGCGTCGTCAAGGCGCAGGTCAAGGCCGGCGGTCGCGGGAAGGCCGGCGGCGTCAAGCTCGCCAAGACCCCCGACGACGCGTTCGAGGCCGCCTGCGCCATCCTCGGCATGGAGATCAAGGGCCTCACGGTCAACCGTGTCCTGATCACCCCGGCCACCCCGCCGCAGGAGGAGTACTACTTCTCCTTCCTGCTCGACCGCGCGAACCGGCAGTACCTCTGCATCGCCTCGGTCGAGGGCGGCGTGGAGATCGAGGAGGTCGCCAAGACCAACCCCGACGCCGTCAAGCAGATCGCGATCGACCCGGGCAAGGGCGTCGACGAGGCGAAGGCTCGCGAGATCGCGACCGAGGCCGCCTTCCCCGAGGCCGTCTTCGAGCAGGCCGTGGAGATGATCCAGGCGCTCTACAAGACGTTCGTCGAGGAGGACGCCACCCTGGTCGAGGTCAACCCGCTGGCCCGCCTCGAGGGCGACAAGCTGGAGGCCCTCGACGGCAAGGTGTCGCTGGACGACAACGCCTCGGAGTTCCGTCACCCCGAGCACGCCGAGTTCGAGATCCGCGAGGAGGCCGACCCGCTCGAGGCGAAGGCCAAGGACCTCGGTCTCAACTACGTCAAGCTCGACGGCCAGGTCGGCATCATCGGCAACGGCGCGGGTCTCGTCATGAGCACCCTCGACGTCGTCGCGTACGCCGGCGAGGAGCACGGCGGCGTCAAGCCGGCCAACTTCCTCGACATCGGCGGCGGCGCCAACGCCCAGGTCATGGCCAACGGCCTCGACGTGATCCTCAACGACCCGCAGGTCAAGAGCGTGTTCGTCAACGTCTTCGGCGGCATCACCGCCTGCGACGAGGTCGCCAACGGCATCAAGGGCGCCCTCGAGCTGCTCGGCGACAAGGCGACCAAGCCGCTCGTCGTACGCCTCGACGGCAACAACGTCGAGCAGGGCCGCGCGATCCTCAACGAGCTGAACCACCCGCTCGTGACGCAGGCCGACACCATGGACGGAGCGGCCGACAAGGCCGCCGAGCTGGCGAACGCCTGAGCGCGGACGAGATAGAGAGCAGAGAAGAATGAGCATCTACCTCAACAAGGACAGCAAGGTCATCGTCCAGGGCATGACCGGCGGCATGGGCTCCAAGCACACCGCCCTCATGCTCGACGCCGGCACCAACATCGTCGGTGGCGTGAACGCCCGCAAGGCCGGCACCACGGCCGAGATCGGCGGCAAGGAGCTGCCCGTCTTCGGCTCGGTCGCCGAGGCGATGAAGGAGACCGGCGCCGACGTGTCGGTCCTCTTCGTGCCGCCGGCCTTCACCAAGGACGCCTGCATCGAGGCCATCGACGCCGAGATGCCGCTGATCGTGGTCATCACCGAGGGTGTCCCGGTGCAGGACTCCGCCGAGGTGTGGAGCTACCTGCAGGGCAAGAAGACCCGCATGATCGGCCCCAACTGCCCGGGCATCATCTCGCCCGAGGAGTCGCTGGCCGGCATCACGCCGCACACCATCGCGGGCAAGGGCCCGATCGGCCTGGTCTCCAAGTCCGGCACGCTGACCTACCAGATGATGTACGAGCTGAAGGACTTCGGCTTCTCGACCGCCATCGGCATCGGCGGCGACCCGGTCATCGGCACCACGCACATCGACGCGCTGCAGGCCTTCGAGGACGACCCGGAGACCAAG